>JAJZGX010000072.1 GCA_021804825.1 Pseudomonadota bacterium | reverse complement strand
TCATTGCGAGCGTTAGCGAAGCAACCCAGGGGGCTGGCTTGATCTTTGCGCAAGGGCTCCCGAAACCCCTAGGTTGCTTCGTCGCTACGCTCCTCGCAATGACGGGGAGTGGGCGTGGTGCTGCGCCCTCGCAATGACGGGGGTTGATGATGCTCCCCATGGCCGTCGTTGCGAGCTCCCCATCGCCGTCATTGCGAGCGCTAGCGAAGCAACCTAGGGGGCTGGCTTGATCTTTGCGCAAGGGCTCCCGAAACCCCTGGGTTGCTTCGTCGCTGCGCTGCTCGCAATGACGGGGGTAGTTGCTTTGTCACTGCGCTGCTCGCAATGGCGGGGAGGGCTGCTTCGTCGTTGCGCTACTTGCGGTGAAAATCATTGTTGCCTTCCTGCATGAGCCGCCACCCCTCCAAAGTCCGGCTGGCAAAGGCTTCGGGCTATGCTAACAAGCGCAGGTGACGTGGCTTTACTGAAGAGCGCTTGACCGATGAAAGAAATTCTCGACTCCCTTGAAGCGCGCCGCAAGCTGGCGCGGGCTGGTGGCGGCGCGGCGCGGGTTGCGGCCCAGCACAAGCGCGGCAAGCTCACGGCACGCGAGCGCATCGAATTGTTGCTGGACGAGGGATCTTTTGAAGAATTCGACATGTTCGTCCAGCACCGCGCCACGGATTTCGAGATGGACAAGAGCCATGTCCCGGGCGATGGCGTCGTGACCGGTTGGGGCACGGTGAACGGGCGCACAGTGTTCCTGTTTGCCAAGGATTTTACAGTCTTCGGCGGCTCCCTATCCGAGACCCATGCTCAGAAGATCACCAAAATTCAGGATATGGCGCTCAAAAACCGTGCGCCGATCATCGGGCTGTTTGATGCAGGCGGGGCACGCATCCAGGAGGGGGTCGCGGCGCTCGGTGGTTATGGCGAGGTGTTTCAGCGCAATGTGCTGGCGTCCGGCGTCATTCCGCAAATCTCGGTGATCATGGGGCCCTGCGCGGGGGGCGACGTTTATTCGCCAGCCATGACTGATTTCATCTTCATGGTGCGCGACACCAGCTATATGTTCGTCACCGGCCCCGAAGTCGTGAAAACCGTCACCAATGAGAGCGTCACCGCCGAGGAACTTGGCGGCGCCTCGGTGCATACGACCAAATCCTCCATTGCCGACAAGGCCTTTGACAATGATGTCGAAGCCTTGCTGCAAATGCGCCGCCTCATCGATTTTCTGCCGGCTTCCAACACTGTTGACGTGCCGGAAATGCCCACCTTCGATGATGGCGAGCGCATGGATATGTCGCTCGATACGCTGATCCCGCAAAGTGCCAACAAGCCCTATGACATGCATGAACTCATTGCGAAAATGGTCGATGAGGGCGATTTTTTCGAGATTCAGGAAGCACATGCCCGCAATATCATCACCGGATTTGCCCGCATCGAGGGGCGCACGGTCGGGATTGTGGCCAATCAGCCGCTGGTGCTGGCAGGCGTGCTCGATTCTGATGCCTCGCGCAAGGCGGCGCGGTTTGTGCGCTTTTGCGATTGTTTCAACATTCCCATCATCACGCTGGTCGATGTCCCGGGATTCTTGCCAGGAACGGCGCAGGAATATGGCGGGCTGATCAAGCATGGTGCCAAGCTGCTGTTCGCCTATGCGGAAGCCACCGTGCCCAAAGTCACCATCATCACCCGCAAGGCCTTTGGCGGGGCCTATGACGTGATGGCCTCGAAGCACCTGCGCGGCGATGTCAATTATGCCTGGCCCACGGCGCAGATTGCGGTGATGGGGGCCAAGGGCGCGGTCGAGATCATATTTCGTGCCGACATCGGCGACGATGACAAGATTGCCACCCGCACCAAGGACTATGAGGAGCGGTTTCTGTCGCCGTTTGTCGCGGCCGAGCGTGGCTATATCGACGAAGTCATCATGCCACATGCCACGCGTCGGCGTGTCGCGCGCGCCCTCGCCATGCTGCGCGGCAAGGCGCTGGAGAACCCCTGGAAAAAGCACGATAATATCCCCTTATGAGTGGTCGCTGCGCTGAAGCGCGGTGCGGCTAAGCACTGGGTTGAATCACGGTCAGTTGCGCTCAACCTGCTTTCAGGCATACTGGGTGCAATTTGAAAGGATTCCGGTCTTGGAAGATCAAACCTCAGAGCACCTCGAACACGCCGAACATGCCGTGCATGCAGCCCATGAGTCCAACCCGTTCATCATGACGGTTTCTGTCACCATTGCGATTCTGGCGGTGATTGCCGCGACGATTGGCTCGCTTGAGACGGTGGAGAGCGGCAAGGCGATTTCGGAAAAGAACACCGCAGTTCTCTCGCAGAACCTGGCCTCTGATCAATATGCCTATTATCAGGCCAAAATGCTGAAGCAGACGATGTATGAGATTGCAGCCAGCAATGGCGGCCCCTCTGCTGCCGCCAACAAGGCTGCGGCCGACCACAATGCCGGTCGCGGCAAGGAAATCATCGCCAAAGCCAAGGAATATGAAAAGCAGCGTGACGAAAAGCTGGCTGAGGCGGAAGGGCATGAAAGCCGCCATCACATTCTGACAATCGGGGTCACTCTGGTGCATGTGGCGATTGCCATTGCGACGGTGGCGATCATCACAAGAGGTCAGAAATGGCCGTGGCTGGCCTCCATCGCCCTGACGGCCGCAGGTGTCGGGATTTCGGCCTTTGCCTATGTGGGCCATTGAGGCGGGCGGTATTTGCTGTTCGCGCATCACACAAGGGCCGCACCATGGTGCGGCCCTTGATGTTTCATGTCGCGGTCAAAGTCCGCCAACAGGGTTCAGTGGCCTGCGGCCTTGAGCTGCTTGTTGCAGGTGCTCCAATATTTCGGCCAGGTGAGGCCCGGCGTTGCCGCGATGAGCTGCGCCTTGTTGGCGCGCCACTGGGCGCCGCATTGCTTTTGGCGGGCATGTTCGGCGGTGCGGCCGGCTGTCTGGGTGCCAGTGGCCGCCGGTGTCGCGGTTTTCATGGGTGCGGCGGCCGGGGTGACGGCAGCAGGAGCGGGCGCGGCAGTGCCAGCTTCGCATTGCGCCATATAGGCCTTTTTCTTCATGCCATTGAGCGTTCCGCCAGTTTTGGCGGCTTTGTAATCGGCGTTGCAAGTCTTTTTCGACGTGCCCGATTTGGCCATGGGCGCCGGAGCTGCGGCGGGCGCGGCGGCTGGCGCTGCGGCGGCGGTGCCACTCTCGCATTGCGTCATGAAGGCTTTCTTCTTCATGCCATTGAGCGTGCCGCCAGTTTTGGCAGCCTTGTAATTGGCATTACAGGCCTTGGCCGAGTTTCCACCCGCCGCAACCGCGGTTTTCTTGGCACGGGCGACAACGATCGTGCCGTTGCCGTTCGCGCGGCACTGGCGCAGGAATGTGCCCCATGTTTGGCCGCCAAGCGTGTTGGCAGTTTTTGCCGCCTGATATTTTGCACTGCAGGCCTGCATGACGGTCGCTGCCGAAGCCGGTGCCATGGCGAGCGGGGCCGTCATGAATAACGCAGCCGCGAGGGCTGCCAATTTCAAATGAACTTTCATGCTAATCTCCTCAAAAGCCGGGAAAATTGCCTGAACAACCTTCCCGCTAGCGCAACAATGTGGCGATTTTCTTTGCAGGTCAAATCCCGCGCAAGTGAACCAAGGACGCCACATATCAACAGGCTAAAGTAGCGTTTGTGAACGCGCAATGAACCGGCTGTTTTCTTGTGCCGGGGGGATTGCGATGCGCTGTTGGCGTGCCACGCAACCTTTACAAGCTTCGAGTGACGCGGCAAAGCGCAGCAGAGTTTACCGCCAGTGATTCGCAACTTCGCACGAAAGACCGAACCATGTCGTTCCTCCAGGCACTGCTGCTTTCCATCCTTCAAGGCGTCACCGAATTGTTTCCGGTCAGCAGCCTCGGCCATACGGTGATCGTGCCGGCGCTGCTCGGCTGGCATGCGATCGAAAAGAGCGATAATTTTTTGCCGCTGGTCGTGACCATGCATTTTGGCACGGCAGTGGCCTTGCTGATTTACTTTCGCCATGATTGGCTCGAATTCGGCCTGTCGGTGCTCGGCCGCAAGAGCGATCGCGGGGCGCTGGATCGGCGCTTGTTCATCATGCTGGTGATCGCCACCATCCCGGCCGCCGTGCTGGGGTTTCTGCTCGAAAAAAAGCTGAAGCACGCTTTTGCGACGCCGATGCTGGCAGCGATATTCCTGATTATCAATGGCTTGTTGTTGTTGCTGGGTGAGCGATTGCGCAAGTCCGATGGCACCGTCACGCTCGATACGATGGGGTGGGAAAGCGCGCTGGGCATCGGCTTTGCGCAGGCGCTGGCGTTGATCCCCGGCTTTTCGCGGTCGGGGACAACGGTGCTTGGCGGCATTTTTGTCGGGCTCAATCACGAGGATTCGGCCCGCTTTGCCTTTCTCATGGCGACGCCGATTATTTTTGGCGCCGCTGCACACGAAATTCCGAAGATCGATCACCATGCGCTCGGCTTGCTGGCGCTGATGAGCTTCGTTGTGTCGGGGGTGTTTGCCTATGCCAGCACCACCTTTCTGATGCGCTGGTTCAAATCACATGATCAAGGTGCGCTGGCGCCCTTTGCTTATTATTGCGCGATTGCCGGATTTGCAGCCATCGCCTGGCTGAACCTGATGTAGGGGTATGTGCTCAGTTGTTGCTGGCGACCACTGCCACTTTGGCCGCGCCTTCAATATGCACCCAGACATTGGGGTTCTGCTGCGACTGACGCTTGATGAAACGATAGCCGGTGCGGCTCCACGGCTTGATGGAATCGTGCAAGTTATCAAGCACGAAGTCGCCGTGGTCGGTGACCATCGTCAGGATGGCATGGCCTTCATTGTGCTCATCACGAACCACGGTGATGAGCAGCGCCTGACGCGGAAAGCCTTTTTCGATCAGGAGCTTGCGCTTCAGTAGAGCGTAATCTTCGCAATCGCCGCGCCCATCCATCGGCAGGTCCCACTGATCCACCTTGTGCCAATGATCTTCGTCGGTCACGGGCTGGATGGACTGATTGACCATGTGGTTGACGCGGCTGATTTCGGCAAAGTCGCTGGGGTTCAGCGCAATGTCGGTGGCCGGCAGCATGTTGTCAGGGCACTGGTTGCGGTAGCGCTGGCAAAAATCCACCCAGCCGTAAGGCACGCTGGTCTGGCGGCCAACCTGAGCACTCGAAGCCTGCATCATGGCGGCACCGGCCTGAGGCGCGGTCATCATCGAAAGCCCTGCAACTGAAATCATTGAGGCAATAATTGTTCCAATAAGCCGACGCATGACCATGTCTCCTGAACTGCAGAGACAATGAACCCGGGGCTTTGCCACGCATGAAAATAAAACAATGGCATTTTATTGAACTCGATTTACGTTTGTAGTTTTATATATTAACATCAATACTTGGTTGGAAAATTACCGACAATTTGAATGATTTCCACGCAACACGTTGAAAAAACGAATGAAATGCAGAAATTGGCGGCGCCGGCGCGTTGGGTCTTGGTCCGGCGACCTGATGCCAATACCTAACGCAACTGGAGAAATGCGGTTAACGCGGCGGCTTTTGGGCGTTTCGGCGGCGCGGATTTTTCCAGAGCTACGGCCTTTCGCAGTCATGATCGCGACCCCATATCAGGGCAGGCTGTCGGCGTTTGGGCCGCGAGAGGGTCGCATCATGGCTTTGGACCGTTCGTTTCAACGTAACCCTGCGACCGCCCCGCAAATTTTCGAAGGGCAGCAGGTGGAAATTTCCCCCGAAGACATGGCAAGTCTCAAGGGCGCGGTGGCGGCGCTGGAGCGCACCAGCCTGGTGGCGCGGGTCAGCGCCTTCACGGGGCGGCAATTGGATATTGTGGGGCAGTTTATTCCCGCGCGCTTTGCGAAGATGGCGCAGCGTGGTGCCGCCATGGGCCTGCGCGCGGCTTTGCATACGGCGCTTGCAACGCTCAAACGCCGCCGCACAAACGCCCCTGTGATCTCGCTGGCCGAAATCAGGGCGTCGAAATCAAGGTCGCGAAGCATGGTGGCGATCACCGGAGCGGCCGGCGGTGCTTTTGGCCTTGGTGCCATGGCGCTCGAACTGCCGGTCTCGACGGCGCTGATGCTGCGCTCGATCGGGGAAATCGCGGTGCACGAAGGCGAAGACCTCAACCAACCGGACGCAGCGGTGGCCTGCCTCGAAGTGCTGGCACTTGGCGGCGGCAAGAGCAGAGATGCAGCGGCGCTGGAAAGCTCATATTTTGCGGCGCGTATCGTGCTGGCGCAATCGGTGCAGGAAGCGGTTCGCTATCTGGCGAGCGCCCAGGTGGTGGACGAGGCCGCGCCGGTGCTGGTGCGGCTCATGACCCAGATTGCAGCGCGATTTGGCGTCACCTTGTCGCAAAAGCTGGCGGCGCAGGCGGTGCCGGTTATTGGCGCGATGGGCGGTGCGAGCGTCAACCTCGCCTTCATTTCACATTTTCAGCATCTGGCGCATGGCCATTTCACGGTGCGGCGGTTGGAGCGCAAATATGGGGCTTTGCTGGTGCGCGAGCATTATGAGTTGCTGGCCAAAGCGCACTGACCATCGAACGACTTGGCGGCATTCGTCTTCCAGCGCGCAAGATCAATGGAGGCCTCGCCCGGAATCGAACCGGGATACGCGGATTTGCAGTCCGCTACGTAACCATTCCGCCACGAGGCCATCGACGGCGTGCGGTGTAGCATCAAGGATACAGGTTTCGCAAGGGGCGCGGCGTCTCACTTGAAGCCCATCGGCTTGGCGAGATTGCGATTGCGTGGCGAAATCTGCGCCATGTCCGGAGCTTGGCAATTTCATAAAATTTGAATGAAATTTTTTTATATTTACTTTCCAAGTATTTTATCAGCAAATTTATAGGAGTTGCTTAACCTCTCGATTGCTACTGGGAAAGGCAATCGTATGGAACTCGCGGATATTCTGGCTGCTAGCCTCGAAACTTCGAATTATAACTTGACCAAGGTCGAATTGATGAAATGGGTCGAGGAGGACATGCACGAAACGTTGCGTCATGCTCTGCTCGCCGATGAATTCGAGCCGGGTTTGCAGATCCATGCGCAAGTCAGTTTTGGTGCGGTGTTCAAGAACGGGCCGCATTATGACACGGTCAAGCATGTGCGCCCGGATTTTCTGATCGTCGACAAGGGCCGCTATCCTCTGGCATTCGTCGATCTTCTCAGCGTCTGCCATGATCCGGCGCTTGATCGTCTGAAGGCTGCGGTGGCCCAAAAGGCCGATATTGCTTTCATTCGTATCCCGTCAGGCGCGAAGCTGGCGGACATCAAGCAGCACTTGCGGGACGCCGGTGCGCTGGCACGAATCGAGGCCCCGGTGCGGCACGTGCGCGCTGCCTAATCGTCAAAACAGACCTTCGACTTCGCCCTGCGCATTCACTCTGATGCGGGCGGCGGCGGGTTCGCGCGGCAGGCCCGGCATGGTCATGATGTCCCCGCAGATGGCGACGACAAAGCCTGCGCCGGCCGCCAGACGCAATTCACGCAGCGGCACTATGTGCCCCTGCGGTGCGCCGCGCCGGTCAGGATCCGCTGAAAAGGAATATTGCGTCTTGGCGACGCAAACCGGCAGGTGGCCATAGCCGCGTTGCTGCAGGTCGGCAAATTGCTGTTGCAGCCTGGTGGAAACCTCGATGTCGGCAGCGCCATAGATAGTGCGGGCAATGTGTCGCAACTTCTCGATCAGCGGCAGATCATCACCATAAAGCGGCTGAAACTTCGCTGCGCCTGAATCGGCGAGGGTCTTGACGGCTTTGGCCAAATCGAGGGCGCCGACACCACCTTCGGCCCAGTGGCGGCAGGTATGGGCCGCCACACCAAGTCCGGCACAAATTTCCTTGAGGCACGCGTGTTCTGCAGCGGTGTCGGTGGCGAAATGATTGATCGCCACCACAACGGGCACCCCGAATTGTTGCAGATTGGCAAGATGGCGGGCGAGATTGACTGTGCCGTCTTGCAGAGCGGCGATATTTTCTGCGCCGAGATCGCTGCGTGCGACGCCACCGTGCATTTTCAGCGCCCTGATGGTCGCGACCAGCACGACAGCATCGGGTGCGAGGCCGCCCTTGCGGCATTTGATGTCAAAGAATTTTTCGGCACCAAGATCAGCCCCGAATCCGGCTTCGGTGATGACATAATCCGCAAGGCGCAATGCCGCGCTCGTGGCGACCAGCGAATTGCAGCCATGGGCGATGTTGGCAAAGGGGCCGCCATGCACAAAGGCCGGCGTGCCGCCGAGGCTCTGCACCAGATTGGGTTGCAGCGCATCCTTGAGGAGCACGGTCATGGCCCCGGCGGCATCGAGATCCTGCGCGCTCACCGCGCGGCCATCATGGGTGTAGCCGATCACCATCGCACCCAGCCGGGCTTCGAGTTCGCCAAGATCGCGCGCGAGACAGAACACCGCCATGACTTCGGAGGCGACGGTTATGTCAAAGCCGCCCTCGCGCGGCAGGCCATTGGCCGGGCCGCCGAGGCCCAGCACGATGTCGCGCAGCGCGCGGTCATTCATGTCGAGCGCGCGACGCCATGTGATGCGGCGCGGATCGAGGCCGAGCTTGTTGCCCCAGTGCAAATGATTGTCGATCAGCGCCGCCAGCAGGTTATGGGCGCTGGTTATGGCGTGAAAATCGCCGGTGAAATGCAGGTTGATCTGCTCCATCGGCACGATTTGAGCCATGCCGCCGCCGGCTGCACCGCCCTTCATGCCGAAGGACGGGCCGAGCGAGGGCTCGCGAAGGCATATGGCGGTTTTGGCACCAAGGGCGCGCAAGCCATCGCCAAGGCCAACGGTGGTGGTCGTCTTGCCTTCGCCGGCCGGTGTTGGCGAGATCGCGGTCACCAGCACCAGCTTGCCTTGCGGACGGCCGGAAAGGCCGGCAATGAAACCGGCATCGACCTTGGCAATATGATGGCCATAGGGATGGAGGGCGCTGGCGGGAACGCCGATTTCAGCGGCAACATCGGCCATGGCGCGCAGTTTTGCTGCCCGCGCGATCTCAATATCCGCTCGCATCACGCCCCCGAGTCGCTTGATTCAATGCCGTCAGCAACGGTAACATGATCCGTTGGCGCTTCAAAAACTTTGCAAGGGCCGATCGCAACGCACAAAGGCCGGATGCTGGATATGCCTGATCACCCGATTGATTATTATTTCACCATGACCAGCCCCTGGGCCTATCTCGGACACCAGAAGTTTGTCGACATGGCGAAGCGCCATGGTCTCGATATCCGCTATCATCCGGTGAATCTGGGAATGGTATTTCCCGAAACCGGCGGGCTGCCGCTGGCCAAGCGGCACCCTGCGCGCCAGGCCTACCGGCTTCTGGAACTGCAGCGCTGGCGCGACAAGCGCGGCATCGCGATCAAGCTGAAGCCGAAATATTTTCCTATGAATCCGACGCTGGCTGATTGCTGCGTGCAAGCGCTCGGCGCGGCCGGGGGTGATGTGCCGGGCTTCATGGCGAGGCTTTTCGAGGCGACCTTCGCGCAGGAACGCGACGGCGCTGATGCCGCGACGCTCGAGGCTTTGCTCACCGCAACCGGGGCCGATGGCCCGGCGCTGATTACCGCGGCACAGAGCGCGCCCGTGCTTGCCGCCTATGAAGCCGCCAGCCGCGCCGCTGTCGAACGCGGCATTTTCGGCTCGCCAACCTATGTGCGCGATGGCGAATTATTCTGGGGTCAGGACCGTCTCGAACTGCTGGAAGATGCGATCATATCAGGACGGGCAGGGTTTAGCGTGCCTTGAGCCCGCTCATTCGGCGGCTTGGCGGGCAACGCGCCATTGCGTCAGCAGCGCGCGCAAGGCAGCGGGCTTCACGGGCTTGTGCAGGAGGTTGATGTCGCGCATGGTGGCCTCGACCCGCACCGCCTGGCTGCGGTCGGCAGTCATTAGAATGGCCGGAATCTGCATCCCGAATTCGGCCCGCAGCGCCGCAATCACATCAATGCCGAGTTCATCGCCGAGGTGATAATCGGCCAGAATGGCGTCCGGCACTTCGTGCAGCGCGCGCAGATTCTCGGCGGCTGCATTCAGGCCAAGGGCGGTCATGACCTGGCATCCCCACCCCTCCAGCAGCACCGTCATACCCTCCAGAATGCGGGCTTCATCGTCGATGGCGATGATCTTGAGCCCTTCAAGGGGCAGGTGGCGCGACGCCGTCTGGCTTTCGGGCACCGAAACCCGGCTTGGCATATTGGCTGCCACGGGCACTTCAACCGCGAACATCGAGCCCTTGCCCGGCCACGATTCAAGGATGATGCGATGGCCAAGGACGCGGGCAATGCGTTCAACAATCGACAGGCCAAGCCCCAGACCTTGCGCCGTGCGAGCCCCCGATTCCAGCCGCTCGAATTCCTGAAACACGATCTTGTGCTTGTTTTCCGGTATGCCGAGCCCGGTGTCCCAGATTTCGACCTTCAGGCGTCCCCTGCGCACCCGGCACCCCACCAGCACGCGGCCCTTGGGCGTGTATTTGATGGCATTGGAGACAAGATTTTGCAGCAGGCGACGCAGCAGACGCCGGTCGGAGCGCACCGCATGATGGCAGGGCGCAAAGGTCAGCTTCAGGTGCTTTTCTTCCGCGAGCGGCGCAAATTCCAGCTTCAACTGGTTGAGAATGTCATCAATGCGGAAGACCGTAGTCTCCGCCTTCATCGCGCCGGCATCAAGGCGCGACATGTCCAGCAGAGCGGTGAGGATTTCCTCGACCGCCTCCAGTGACGCGTCGATCTTGCGGGCGAGGTCGGCGCTCTCCTGCGCGCCCGTGGGCTCTGCGCCGGGATTGCCACGCTCGACCAAAGCCGTCGAAAACAATCGCGCGGCGTTCAGGGGTTGCAAAATATCATGGCTGGCCGCGGCCAGAAACCGCGTCTTCGACTGGTTGGCATCTTCGGCCGAGGCGCGGGCGCGCTCCAGTTCCGCATTGAGGCGCGTGAGTTCGTCGGTGCGTTCGCGCACGCGCTGTTCCAGCGTTTCGTTGACCGCGCCAAGGGTTTCTTCGGCCTCGACCTGCAGCGACACATCCGAATAGGTGGTGACCAGCCCGCCCTCCGGCATGCGCGATGAACGAACTTCGATGACAATGGCCGGGCGGCCGTCATGGCCACCGAGGCGCAGGCGCGAGGGCTCGTTGCGGTTGGTCAGGAATTCAATCCGCCGCGCCACCAAGGTCTGCGGATCGCCTGGCCCATAAATGCCACGGGCAATGTTGTTGCGCACGATCTCCTCGAGCTTCATTCCCATGCGTAACTGGTTTGGCGGGAAATTGAACATTTCGATGAATTCGCGATTCCAGAACACCAATTGCAGATTGGAATCGAACACGGTGATGCCCTGCTGGGCAAAATCAATCGCGTGTTGCAGCAGGTTCTGGCTATCGCGGATGGCAGCCGAGGCTTCATCGACGATTTCCAGCGCTGCCGTGCGCGAGAAATTATGCTGGCGCAGGGTCAAAGACAACACGAGCCGGGCCGAAGCTGCACCAATCACCGAGGCCAGTGTCTGTTCGGCAAAGCGCATGGTCTCGATGTCGATCTCGCCGCCCTTGTCGAGCGGGCGCCCGCGGCGCGCCGCATAGGTCGCAAAGGCGAGGCGGGCGCGTTCGGGCCCCAGATAGCGGGCGACCGAAGCTTCGAGTTCAGCGGCGCTGAGGCGGCTGCGCCAGGGCTTTGCTGCGTCGCGGGTCACGCCCGCGGCACTGCCGCCGACGAAGATGCGGGTCTGCAATTGCTCGATCATCGTCTGGTTGCCGCTGCGCGAGACCGCGACAAAGGCGAAAATATTGAGCGCCAGACTGATCAGCGCGCCGCAGGAAAGCGACGAAAGGTTAAGGCCCAGATGAGTCTGCACAAAGAGGCTTGCATGTTCGGCCAGCATCCAGTCCGGTATCTTCGGCCCGGTCTGGAATAGTGATGGCAAGAACAGCAAGCCGAACCAGGCGGCAAAGCCGATGATCAAGCCCGCCAGAACGCCGCGCGCCGTGCCACCCCGCCAATAAATGCCGCCAATAAATGCCGGCGCGACCTGGGCAATGGCGGCAAAGGACAACAATCCTATGGAAACCAGCGCCTGATCATCGGTGAAGCGCAGATAGAGATAGGCGCAGGCGATGATGGCCGCAATCGCCACGCGGCGGATCAGCAGGATCAGCACGGTAATGTCGGCGGTGCCAGCGCGCGGCCGCAAGGCGCGCCAGCGCAGCAGCATCGGAATGACCAGATCATTCGAAACCATGATCGACAAAGCCACACAGGCGACAATGACCATGGCAGTTGCGGCGGAAAACCCGCCGATCATGGCCACCAGCGCAATTGCCACGTGATGGGTGGCGAGCGGCAAGGCCAGCACCGTCCAGTCGCGGTCAAGTCCCGCCTGCGGCAGGCTGAGCAGGCCGGCCATGGCAATAGGCACCACGAACAGGTTGATCAGCACCAGATAGGTTGGAAAAATCATCGCGGCGCGTTCGACATCGCGGCGGTCGCGGTTTTCCACAAACATCACATGGAACTGGCGCGGAAGCAGCATGACCGCCATGCCCGACAACAATGTCACCACAATCCAGTCGGTCAGCGAAAGGCCATGGGTAAAAATCTCGCGGACATCGGCTTGCGCCATGGCGGCGCGCAGCAGATGCGATGGCCCGGGAAACAGCCCCCAGGTGACGAGAATGCCGACGCTGAGAAACGCCAGCAATTTCACCACGGATTCGATGGCGATGGCAAACATCAGGCCATCCTGATGCTCGGTCGCCTCAATGCGTCTTGTGCCGAAGGCCATGGCAAACAACGCCAGCAGGCCCGACACCACCAGACCGGCGTGCAGAGCCATGGCGGCGATCTGATCGGCCGACAGGTTCATGCTGGAGTTTTCGACCAGAACCATCGAACTCGATATGGCTTTGATCTGCAAGGCTATGTAGGGCACCGTACCGATCACCATGATCAAAGCGACGGTTGCTGCCACCGATTCGCGCTTGCCATAGCGCGCCGACAGGAAATCGGCGATGGAGGTGATGTGCTGCGACTGGATCAATTCCAGCGCCCGGACGATCATGCGGCGGCCGAAGATCAGGACGAGTATGGGGCCAAGATAAACCGGAATAAAATCAAACCCCGTGCGACTGGCGAGGCCGACCGAGCCGTAAAACGTCCAGGATGTGCAGTAGACGCCAAGTCCCAGGGCATAAAGCATGCTGCGACGGTGGCCCTTGAAAATACGACCGCCATTGGCATCGCCCCATGAAGCGACGGCAAACATGATAGCAAGATAGACCAGAGCGACAACGATGACTTCTGTGCTTGACATCGAAACATTCAACCCCGGAAATTTCGCCGCGAACGCATGAATTCAAGCGTGAATTTCAATGTGGTCTAGGTCGCGCCGTTTTGCAACAATTGCAGACCTTGCACGGCAAAGGTGGTGCGCAAAACCGCCACGCGCCGTGCGCGCTGCATTTTTCGCTTGCGCCCCAAATAATTGCACCTATTCTGAGCCTTGTGCGAGCTGCGTATAATTTCTGCGTGGATTTGCTCGCCGAGAATGTGCATCGGTATGCGATTGAAGACAACGTGAAGCATTGAGGAGAGGGCGCTATGCTTAAAGAATTCAGAGATTTTGCAGTAAAGGGGAATGCGGTAGATCTCGCCATTGGTGTGGTTCTTGGCGCTGCCTTTGGAAAAATCATCGGCTCGTTGGTCGATGATATCATCATGCCGCTTATTGGTCTGGTGACGGGTGGGGTCGACTTTTCGAATCACTTCGTTCCCTTAAGCGCGAAAGTCACTGCCGCGGCGCTGGCCGATGCCAAGAAGCAGGGCGCGGTCTGGGCTTGGGGTAATTTCATTCAGATATGCTTCAATTTCCTGATCATTGCGCTGGTTCTGTTCTTCATCGTCCGCGCCATGGTAAAGCTGAAGAAAGAAGAAGCGGCAGCTCCGGCGGCACCGCCTGCTCCCAGTGCAGAGCAGGTGCTGCTGACCGAAATTCGCGATTTGCTCGCCAAACGTTGATTTCTGCGCGATTTTCGTAAACGCA
>JAJZGX010000071.1 GCA_021804825.1 Pseudomonadota bacterium | reverse complement strand
CGCGTGTTGTCACGCTGATGATTTCCGATGTGCCGGGCGATGATCCCTCCGTTATTGCCTCGGGGCCGACAGTGCCGGACGCGACCACGCTGGCCGATGCACGCGCGGTGTTGGCGCGTTATGCCATTACCCCGCCCGCCGCCATTGCCGCCTGGCTCGATAACCCGCTCGCCGAAACGCCGAAGCCGGGAGACCCGCTGTTCGCCAACAGCCAAAGCGCCATCATCGCACGGCCTCAGGCCTCGCTGGAGGCGGCGGCAGAGGTGGCGCGCAAGGCCGGCTACAGGCCGGTTATCCTTGGCGATGCGATCGAGGGCGAAGCCGCGGATGTGGCGCGCGTGATGGCGGGAATCGCACGCCAATGCGCGCGCTACCAGCAGCCTGCCGCTGCGCCTTGTGTGCTGATTTCTGGCGGCGAAACTTCGGTGACCCTGCGCGGCAAGGGGCGCGGCGGTCGCAATGCCGAATTTCTGCTGGCACTGGGGGTTGCGTTGCAAGGCCAAGAGGGTATCAGCGCGATTGCCTGCGATACCGATGGCATAGATGGAACCGAGGATAATGCCGGAGCCTTGCTGGTTCCAGACAGCCTTGCGCGGGCCAAGGCCAAGGGGATCGACGCCCGTGCGCTTTTGGCCGATAATGACGGCTATGGGTTTTTTGCAGCCCTCGGCGATTTGGTGATGACCGGCCCCACACGCACCAATGTCAATGACTTCAGGGCGATATTGATCGATCCGCAGGCCGCGCTCTGAGCCCTGCTAAACCAAGAGGACAAAATGACGAGCAAACTGGATCAGTTGCGTGCGATGAGCGTTGTCGTTGCCGATACGGGTGACATGGCATCCATTGCCAAATTCAAGCCGGTGGACGCCACCACCAACCCATCCTTGATTCTCAAGGCGGCGCAACTGCCGGCCTATGCGCCGCTGGTTGAAGAAGCGATTTCCTGGGGCCGACGCACCGGCGCTTCGGCCCACCTCGTCACGGATCGTCTGGCGGTGAATTTTGGCGTCGAACTGACCAAGATCGTGCCGGGCCGGGTTTCGACGGAAGTCGACGCGGATCTGTCGTTTGACGCGGCGGCGACCATTGCCAAGGCCAAGGCCATCATCGCCGATTATGCCGCGCGCGGCATAGGCCGCGAGCGTATCCTGATCAAGATTGCCGCGACCTGGGAAGGCGCGCAAGCCGCCGCCGAACTGGAAAAGCAGGGGATCAACTGCAACCTGACTTTGGTGTTTTCGTTGGCGCAAGCGCTGGCCTGTGCGCAGGCAAAAGTGTTTTTGATTTCGCCGTTTGTCGGGCGCATTCTGGATTGGCATGTCAAAAACGGCGGCGGCCCCTATACGACCGAGACCGATCCGGGTGTGCTGTCGGTGCGCACTATCTATGCCTATTACAAGGCCTTTGGCATCAAGACGGTGGTGATGGGGGCCTCGTTTCGCAATACCGGCGAAATCGAAGGGCTCAGCGGTTGCGATCGCCTGACGATCTCGCCGCAATTGTTGCAGGAACTGGAAAATGACGCGGGCACACTGCAGCGCGCGCTCGATCCGCAGCATCCCGGCCCAGCGCCAGATCGCATTGACATGGACGAAAAAACCTTCCGCTGGATGCTCAACGGTGACGCCATGGCCACCGAAAAACTGAGCGACGGCATCCGTGTGTTTGCCAAGGATTTAGGTGCCCTGCGCGCCTTGGTGGGACGTGGATAGTTCCGGCTTGCACCTATGCTGAAACCTCGTTCCTTCAGATCAGGCACCTGATCGCTGAAATGTGGAAAACTGGAATTTCTGCGCGCCGCCGCCGGGCGTCATGTGGGTTTGACGCATGGTGCTGACGAGATGAAATTCCTTGCCGAACAAAGCCGCGAGGCTGGTGGCATCATGCCGCTGGACGGGCAGGCCACTGCATGTTTCCGGCCCATCCAGCGCGAAGGTGCCGATAATGGCGAAGCCGCCCGGCCGCAAAGCATGGGTGAGAACCTTGACATAGGCGCGCTGCGCCTCGGGTTCGTTCAAAAAATGCAGCGCGGCGCGATCATGCCAGAGATTATAGGGTTCGGGCGGGGCAAAACGCGTCACGTCGGCCTCAATCCACGTGACTGACGCGGCCAAATCTTTGAGGCGCGCCCGCGCGACCGCCAGTGCTGCGCCTGAAAGATCAAGCACGCTTGCCCGGTAACCTTGTGCCAGAATGTGATCGACCAGCCGTGATGCACCGCCGCCAATGTCGATGATGCGTGCTGGGGGCATGATGTTTGTGGCTTGAATCAAGGACAGCGATAATTGTGGTGTCGCCTCATACCAGCTAACGCTGGTATCGGCCTTGTTCTGATAGACGCCCTGCCAGTGATCGCGGTTGGAGCTTGCCATGGGTGCGCCTTTGATCCGGCTTGCGGGCCGCGAAGCTTTGGTGTTTGACTTAACGAGACCACGAAACAACGAGACCATCGCACGATGATCAACAATATCACGCCCTTCGAGCAGCGCCACCGCGACAAAATGGCCAAGCGCAAAGCGGTTCAAGATGCGGAAGTTGCAGCAAAAACTGTGCACGAGAAGGGTCTGCTGATCGTTCATACCGGCGCGGGCAAAGGCAAATCCACGGCGGCCTTTGGTCTGATCCTGCGCGCTCTTGGCCACGACTGGAACATCGGCGTGGTGCAATTCATCAAAGGTGCATGGGACACCGGCGAGAAACGGGCGCTGGCGCGCTTTGGCGACAGCATCGCCTGGCACACGATGGGCGAAGGTTTCACGTGGGAAACGCAAGACCGCGCCCGCGATGTTGCCGCAGCGACACGCGCCTGGAAGCAGGCCCAGGCACTCATGGCCGATCCGTCGATCAAGCTCATTGTGCTCGATGAACTCAACATCGCGCTGCGCTATGATTATCTCGACCTTAGCGAGGTCCTGGCGGTTCTTGCGGCGCGCCGGGCTGATCTGCACATCGTCGTCACCGGGCGCAACGCCAAGCCGGAGTTGATTGCACTGGCGGATATGGTCACGGAAATGACGGCGCTCAAGCATCATTTTGCCGCTGGCGTGCGGGCTCAGCAAGGCATCGAATTTTGACGGCCAGAACCCTGATGGTTCAGGGCACAGGGTCGGATGTCGGCAAATCGCTGATCGTGGCGGGCCTGTGCCGGGCTTACATGCGGCGCGGGATGCGTGTGCTGCCGTTCAAGCCACAGAACATGTCGAATAATGCTGCCGTTACCGCCGATGGCGGCGAGATCGGCCGCGCTCAGGCGTTGCAGGCGCTTGCCTGCGGGGTTGCCCCGCACACGGACATGAATCCGGTTCTGCTCAAGCCGCAAAGCGAGATCGGGGCGCAGGTCATCGTGAAGGGCAGGATTTTCGGCAACGCCAAGGCGCGGGATTACCAGCGCTTGAAGCCGCAGTTGATGGGGCCTGTGCTCGAAAGTTTCGAGCGCCTTAAGGCCCGGTGCGATCTGGTGCTGGTGGAGGGCGCGGGCAGCACGGCGGAGATCAATCTGCGCGCCCATGATATCGCCAATATGGGCTTTGCAGGTGCCGCCGATGTGCCTGTGGTGCTGTTGGGCGACATCGACCGTGGCGGCGTGATCGCGCAGATTGTCGGCACCAAAGCGGTGCTGGCGCCGGACGATGCGGGCCGCATCAAGGGATTTCTGGTCAACAGGTTTCGCGGCGACCCCACGCTGTTTGCCGATGGCATGAGCCTGATTGCGGCGAAAACAGGCTGGCAGGCTCTAGGGCTGATCCCGCATTTCATGGCCGCACATCGCCTGCCCGCCGAGGATGCAGCAGCTCTGGAGCGGCGTGGCGGGCTGGGTCGTGTTAGCCGCGACAAGGCTGTGACCATCGCCATTCCGCGCCTGTCACGCCTCGCCAATTTCGATGATTTCGACCCGCTGGCGCAGGAGCCCACGGTTGATCTGGTCTTTGTTGAGCCGGGCCAGCCTCTGCCGGTCTGTGATCTGATCATCCTGCCCGGTTCCAAGGCCACCATCGCCGATTTGCGGTTTCTGCGTGCACAGGGCTGGGATATTGACGTTCTGGCGCATGTGCGGCGCGGCGGCAAGGTCATGGGCATTTGTGCCGGGATGCAGATGCTGGGCCGCACGGTAAGTGACCCTCACGGCATGGAAGGCGAAGCTGAAACCGTGCCGGGCCTTGGCTTGCTCAATCTTGCGACGGAACTGACGGGCAGCAAGCGGCTTGAGGCAGTGGCAGGGGTCAGCCTCGCAGATGGCGCCGCGTTCACGGGCTATGAAATGCACGTCGGCAAGAGCGTTGGGCCGGCCATGGCACATCAATGGTTGCGCATGAGCGATGGCAGTCTCGATGGCGCGCGCGCGCCGGATGACCTGATTCGCGGATGTTATGTCCATGGGCTCTTTAATCACGATGCCCAGCGCGCGGCCCTGCTGGACTGGATCGGCGCTTCCTCCACCCTCGCCTATGAAGCGACCATCGAGGCGACGCTGGATGCGCTGGCCAAGCATCTTGAAGCTTGCATCGACCTCGATGGTTTGCTGGCCATGGCGCAGTAAGTGCCGCTGCCATCAAAATTTTTGTCAGGGGCGCGTCTGGCTGGGAAGCGGCGCATGCAAAATCCGCCGCTTCCCACATTCTCACATCGGGCGCACGGCCATCACCTCGATGCTGGCCTGGGGAATTTGCAGATGCGGGTGGCTCTCAAAGACCTTGGCCGCAGCTTCAAGGCTCTCCGCCTCGACCATTGAATAGAGAATAATGTCGTTTTTGGCCTCGCTCGCCCCCTGTGCGGTGACGCGCCGCGTCTTGCCGGCGGCCTCGGTGCTTACAATCATCGCCTTGTGCTCTGCCATCCACACCTGCCATTCCGCCATCAGTTTGGACTCCGAGGCCTGACGCGTGGCAGCGTCAATCTTGGCCCAATCGGCCATGACCGCGCTCGGAATGAGAAAAAGCACCATGAATTTGAGTGTTTCGCCGCTCATGGCTCGTACCTTTCCTTGGTTGTATCGGGTGGAGGCGACAGTACATTCAGGCGCGGAAGCGTCAAACCCAAAATCGTCCCCCATGAAGCACGCTTTGCATCAAAGCACGCCATATCATTGATTGCACGGCGCGCGCCTTCGCGCTAAGAGCCGTGGTGCATGACGGTAGTGGGTCGACCCGACGCGCCCTTGGGCGCGGCGTGTAATTTTTACAGGTTGTTTCATGGCGAAAATCAACATTGACGGCAAAGAGCTCGATGTGCCGCCGGAATATACGTTGCTTCAGGCTTGCGAAGTCGCAGGGAGCGAGGTTCCGCGCTTTTGTTTCCACGAACGCCTGTCGATTGCCGGCAATTGCCGCATGTGCCTTGTTGAAGTGAAGGGTGGCCCGCCGAAGCCGACCGCCTCATGTGCCATGGCGGTGCGCGATCTGCGCCCCGGCCCGAATGGCGAAGCGCCGGTGGTGCTGACCAATTCACCGATGGTGAAGAAGGCGCGCGAAGGCGTCATGGAGTTCCTGCTGATCAACCACCCGCTCGATTGCCCGATTTGCGATCAAGGCGGCGAGTGCGATCTGCAAGATCAGGCCATGGCCTTTGGCGTTGATTCGTCGCGTTTCCACGAAAACAAGCGCGCGGTCGAAGACAAATACATCGGGCCGCTGGTGAAAACCTCGATGAACCGCTGCATTCAATGCACCCGCTGCGTGCGCTTTACCGCTGAAGTGGCGGGCACCGGCGATATGGGCGCAATCGGACGTGGCGAGGATATGGAAATCACCACCTATCTTGAAGCGGCGATGACCTCGGAGCTCTCCGCCAATGTCGCGGATCTGTGCCCGGTCGGTGCGCTGCTGCAAAAGCCGCAGAGCTTTCAGGCACGCGCCTGGGAATATGTCAAAACCCCGTCAGTGGATGTGATGGACGCGCTGGGTTCCTCGATCCGCATCGATACCCGCGGGCGCGAGGTCATGCGCATATTGCCCCTCGTCAATGACGCGATCAACGAGGAATGGATCTCCGACAAGACCCGTCACGTGGTTGATGGCCTGAAAAAGCAGCGGCTCGACCGGCCCTATATTCGCGAGAATGGCCGTCTGCGTCCGGCAAGCTGGCAGGAGGCGTTCGGCCAGATTGCTACCAAGCTGAAGGGAACGAGGCCAGGGCGGATCGGCGCGCTCGCCGGGGATCTGGCGTCGGTCGAAGACATGTTTGCCTTGCAGGCCTTGATGGGCAAGCTCGGGTCGCCCAACATTGATTGTCGGCAGGATGGCTCGAAGCTGCATCCGAAATTCGGCCGTGCTTCCTATTTGTTCAATTCGACGCTGGCGGGCGTCGATCAGGCAGGGGCCATCATGCTGGTCGGCTGCAACCCGCGGCGTGAAGCTGCGGTGCTCAATGCCAGATTCCGCCGTGCCTGGGCCAAGGCTGGAACCAAATTCCACGTCGTGGGCGAAAAGGCCGATCTGACCTATGACTATGCCTATCTCGGGGCCGGCCCAGCGGCATTGCAGGCGCTTGAAACTCATGCACCTGCCGCCGAACCGCATCCGATGTTCGTGTTCGGGGCGGGAGCTTTCAACCGCCCGGACGGCGAAGCGGTGCTGGCGTCGGCCCTGAAAAGCGCGCGCGCCATGGGCGTGATCACAGAGGACTGGAACGGCTTCAACGTGCTGCATCATGCCGCCAGCCGCGTTGGCGGGCTTGATCTTGGCTTCGTGCCGGGCGAAGGCGGGCTCGATGCTACCGCCATGGCGAAGGCAGACGCACTTGATGTTGTTTTCCTGCTCGGCGCCGATGAAATCGACATCGCACCGGGTGCCTTTGCGGTTTACATTGGCACGCATGGCGACCGGGGCGCGCATCGCGCCGATGTGATCCTGCCCGGTGCTGCCTATACCGAGAAATCAGGAACCTACGTCAACACCGAGGGCCGGGTGCAGATGGCGGATCGCGCTTCCTTCCCACCGGGGGACGCGCGCGAGGATTGGGCGGTGCTTCGGGCCTTGTCGGATGTGCTCGGCCAGCGACTGCCCTTTGATACGCTGGCCGCGTTGCGCGCGGCGCTCTATGCTGCGCGTCCGCACATGGCCAACATGGACGCGATCGAACCTGCGCGTTTTGGCGAGGCCCCGCAAGGTGGGGCTTTCGAGCCCGCCGATTTCGCGAGCGCCGTGCCGGACTTTTATCTCACCAACCCGATAGCGCGGGCTTCCAGCGTGATGGCGGAATGCTCCGCCCTGACGCAGGCACGCACCAGCCATTTGCACCTGAAAGCGGCGGAGTAACGGCATGACATCTGCATTTCCATGGGGTGTCGTGCTGTTCGCGCTCCTCAAGAGCGTCATCGTGCTGGTGTGTCTGCTGCTGGCGACTGCCGTGCTGATTTATGGCGAACGCAAGATATGGGCGGCGGCACAATTGCGGCGCGGCCCCAATGTCGTGGGGCCGTGGGGCACGATGCAGCCCTTCGCCGACTTCCTGAAATTCATCCTGAAAGAGCCGGTGATTCCGGCCGGTGCCAACAAGGGCCTGTTTCTGCTGGCACCCCTTCTTGGCGTGGTGCTGGCCATTGCCGCCTGGGCGGTGATTCCGGTCAATTTTGGCTGGGCGGTATCCAACATCAATGTCGGCATCCTTTATATTTTCGCGGTGTCGTCACTGGGTGTCTATGGCGTCATCATGGGGGGCTGGGCGTCGAATTCCAAATACCCGTTTTTGAGTGCGCTGCGCTCAACCGCGCAGATGGTGTCCTATGAAGTGTCGATCGGCTTTGTGCTGATCACCGTGCTGCTCTGCGCCGGTTCACTGAATCTCACCGACATCGTCAACGCGCAAAATGGCCGGTTCGGCTTGCTGAACTGGTATTTTATCCCGCTGTTTCCGATGTTTGTGATCTTCTTCATTTCTGCGCTGGCCGAGACCAACCGGCCGCCGTTCGATCTGCCGGAAGCTGAATCGGAACTGGTGGCGGGCTACATGGTGGAATATTCCTCGTCGCCGTTCCTGCTGTACTTCCTGACGGAACTGGTGGCGATCTACACCATGTGCGCCATGGCGACGATCCTGTTTCTGGGTGGCTGGCTGCCGCCCCTGCCTTTCGCGCCGTTCACGTGGGTGCCGGGGGTGATCTGGTTCGTCATCAAGGTATTCATGATGGTGTTCATGTTTTCCATGGTGAAAGTGATCGTGCCGCGCTACCGCTATGATCAATTGATGCGCCTTGGCTGGAAAGTGTTCCTGCCGATTTCGCTGGTGGGCGTGGTGGTCGTGGCGGGGGTGCTGGAACTGACCGGTTGGGGCAGCGTGGGACATTGAGGACGCAAGCATGAAACTCGACCAAGCCGCAAAATCCCTGTTGCTCAGCGAATTCGTGGGCGCGCTGGCGCTGAGCGTGCGCTACATGTTCAAGCCCAAGGCGACGCTGAATTATCCGCACGAGAAAAACCCGCAGTCGCCACGCTTTCGTGGCGAGCATGCGCTGCGCCGCTACCCTAATGGCGAGGAGCGCTGCATTGCCTGCAAGCTGTGCGAGGCCATTTGCCCGGCGCAAGCCATCACCATTGAAGCGGGACCGCGCCACAATGACGGCACCCGCCGCACCACGCGTTATGACATCGACATGGTGAAGTGCATCTATTGCGGCCTCTGTCAGGAGGCCTGCCCGGTCGATGCCATTGTCGAAGGCCCCAATGCGGAATTTTCAGTCGAAACCCGCGAAGAGCTTTATTACGACAAGGCCCGCCTGCTCGCCAATGGCGATCGCTGGGAGCGCGAAATTGCCCGCAATATAGCTGCGGATTCGGCCTATCGCTGAGGGCCATGGTTTAAGGATGTCAGACCGTCGGGCTGTGCTCGATGGCTGCCTTAGGCCTCGTGACCATAATAGAGCGCCGCGACATGCACGGCTTGAGCGAAAAACAACCAGCGCTCAACCAGAAGCCCACAGGCGCCAAGCACCACCGCGACAAAGGCCATCACCGCCGGCCACAGGCCGAAGGCCGCCGCCAGGGCCAGCAGCGAGGGGGCGAGAAAGGCGCATACCACCACAATTTTACGCAAGCGCGTGGCATGTTTGCGCGCCACTTGAAAGCCCATCTCGCGAAGGATGTAATTTTGCGTGAAATGCGGACGATCCAGCGGACGGGCCGTGGCGCCTTTCAGGCCGATGGCGGAACTCAGCGTGGCGAGCGGAGCGGCATGATCGACATGGTGCCAATAGGCCAGTTTGGCGGCGAGGCTGACCAATCCGAGCGCACTGGCCAGCAGGGCCGCACTCTTGATGTCACCGCCGCCGAGGGCCAGCGCCAGCATCAGCAGCAGCGCCCCGGAATAGAGCGCAAACACCAGATAATCCGGCAGGGTATGGGCGTTGTTCCAATGGCGCACAGGTTTGAGGCTGGCGTAAATCATCGCGGTGCAGCCCACCGTGATCAACCCCATGGCGCCCGCCGCCAGACCCGCGACCTGCGTCGTGTCGGCGCCTGCCCCGTCGAACCACCAGAATGCCGCAAATGCCAGCGCGGGAAGATAGGTCAAAACCGCAGCTACGCCCTCACGCGAGAGCCATGAAGAGCGCCATTGGCTGAAGGCCCGCCAGGCTCGCTCTGGGCGCCCGAGATGCAGCGTGGATGCCAACAGGCCGGCACTCGCAAAAGCAAGCGCGAAGCCGATCGCCAGCGGGCCGAACCAGGCCTGTTGCGGCAGGCCGCGCGTCGCGCCGAACACGCCGAGCCATGCGAGCAGGCCATAACCGAATCCGGTCAAAGTTGTCAGCAGAAGCACCGAAGTCGAAGGCGTCATCGCGAGAGAACCCGATCAACGAGGGAGAGAAGCGAGGCGCTGAAGCCGGTGCCCATGCGCACGGGCTTTTCCACCGGCCCGGTCGGCACCACGGCCTTGCGCGGGGGCAAGTAGCGGTTGGTGGGCTTGTAGCCCAGTTCCGGCATCAGTTCGACGCCGCCGCGCGCCAGCACCAGCAGCGACACGGCGCTGTCTGGGTCACCGAGATCGCCAAAATGGCGGGCGCGAGATGGGCAGGCGGCGACGCAAGCCGGTTCACGCTCGGCTTCGGGAAGCGTCTCGTTGTAGATGCGATCAACGCAGAGCGTGCATTTCTTCATCACGCCTTCGTCTTCGTCAAACTCGCGCGCGCCATAGGGGCATGCCCAGGAACAGAGCTTGCAGCCGATGCAGATATCGGCATTGACCAGCACGATGCCGTCCTCGGCACGCTTGTAGGAGGCCCCGGTCGGGCACACCGTGACGCATTGCGGCTGTTCACAATGCAGGCACGAACGCGGAAAATTCACGGTGCGCGAGCCGCAGGCCCCACCTTCAGTTTCATAGGAATGGATGCGGTTGAACCACAGACCATCAGGATTGGGCCCACGCGAATCATAATCCGGCAGCGGGCCGGAGGCGCCGCCATGGTTCCATTCCTTGCACGAGACCGCGCAGGCATGGCAGCCGACGCAGGTATCAAGATCGATCACGAGGCCAAGTTTGGTGGCCCCGGGCCATGGTTGCGACAGGCTGGTCATGGGCGGGCTTTCGTCGCGGATGCGTGGGGCGGCGGCAATACCGGAAATTGCGGCTGGCTGGTGCGCGTCGGGGCGCGGCAAGGCTCGATGCGCACCATGACGTCAAACCAGGCGGCCTGACCGGTCACCGGATCAGAATTGGAGCGCCGGTGACCGGCGTTGTCGGGCGGCAAATATTCCGAAATGATATGATTCAGCAAAAAGCCGCGTTGCGACTCCGGTGCATCCTTCGCCAAAGCCCATGTGCCGCTGCGCTTGCCGATGGCATTCCATGTCCAGACGGTATCGGGCGCCAGCCCGTCCATCAACCGCACCTGGCAGGTGATGGTTCCGTTGCGTGAGGTCAGGTGCACCCAGTCTTCATTGCCAAGGCCATGGCGCTTGGCGAGGCTGGTGTGCAGATAAAGCCGGTTTTCAGGCAGAATCTGCCGCAGCCATTGGTTTTGCGAGCCCCATGAATGATACATCGGCATCGGCCGCTGGGTCAGCGCATGCAATGGGAATGCGGTGGCGTCGTTTTCCGCTTCCTCGACCGGCTGATACCAGATCGGCAAGGGATCCATGAACCGTTTGGTGGCCGCGCGCAGGCGCTCGGGCGGCTGATGCGGGCCATGGCCTTCGGCTGCGAGGCGAAAGCGTTGTATGATCTCGCTGTAGAGATTGAGGACGATCTGCTCACTAGAATCAATCAGCCCCATGGCCTTCGCGCCTTCGAGATAAGCACGATTGCCATGTTTGAAATAGAGTTGATCGGCGGGCAGGTGATGACGCCAGAAGGCGTGATTTTCCACATAGCTGCTGATCTGGTCGGGGTTGGATTCGCCCTTGCCGAAGGCCTTGCCATCGCGCCCGCGAAACCCGGCCAGCGGGCCGACGCCGGGCTTGCGCTGGTGATTGATCATATAATCGGGATAGGATTTATAGAGCGGTTTTCCGTCAGCATCGACGAAATTCGGCAGTTTCAGTCGTCCCGCCAGATCGAGCAACACGCCTTGAAAAGCACGCACGTCGCGATCAGGCTTGATCACCGGAACCCTTATGGCATCAGCCGGGCCATGGGCGGAACCAATCGGCCGATCGAGCAGCGAGATGCAATCATAACGCTCGAGATAGGTGGCATCGGGCAAGACCAGATCTGCATAGGCGACCGTTTCAGAGGCAAAGGCGTCGGCAACGATCACGAAGGGGATACGATAATTGCCATCGGGATCACGCGCCGTCAGCATCCGAGAGCTTTCAGCCGGGTTCATGGCCGAATTCCATGCCATATTCGCCATGAACAGGAACAGCGTATCGACCCGCTCGCGCCCGGCGGCATAGGCCTCGCCGATAGCCATGTGCATCATGCCGTGAAGGCCCAATGGCGCCTCCCACGAGAAGGCACGATCCAGCCGCAGCGCCTCGCCATCATTGCCAACGAGCAGGTCCTGCGGGCTGCGCGGAAAGCCCAGAGGTGGAAAATCTAGCGCGCCATTGGCCTGACGCTGGTGTCCGCCGGGGGCGGGGCCGGGGGGAATGGGCTTGGGATAGGGCGATTTATAACGCCATGATCCCGGCGTATCGACGGCACCGATCAGCATTTGCAGGACATGGATCGCCCGGCAGGTATGAAAACCGTTGGAGTGGGCTGAGACGCCGCGCATCGCATGCATCGCCACCGGACGCCCGATCATGGTCTCGTGGCGCACGCCGGCGCTGTCGGTCCACGGCTGGTTCAAGATGACGGGCTGGTTGAAGGCGACCTCGGCGATTTCACCGGCGATGCGCCTGATGTCCTTGGCGTCGAGGCCGCAAAGGTCGGCCACCGCCTCGGGTGCATAGGCCGGATCGGTATAGCGCTGCGCCACCAGCGCAAAGGCCGGCTGCGCCTTGCGGCCATCGGGAAGCACAAAGCTTCCGAGCAGCGCGGGGTTGATGCCCTTGGCATCGGCTGGCGTGAGGCCCTGCGCTTCGCGGTCATAGGCCAGACCCGCGCCGTCGGAATTGCGGGCGATGAGGCCGTGATCGGCACTGCCCGGCGCGTCGATCACGAGGTGATGCGCATTGGTGTAGCGCACCAGAAATTCAGCATCGATTTTGCCAGCTTCCAGCAGGCAATGGATCAGCGCCATGACGAGCAGGCCGTCGGTTCCCGGCGTTATGGCCACATGTTCATCGGCGATGGCGGAATAGCCGGTGCGCACCGGGTTGACCGAGATGAATTTGGCGCCGCGCCCTTTCAGGACACCGAGGCCGAGCTTGATCGGATTGGAATCATGATCTTCGGCCACGCCGAACATCAGAAACAATTTTGCGTGCTCCCAATCAGGCTCGCCAAATTCCCAAAAGGCACCACCTATCGAATAGAGCCCGGCGGCGGCCATATTGACGGAGCAAAAGCCGCCATGCGCCGCGTAATTCATCGTGCCGAACATTTGTGCAAAATAGCCGGTCAGCGCCTGCGACTGGTCGCGCCCGGTGAAAAAAGCAAGGCGATTGGGGTCTTCGGCGCGGATTTTTGCCAGACGATCCGTGACAATGGCCATGGCCTCGTCCCATTCGATCTCGACAAATGTGCCCGTGCCACGCTCGCCGCTGCGCTTGAGCGGCTTGCGCAACCGCGAGGGCGAGGTAGCGGTCATGATGCCGGCCGAGCCCTTGGCACAGAGGACGCCGCGATTGACCGGATGATCGCGGTTACCTTCAATGTAGCGCAGCTTGCCGTCCTTGAGATGCACCTTGATGCCGCAGCGGCAGGCGCACATGTAGCAGGTCGTATAGGCGACCTCGTCACCTACTGGCTGTGAAATGTTGATGTTTTTGGCCACGCTTCTGCCTCCACTTTTATCATGCCCGTGCGAAGGTTGTGCGTCTAATTGATTGAATATATGAATATGATCTAATATGCAGATCAAACCCATGACGGGTGGCCGTGCGCCCGGCGCTTTACCCGCATCGTGAATTCTGCTTCACTCCGCGACGTTGCGCGCGGTGCCAGTCCCCTTCAAGGGGTATGCGCGAAGCTGCAAAGGCCGCGATGGCAACACGTTGTGAAAGAGATCGGCCCATGTCGCCCTTTGCGTCAGCAGCTTTGCACTTCCCGGCGCTGGCGCGCGCCGCATGACAAGCTATCTCCTGCAACGGCTGGTTCTTCTCATTGCGACGCTGGTGCTGGCATCGGTCGTGATATTTGCCGTGCTCGACATTCTGCCGGGCAATGCCGCCCAAACTATCCTCGGGGCCAGCGCGACGCCGCAGACGGTGGCGGCGCTGGCGCATAAGCTGGGGCTCGATCAACCGGCGCCGCTGCGCTACGCGGAATGGATATACGGGATCCTGCGTGGTCATCTGGGCCTGTCTTATGCCTATCATTCGTCGATCGCAGCGCTCATGACGGCAAGCCTTGCGATCAGCGCACCACTGGCGCTGCTGGCCATGGTTATTGCCGGATCTGTCGCGCTGGTGGCAGGCATGGCGGCCACCGCCCGCCATGGCCGGGCAAGCGATGGCGCCATCATGGTCGCGAGCCAGATTGGGCTCGCAATTCCGAATTTCTGGTTCGGGATCATGCTGGTGCTGGTTTTTGCCGTGCATTGGCGGCTGTTGCCTTCGGGCGGATTTCCGGGATGGGAGCCCAACCCGCTGCGGGCGTTGGAGGCTTT
>JAJZGX010000070.1 GCA_021804825.1 Pseudomonadota bacterium | reverse complement strand
GCCGTGCCCGCTGCATGCAGGACGGCACGCAGGGCAGCCAGCTTCCTATCCGCTGCGGATCGGTGGCTTGCCACCGGGCGCAGCGCGCGACAAGGCTGCCCGCGCCCGTGCCTTCGCACGGATCGAGCCCCGGATCGGGCGTGCCGAATTGCGGGCCGACGGCGGCATCATGACGACGCTGCCCGGGGTGGCTGATCTTTGGTGGCTGGGCATTGAAGTTGAGACCAACGGGCTGGACGGGGACGATCTTGCGGTCGCCGAACGCGACGGACGCGCGCTCGCGTGGCATGCCGTTGCTGCATTGCGCCGGGAACCGGGGTTCGAGACCGCCTATGTCGCCGCCACCGGCCCCAATATCGGCATTCGCGAAACCCGCCACGCCGCAACGCGCGAACCCTTGCGCGAGATCGCCCTCACCGAAGGACGGATGCGCGACGATGCGGTGGCGCTCGGCTGCTGGCCCATGGAAATTCATTCAGGGCCCGGCCGCGTGGAATACCGCCCGATTGGCGGCGCTGGCGCATTTGGTGTGCCGCCGGGCGCGCTGCAAGCAGCCGATTTCGACAACCTCTGGTTGGGCGGGCGCACTCTGGGTGCCGACGCGGCAGCCTATGCTTCGGCGCGGGTCATGGGCACCGCCTTCGCCACGGGCCACGCTGCCGGTGTGGCTGCGGCCCTTGGTGCCGCGGGCGTCGCCGCCATCCGGGCCGAGCTGGTGCGGCAGGGCGCGATACTTTGACATTCCTCGATGCGGCGGCCCGGGTAGGCAGGCATCCGCTGCCTTGAGGCTTGGCGCCAGAGTGATGATAAGATCTGACGATGTTACGGATTTGCCTGTCGATCGCGAGAGCAAGATGAATGAAGGCCATAACTGGCCCCTGCGGGTCTATTACGAGGATACCGATTTTTCCGGCGCCGTGTATCACGCCAGCTACCTGAGGTTTCTGGAGCGGGCGCGCACCGAAATGTTGCGGGCCTGCGGCATCGACCAGAAGCGTCTGCTGGGCGAGACCGGGCTCGCCTTTGTCGTGCGCAAGATGGCGATTGATTTTCAGCGCCCCGCCGAAATGGATGACGAGCTTGCCGTCATCACCACCATTCTTGAGCTTGCCGGGGCCTCTTTGCGCCTGCAACAGACGATCCGGCGCGGCGACGTCATTCTGGTGACAGCTGAAGTGCTGGTGGCTTGCGTGAAACAGGGCCGGGCCACGCGCCTGCCGCAGGCCCTGCGCGCCAGGCTCGCAGGAGCCTAGCCCGCCGCGCCCATTGCAGTTTGCTTCAGTGTGGCTTGCTTCAGTGCGGTTTGTTATCGGCAATCAGAGCCAGCGCATTCGGGGCCTGCGCCATATAACCATCAATGCGCCGCCGCTCAGCCTCGAATTTGCGCTTGTTATTGCCATCAAGGTCTTTGCTATGGGCAAGTTTGACCTTGAGCGGGTCCTGATACTGGCCGTTGATCTTGACCTCGTAATGCAGATGCGGGCCGGTGGCGAGGCCAGTCATGCCGACATAGCCGACGATCTGCCCCTGACGCACATGCGCACCCGCAGTGATGCCGCGGCCAAACGCGGACATGTGGTTGTAGGTCGTGACATAGCCGTAGGCGTGCTGAATTTCGACGCGCCGACCATATCCAGTTGACCAGCCGGCCTTGATAATGGTGCCATTGCCTGCCGCGACAATGGGCGTGCCGATCGGCGCGGCCCAGTCAACACCGGTATGCAGGCGGCTGATGTGCAGAATTGGATGAAACCTCCAGCCGAAGGGCGAACTCATCCGCCCGCCGGAAATGGGCTTGCGGATCAAGAATTTGCGCGACGAATGGCCCTCTGCATCGTAATAATCGACATAACGCGAGCCCTCGCTGCGGAAGCGGTAATAGCGATGCATGCCATCTTCCGTGCGCAGCGAGGCATAGAGCAGCGTGTGCAAGTTCTTCTTGATGACTGAATCTGTATAAAACACCTGCAATGAATCGCCAGGACGAACCGCCGCCAGAAGATCAACGTCATTGGCAAAGATCTGGACGAGTTCGTGAATGATGGGCTTGGGTAAATGCTGGTGCAGCGCCGATTGATAGAGCGAATCATAAAGCGTGATGCTGTTTTCGTCGCTCGTCTGGTGCGCGGTTCTTTGGCTGGCGGCCGCTGATGCCTGCAAGGCAAAGCGACCATTATCGCCGAGCGCGAAGGTGGTGAGCGGCTTGTCACCATCAAAAAGCGCCACCCGCACCAATTCGCGCGCCGCACCGGCAAATTGCAGCTTGACCTGTTCACCTTCGTGGTAAAGTCCCCGCGGTTGTCTTGCCAAAGCCCTGGCAACACTGAGCGCACTCGACGTGGCGACCCCGGCTTTCTGAAGCAGGTCGCTCAGCGATTGATTATGACCAGCCACCACCAGCGCCAAATCCGGTTTCAGGCGACCGGGACTGCGCGATTTCATCAGTGACGTGACATTGGCATCGACCATGCGCACACGGATGGAATTGAAGTCCGAGGCATCGAGCTTGCGCTGGGCACCACCGTGCAATGCCGCATAGGCAGCTTCACTGGTCTGCATCAGCATTTTCTGCGGGGCCAGCGGCTCGTTGGCACTGTCGCTCAACTCCGAGTCGGCTTTGCCATTCGCCACGATCTGGGCTTCGACCTCCGATTCATGCAGGCGGCCCTCAAGCGCGCCGGGCGCATTGGCAGCATCGAGATCGGACGTCTGGAAAGTAACGCCGGTGTCGCTGGACAAGGGCATCGCCGTCGCCCCCGGCTGGTCGAGGTGGCTGCCAGAAATCATGTCGAGCGGGTTGAACTTCGGCACTTCATCGGAATAGCCAAGGCCAGCAAGCGTCAGAGGGGTCGCAACATGGGTGAAAAATTCCTTCCCCATCATTTCCTGCGTGCCGATCTTGATCGCCACCGGCACCGCATAGGTCTGTTTGGCGGCAGTGATATCGACAGGCTGCGATAGACGATCATGCCGACGCGGGTTCAGGATGGTGCCATGGGTCGCCGTGCGCGCCGTCAAAGCGACTTCCGGCCCCTTCACCAGCATGTTGCGATGGCCAAGCTCGGCAAATATCGACAAGCCGACCAGCAGTGCACCGGTCAAGCCGGTGAGCACTGTCCCCAGGAGCCAGCGCAATGACACCAGATGGTGATCGCCGGTCGAATGCCTTTGACCGTCAATCTCGATGGGATCGAGAATGCCGAGATCGACCGCGGGACGAAAGGCCACCACCTGTTTCGCGACGCTGCGCTCGGGACGCCGCGCGCCTTCCGCGACCTCGGCACCGGAAGCGCCTGTCATATCCAAACGGCTTCGATCCAGCATTCACTCCAGCCTGTTCACAAGGGGGCTCCGCCCGTCTCGCAGCGTTTTCGGATTGTTACAAAGAGCCAGTTACCGATTCTGGTTGTAATCCAATCCCATTGTTATGTTCCATGCAACGCGAGGCGCTGCACACTCGTCGCTGGCGTCAAACCAAGGCAAGCGCGTTGTCGGCGTCTTCCGCGCCAAAGCTGTCAAGTGACTTGTCGCAAAATGCGGCTTTGGCGTCAATCATTTCTTGGCAACGCCGGGTCTCGCCATGTGCGTCACAGCGCGCATGGCGATGGCTTGCGGTTTCTGGTGCATGTGGCTCAATTCATGGTATCAGGTGCTGAAATGTCTTGATCGAGAGAACCCCCGCCACCATGACCATCAGTTTGCACAAGGGCGATTTGCCCGACTCGACCCGCAAAAGCGACGCCCTGGCAATTGATACGGAAACCATGGGGCTGCAGCCGCATCGCGACCGGCTTTGTGTCGTGCAGCTATCCTGGGGCGATGGCTCGGTAGATGTCGTTCAGATCGCGCCCGGCCAGAAATCAGCGCCCAACCTGACCCGGCTGCTGGCCGATCGCACAGTGACCAAACTGTTTCATTTCGCCAGATTCGATATTGCCGCCCTGGCTCATGCCTTTGGCGTCTATGCTGCGCCGGTTTATTGCACCAAGATCGCTTCGAAACTGGCGCGCACCTATACTGACCGTCATGGCCTGAAGGATCTGGTGCGTGAATTGCTGGCGATTGAATTGTCAAAACAACAGCAATCCTCCGATTGGGGCGCCACGCTTTTGACCGAGGCGCAGATGAGCTATGCGGCGTCCGATGTGTTGCACCTGCACGCTTTGCGTCAGAAGCTCGACATCATGCTGGCGCGCGAAGGCCGCGATGACGTCGCAAAAGCCTGCTTTGAGTTTTTGCCGGCGCGGGCGCGGCTGGATCTGATGGGCTGGCCCGAGCACGACATATTTTCGCATGCGTGAGGATTGAGGCCATGAGTGGCGGCACTTCGCACCCCCATCCACGAGCACAGGCCTTTGCCGATGCGGCGCGCCACAGCGCCCGCGTGCGGTTGCTGCGGCGCGTGTTGTTGCTGGGCGTGGGGTTTGGTGCAGCGGCATTGGTGGCGTTGTCGTTTTACAATCCGCTCGCCAAAGTGCCCAAGGGCATCGCGGTCAAGGCGCTCGGCCTCGATGGCAGCAAGGTGATCATCAAGCGACCGCGCATGACCGGCTATCGCAATGACGGGCGCGCCTATGCCGTGTCGGCACTCAGCGGCGTTCAGGATATCAAAGACCCGAACTTGATCGACCTTGCGACCATCCACGCCAAATTTGCCATGGCGGACAAATCCAGCGCCGTGCTCTTGGCCCCCAAGGGCCATTATGACGCTAAAACCAACCTCATGCTTCTATCTGGCGGCATCAGTCTGGACGATGATTCAGGCTACAAGTTGCGCATGCAGGATGCCGTGGTGGATTTGAAGACCAGTGCTGTCAATTCGACACATCCGGCGCGTCTGATCACCTCGACGGGCAGCATCAGGGGCGACAGCCTGCATGTTTCAGACAATGGCAGCATTGTGACCTTTGTCGGTAATGTCGTTTCAATCATGCAGCCTGGGGCGCCGACTGCGCCCGTCGGCGGGGAGCTTAAACCATGAGATATACGAGGGTTCTGGTTGCGTTGATGTTTGCCGTGCCGCAAGTGGCGCTGGCTCAGGGGCAAGCTGCCGCGCTTTTGCCGGGCGGCAATTCCAAAGACCCGGTGTCTATCAATGCCGGAAAACTTGATTATCTCAGCAAGGAGCAAAAGCTGATTTATTCCGGCGGCGTGCTGGCGCGCCAGGGAAAAAGCACGCTGAAGGCTTCCAGCCTGACGATTTTTCTAACGCAGGCCCCGGGCGGCAATGGCGCTTCGGTCGGCCCGGCCCCCACGGGTAATTCGGTGCAGCGCATGGAAGCCGATGGACCCGTGACCGTGACATCGGGTCAGGAAGTGGGAACCGGTGCCCATGCCACCTACGAAAAGGCAGCAAACCGGGTTGTTGTGACCGGCCATGTGACCCTGACCCAGGGGCCGAATGTCACGCGCGGCGATGTGCTCACCTATAATCTGACATCAGGCCAGGCCGTCGTGTCGGGGCATGTCCAAAGCCTGTTCACCCCCGCATCCAGCCACAAGAAGCATTAAAAAGGCGACCCTCTCGCGAAGGTCGCCAGGTGCTGGGAGGAGGACGCCCGGCGTCGGCATGGCCGCCGCCGGGGCTTTGATCAGTAATTGTAGGCGCGCTCGCCAAGGTCGGTGATATCGAGACCTTCACGCTCGGCATCGGGAGCCGGACGCAGGCCGATGACAACATCCACCAGCTTGTAGAGCAGGAACGAGCCGATGCCTGACCACAGCAAGGTCGCGATGACGGCCGTGAACTGTGCAATCATCTGCGGGCCGAAAGCGTAGACGCCAGCATTGCCATGCGCAATGTTGGTGTAGTCGGTGATACCGACACCGCCCAGCGCCGGATTGACCAGAATCCCGGTCATCAGCGCGCCGGTGATACCACCCACGCAGTGCACGCCGAACACATCGAGAGCATCATCATAGCCAAACATCTGCTTCACACGTGACACGAAGAAGAAGCAGATCGGGCTGACCATGAGACCCAGAACCACGGATCCCATCGGGCCGGCAAAGCCGGATGCGGGGGTAACGGCCACCAAACCGGCAACAGCACCCGAGCACAGGCCGAGCAAGGTCGGCTTGCCCTTCTCGAACCATTCCACGAACATCCAGGACAGCGCCGCCGCAGCGGTGGCTACCATGGTGTTGACGAAGGCCAGCGCGGTAACGCCGGTGGCTTCAAGGTTGGAACCGGCATTGAAACCGAACCAGCCAACCCAGAGCAGCGAGGCGCCGATCATGGTCATGGTCAGCGAGTGCGGCGACATCGGTTCCTTGGGGTAGCCGATACGCTTGCCGAGCACCAGCGCGCCAACCAGGCCCGCGATACCAGCGTTGATGTGCACGACGGTGCCACCGGCAAAGTCGAGCGCACCGACGCCGCCCATCCACGGCGCACTGCCGGCCGAAAGCCATCCGGCGGCGGTCGGGCCAGCCGCAGCATCCATCATGGCCTGCGCAGCCTTCAGCTTCACGGGGTCTTTGCCAGCATCGGCAATGGCCTTGGCAGCCTTGGCGACATCATCCGGCGTGACCGAACTCCAGACCCAGTGCGCAACCGGGAAATAGATGACCGTGACCCAGAGCAGCATGAACAACACCACCGCCGAGAACTTCATGCGCTCGGCAAAGGCGCCGACGATGAGCGCGGGCGTGATCATCGCGAATGTCATCTGGAACACCATATAGGCCAGTTCCGGGACATAAGCGTGGTTCGAGAAGGTCGGCCATGCCGAGTCCGACGTCACCCCCATGAGGAAGGCTTTGCCGAAACCGCCGATATAGGCATTCCACGAACCGCCATCGCCAAACGCGAGGCCGTAGCCGTAAAGCACCCAGACCACGCCAACCAGGGACACGATCATGAACACTTGTGCGAGCACCGACGCCATGTTCTTGGTGCGCACGAGGCCACCATAAAACAGCGCAAGGCCGGGGATCGACATCATCAGCACGAGCGCCGAAGACGTCAGCAGCCAGGACGTATCGCCCTTGTCGATCGGGTGAGCTGCATCGGCGAAGGCGCTGGAAGCGCAAATGCCGGCCAGAAGGAGGCCAATGCCGAGCGCTTTGAGCGCTGTCTTTGGCGGTGGAACCAGTCTCATGTCTGAAAACTCCGAATGATGGGAAAGTGATGTGTTGCGGGACGTGCGCTCAGAGCGCGTCCGCATCTTTTTCGCCGGTGCGAATGCGCACGGTAGCCTCAAGCGGCGTGACAAAAATCTTGCCATCGCCGATCTGTCCGGTGCGCGCCGCCGTGGTGATCGCGTCCACAACCCTGTCGGTCATGTCAGCGGCTATCGCCACTTCGATCTTGATTTTGGGCAGAAAGCTCACGGCATATTCAGCGCCGCGATAAATTTCGGTATGGCCCTTCTGGCGGCCATAGCCCTTGACTTCAGTTACCGTCAGACCATGCACGCCGATCGCAGTGAGCGCGTCGCGCACCTCTTCGAGCTTGAATGGCTTGATAATCGCCATAACGATTTTCATTTCGTAGTCCCTCTGTCGGGCCCGGCAAAAGCAGCAGGGCGGCCTCGTTTCGATCCTTCAACAGCGCCGCGGTACGGCACTGCCACGTGATCAAACAAATGCCGTGCCAAATTTCGCGCTGGTGATCAGGGAGGCCCTCAAGCCGGGGCAAATGTGGCGGATTTGCCACAATGGTGAAGCAAACCTTAAGGAATTTCGCGCCATGCCCGCCATTTGCGCGGATCCGTCGCGTTCCGTGCCTAAAAAGTCATCACATTAATGCTCAACAAAAAGGCAGTTTCATGCCGACGGCGGTTCGCGCAGGCGGATGAGGCCCTCTTGCGCCACCGAAGCGACCAGCGCCCCATCGCGGCTATAAAGCGAGCCACGGGTCAGGCCGCGTCCGCCGCTGGTATTGGGGCTGTCCTGGACATAGAGCAACCATTCATCGGCGCGAAACGACCGATGAAACCACAGCGCGTGATCGAGGCTGGCAACCTGCAAATTGCGATCGAACACCGATTTGCCATGGCTGATCAGCGCCGTGTCGAGCAGCGTCATATCGGAAAGATAGGCGAGCACGGCCCGATGCAAAGCTGGATCATCGCCCAGCTTCGACACGGTTTTCACCCACATCATTTGCTGGGCGGGCAATTTGCCACCACGCCGCAAAAAGCGCGAGGTGCCGACGGGACGAAATTCAACAGCGCGCTTGCGCGCGAAATAGCGCCGCACCGACTCGGGCACAGCATCGCCGAGGGAGGCCATGACCTGCGCCTCGGTTGGCAGCGATTCGGGATCGGGCACCTCTGGCATGGCAAATGCGTGTTCCAGCCCCGGTTCTTCGATCTGGAAGGAAGCCGCCAACGAAAAAATCGCCTGCCCATGTTGAATCGCAACGACCCGCCGGGTTGTGAAACTGCGGCCATCGCGGATGCGATCAACTTCGTAAATGATCGGCACTGCCGGATCACCGCCCAGCATGAAATAGGCGTGCAGAGAATGCGGCACTCGTCCAGCAACCGTGCGGGTCGCGGCAACAAGGGCTTGTGCAATCACCAGGCCGCCAAAGACCCGCTGCCAACCGACCTTGGGGCTGACGCCGCGAAAGATATTGACCTCGATGGTCTCGAGATCAAGCAGCGCAACGAGATCGGCAACCGGATCGCTATCCGGCTCGTTTGGGGATGATGACGGCATGGAGGTTCCTGTGACTTGACTGTCCACAGGTGAACCATACCGGGCGCTGGCGTCAAGCTGACCATTGCCGCGCAAGGCCGATTTGACCGGCTGCGCGCTGCTCATTAGGGTTGCCGCGCGGCCATCTTGCATCAGGGCAGTTCTCACTCATGGCATATTTTCCTCCAAAGCAGCATCTGGTGACTGGCGGTGGCGGCATTGTGGGATTGGCCCTGGCATTGCGACTGCGCCAGAGCGCGCCGGCACTGGTTGATGTCACGGTTTGCGATCCCGGACTGGCAGGTGCGCGCAAAGCCGGGCGCGTCTCCACCATTGCCGCCGGGCCGCGCCGGTTTTTGGAGAGTCTCGGCGTCTGGCAGCATCTTGGCGACGCGGCATGGCCGGTGACCGCCATGCACATCAGCGATTCGCAATTGCAAGACGTGCTGCGCCCGATCTATCTGAAACTGAGCGGCGAAATTACGCCGGGCGAAGCTTTCGCCCATGTGGTCAGCGAAGACGTGCTGATCGAAACCTTGCGCGTCGCTTGCGCCGTGGCCGGTGTGGCCTTGCGTGCCACCAGCGTCACCAATGACAGGCTCGAAGATGAGGGGCGCACGATAAGTCTGGCGGATGGCGGCAGTCTGCGCGCCGACTTGCTGGTCGCTGCCGATGGCCGCCCTTCACCAATTCGCAGCCGCGCTCGCATTGGCGTCAGTCGCCATGATTATGGCCAGAACGGCCTGGTGGCGACCTTGCAGCTCGAGCGTCCGCATGGCGGGGTGGCCGTGCAGCATTTTCTGCCCGGCGGGCCCTTCGCCTTGTTGCCCATGGCTGGCAACCGCGCCTCGATCGTCTGGAGCCAGCCGCATGCAGCGGCACAGCATCTGATGAGCCTCGACCAATCCGCGCTGGCTCGCGAAATCGAAGCCTGTTTCGGCCATCATCTCGGCGAGATCACATTGGTTGACAGGCCACAATCATTTCCGCTGGCGCTGGGCATAGCGCGCAGTTTCATTGCCCCAAGGCTGGCCCTGGCAGGCGATGCGGCGCATGGCATTCACCCGCTGGCAGGGCAGGGGCTCAATCTTGGTCTCGCCGATGCCGAGGCTCTGGCCGATGGCGTTGGCCTTGCGGCCGGCCTTGGCCTGCCGCTGGGTAACGAGGAAACATTGGAAGACTACCAACGCGCCCGGCGAGCGCCAGCGGTGGCCATGGCGGCGGCCATGGAGGGCTTCAATGCACTGTTTTCCAATGATATAATGCCGCTGCGAAGGGTTCGTGATCTGGGCATGGGTGTCGTTGACCGCGCACCGGGGCTGAAAGCCCGCATCATCCGCCATGCCGCAAATCTCACGGCTCCAGCGGACGGGCCTCCTCGACAAGCATGATGGCCATGCCATTGCGCAACGGATAAACGAGGCCGGCCGAGTCGGAGATCAACTCCTGCGCCGCCGCATCATAGCGCAGCAAGCCGCGCGTCTGCGGGCATACCAGCACCTCCAGCAGGCGGGGGCTGATGCGCCCGCGCATGTGGTCGGTGTCTTCGCTGTCCCAAGTGGGGTTGTTCTCGGCCATGCCTGCCACCTATTGCAGAACGCTGGAAGCCGCGCCAGTGCGCGCCAGATCCATCTGGCTGATGGCGATCAGCATTTCAGCGCGGGCAGGTAGATCATGGGCCTCCAGCAGCGCCTGTTTCTCCAGCAAGCCGAAGGGCGCCATCATCGAAAGTGCGTTGACGAGTGATTCATTGCTCGCCGACTCGATGCTCTCCCAATCGACATGCAAACTATGGATATCGGCGAACTGACGCAGCGCCGCGATGACTCCAGCCCGGTTCACTTGATTTTCGGCGAGATCAGCTACGAGGTCGGCACTATAATCCTGATAATCGGCGTGGCACTGACGATAGGCAGTGGTGACATCGAGCTCCTCTGCGACGCCAAATCTGCACACACCGGTCAACACCAGATGATAGCGTCCGTCGGTCATTTCGGCGATCTGGGTGATGCGCCCAAGGCAACCAACCTTGGCGAGGGCGGGCAGAGGCTCCTCGGTGTCGCGGCTCGGCTGCACCATGCCGATCAGCCTCGATCCCGCAAGCGCGGCATCGACCATCGCCAGATAGCGCGGCTCGAATATATTGAGCGGCAAATCTCCGCGCGGCAACAACAGCGCTCCGCCAAGCGGAAACACCGGAATAACCGCAGGCAGATCGGCAATGCTCAGGTAGCTGCGTTTGAAGCTCATTGGCAACCTTTCATGACTATCGCAGCCGCACCTCAAGAAAACAGCAAGGAGGACAATTTCCGTCGCGCTGTCTGGGTGGCCGCTTCGGTCTGGCCCCAGGCGTCGAAGAATTGCACCAGCTGCTTGCGCGCACCGTCATCGTCCCATGTGCGGTTCGTTTTGATGATTTCAAGAAGGGCGTCAGCTGCTTCATCGCGCCTGTCGTTTTGGTTCAGCGCCAAAGCGAGGTCGAAGCGCGCCTGAAAATCCTTGGGATCGGCCGCAATCCGGCGCTGCAACTCGCCGACATCGCCGACACTGGAGGCTTGTGCGGCAATATCAATCAGCGCCTGCACGGCGGTGATTTTCGGATCCTGCTGAGCTTTGGCACTGGCTTTGGCCAGCGTCGCCTGTGCACTGGCACTGTCACCGCGTTGCACTTCAAGGCGCGCCTTCCCGGCCAATGCCGCAGTTTGGGTCGGATCTTGCGCCAACACGCGGTCAAACAGTGCCTCTGCACCGGCCTCGTCACCCGCCGCAGCCAAGGCCTCAGCTTCTGCTATCACGTCGCTGGCCGGATCGGCGATAGGCCCGACCAGACGCTCGATAAAGCCGCGCACCTGCGACTCAGGCAAGGCGCCGACAAATCCGTCGATGGGTTGACCGCGTTGAAACGCGACCACCGCGGGAATGGATTGAATCCCGAGTTGGCCAGCAATTTGCGGGTGTTCCTCGATATTGAGCTTGACCAGCTTGACCTTGCCGCCGGCCGCTTGCACAGCCTTCTCGATGACGGGGGTAAGCTGTTTGCAGGGGCCGCACCAAGGTGCCCAAAAATCAACCAGCACCGGCTGCCGGTTTGACTCGCTCAGCACATCCTGTCGAAAACCCGCTGTATCCGTGTCTTTCACCCATTGCAGGGCCGGTGGTGGCGCGCTGGCCGCAATCATCGTCATCATTCAGGCTCCGGTCGAAACTCGTGCGCTACATGCGCATTCGCCGTGAGCTTTGCAAGCGCAACCGTGCCGAAATTGCGCCTATTGCATCGCCCCCAGCCCGGGTGTCGCCCCCGGAGGGCATTTTCCCAGAATGATCATGCCGAGCACTTCATCCTTTGTGACATCCTGCACGCGGGCGCTGCCGACAACCTGACCATTTTTCATCACCACGATCCGGTCCGCCAGATCGAACACGTCGTGAATATCGTGGCTGATCAGGAAGATTCCGATGCCCTCGGCCTTGAGTTGCTTGATCAATTCACCGACTTGCGCCGTTTCCTGCGGGCCGAGTGCCGCAGTGGGCTCATCCATGATCAGGATGCGTGCGTTGAAATGAATGGCGCGGGCAATGGCGACAGACTGGCGCTGACCACCCGAAAGCGAGCTCACGGGGTCTTTGAAGCGGCGGAAATTCGGATTGAGGCGACCCATCACCTTGCGCGCCTGCGATTCCATCGCCGCATCATCCAAAGTGCCCCAGCGCGTCAGCAATTCGCGGCCGAGATAAAGATTGGAAGCGGCGTCGACATTATCGGCGAGAGCCAGAGTTTGATAGATTGTCTCGATACCGAATTTCTTGGCATCACGCGGATTGTCGATCGCGACCGGCGCGCCGTCGACAAGGATTTCACCGGCATCGCGCTTGTATGCGCCGGAAAGGATCTTGATCAGCGTGGATTTGCCGGCGCCATTATGACCGAGCAACCCGACGACTTCGCCGGGAAAAAGATCGAGGCTGGCCCGATCGACCGCTTTGATGCCACCAAAGGCGATGGAAATGTCCTTCATGACCACAAGCGGCGATGCTGAAGGGGAAGATGCTGTTGCGTCCATGGAAAGCCTCACTTCACCTTCTGGCGATAAATCGTGTCGAGATAGACGGCGACGACCAGAACGAGGCCCACCACCATCTGTTGCACCGCGGAATCAACGCCGATCAGCACCATGCCCGATTGCAGCGATTGCATCACCAGCGCGCCCAGCATGGCGCCATAGATGCTCCCGACACCACCAGCCAGCGAAGTGCCACCGATCACGGCCGCGGCAATGACATAAAGCTCGTCAAACTGACCCAGCGCATTGGTCGCTGAATCGAGACGGGCGCTGTCGATGCAAGCGGAAATGCCGGCAAGTGCGCCCATCAGCGCAAACACCAGCATGACGATGCGCTTGGTATTGACGCCGGCCAGCGCCGCCGCCTCAGGGTTGCCGCCGATGGCGTAGACATAGCGGCCAAAGCGCGTGCGCTTGGCGAGAAACGTCATGGCAAGGCCCGTCGCAAAGGCCATGAGCACGGGAATGGCGTAGCCGTAGGGGATTTTCAGGCCGCCCGGAGGCACCGCGATATGATGCGTTTCGGCATAATGCTTGGCGATCATCGGCGGCCAGAAATAGGCATTGAAGATCCATGTCAGCCAGATCAGCGCCGCGGCGCCAAGACAGCCGACAAACACCTCAGCCCAGACCGGGCGCAGCGGAAATCCGAAGCGCTGGCGGCGTCCGCGTCCGGCAATGATCGCTGCTGCAAAAGCCACGATCCCGACGACACACAGACCCCATGATGCCCAGAAGCCAATCGAGCCCGCTGAACCACCACCAATCAGCGAAAACCGATCATCCAGCGGCGCAATAGTTTCACCGCGCGCCACCCACCAGGCAGCGCCGCGCCAGACCAACTGGCCACCGAGCGTGACGATGAACGACGGCACACCGAGATAAGCAATGATCCAACCCTGAAAGCCGCCGATCAGCGCCCCAAAGGCGATGGCGAGCACGACCGCCGCAATCCAGATCATCGGGCTGTCAACGCCAAAAATATGCGGCAGCCAATAGACCTGTGTGACGCCGACCACCATGCCGGTAAAGCCGAGAATGGAGCCGACCGAAAGATCGATCTGCCTTGTGACGATGACCAGAACCATGCCCGTCGTCATGACGGCGACAGAAGCGGTCTGCACGAAAATGTTGAAGAGATTACGGGGCGTAAGAAACGCCGCAAAGCCGTTGACGATGCCACCATAGATGTCAAAGCCGACCCAGATCAGCATCAACGCGAAGATCATGCCGATCATGCGCGGATCAATTTCGGTCTGGCGCAGCAATCTGCGTGCTGTGGATTCTGGTGCGCTGGCCGCTGTCGCAGGCGCGTTGCTGGTGGCAACCGACATGCAATACCTCCCCAAAAGGCGGCGCATTGCGGCCGCTCATGTTTTTGGTTTTACAATCCGCGCGGCGTCGCCACCGCGCGGGTTCTTGGCATCTGGAAGGCTTCAGCCCGCCAATAACTTAGTTGCAGGCAGGAACAGTGCCCTTCTTGACGCCGTTGCA
>JAJZGX010000153.1 GCA_021804825.1 Pseudomonadota bacterium | reverse complement strand
TATTGAATTAGTGTAAGCATTTCAACACTTTGATATGCTAACATGCAATTCGTGGTTGGCTCGGTGAGGCCGTGCGATGATCGAAGAACACAGAATGGCAGTGCGGCGGCGCGTGTTCAAGGGTGGAAAGATCACGTTCGTCGGCCGGGCAGCGGCGATCGATTGTTTCATTCGTGATATTTCCGATGCGGGTGCCCGGCTGAAGGTGGAAAGTTCAGTTGGAATCCCCGATGCATTCGATCTCCAGCTTGAATTCGGTGTGATCCGGAGTTGCGAAGCGGTCTGGCGTCAAGCAACGCAGATCGGTGTTCGCTTTGTGCCAACCGCACGAATTACGTAGTAACAAGCAGCAACGCGGGCCGGAATTGCCGCATCCCGAAGATCGGTCACGCCTCGGGGCCACCAGTTCTTTGCGGCTGGCGGCGCCAGGCGACGAGTTCGGCAAGGATCGACAGGGCAATTTCTTCAGGCGTTATGGCACCTATATCGAGGCCTGCTGGCGCTTTGAGGTCGGCAAGCCGCTCCGCACTGACCTTGTCGGCCAATTGTTCGCGCAACCTTGCAGCTTTGCGCCGTGACCCCACAAAGCCAACGCGATGCGCCTTGGCGTCAAGCGCAGCTTTCAGCGCAGCAAGATCGCCCGCACCCTGCGTCGCAACGATGATAAAACGCTCGGCGTTAGTAGCTGGAAGCTCAAAACCCGCGTTGAATGCGGTTTCTTCCGAAAATTGCGCGCGCTCTGCCTCGGGTGCCGCGACCATCACCGCAAAATCGAAGACAGCCGCCACGCTCGCCAGCGCCACAGCAACCGGCGTCGCGCCCATGATCACCAGTTCAGGGCGCGGCAAATTGGGTTCGATGAATATGTCCATGGTACCCTGACTGGGACACATGTTGACCGCGTAAAGCACGCCGGAGTGCGATTGCCCGCCCTCGACACCAAGATCCTTGAGCAGATCCTCGGGCTGGATCGACACCAACCGCGGCCGTCCATCAGCCAGCGCCTGACGCGCGGCTCGGAGCACCGCACCGCGCGCGCACCCCCCACCGATCCAGCCGCCGGCGATCTTGCCATCGGCTTCAATAATGGCCTTGGCCCCGGCTTTGGCCGCGGTGACGGCAACCGTGCGCACCACCGTTGCCAAAACATAGGGGCTGCGTGCGTGCCGCAAGTGCTGCACGAGGTCATCAAAATCGACGAGTGTCTCCGGGCGGTTCATTGCATTGTCAACCACGGTTCGAGTGCAGCCAGGCTTTCGAGCGAATGGGCGGCGGCAAAATGATCAATGAAGGGCAAGGCCTCGCGCATACCGCGCGCTTCCGGCGTATAATCCTTCCAGCCGATCAGCGGGTTCAGCCACAGAATGCGGCGGCAGCGCTGGCGCAGATGCAGCATTTCACGCGCCAGTGCGCCGGGTGCACCTGTGTCGAAACCATCTGAAAATATCATCACAAGAGCCCGGCCGCGCAGCGCCCGCTTTGCATGGTAGCGGTTGAAATCAGCGAGGCATCCGGCAATGCGCGTGCCGCCGCCAATGCCCTGCGCCACCAGCCCGAGCCGATCCATGGCACGCGGAAGATCGCGATCTTTGAGCACGGCACCAATATCGGCGATCTGCGTATGAAAAACAAAGGCTTCCGCCATGCGGAAAGCATTGATGGCGCCGTGCATGAAGCGTGCAAACCATGGCGTGTAAAGTGCCATCGAACCCGAAGCATCCATCAGCATCACCAGACGCAACGGCCTTGGCTTCTTGATGCGCCAGACCTGCTGCCAAGGTTCGCCGCCCGACGCGATACTGCGATGCAACGTGCGCCGCAGATCAAGCCGCGTGCCGCGTCGTGCAAGGCGCATACGCCGTGTCAATCGAGTGCGCATCAGCTTGGCCAACCGTTGCGCCAGCGCTTCGGCCTTCGCGATTTCATCGGCATCGACAATGTGACGCAAATCGCGGGTCATCAGCGCTTGCGCCGACGAAGCCGTGCGCCGCTGGCTGCGGCTGTCGGCTGGGTTGGCATCGCTTTGCGCCTCCGCAGGGCTTGCCTCATCGGCTTCCTGCGTCTGGCCTTGCGAGCTCGCAGCATCCCCGATCCGTCGCTGCGGCTGATGATTTTGCGGCGGTGTGCCAACAAGCACACTGGCGATGCGCTGACCGCGCCGCAAAAAATACCCGTCGAACAGCCGGTCGAATTTCTGCCAATCCTCATGATTGGCACAGCACAAAGGCTTGAGCGCGCCGCGCAGCAACCGAGGCGAGGCACTGGCTGGCGAGGCCAGCAGCAGGGCTGCATCCTGGGTCTCTTTCATGCCAATGCGGAACTCGTTCTCGCGCAGCAGCGCCATGAAGCCGCTCAGCTTCAGGAGCCCGCCTTCGGCAAGGGCAGCGCCGCCAATCATCCCACCGCCTCCAGCTTGCCTGTGAGCCGCGCGATGACTTCAAGGCTTATCGCCGCGCGATCATCCCGGGTTTTCAGCAGGGCCGCGAGGCAGGCGTGCGCCTCCTGCGGGCTCGCCCCCAGATCCTCGACCTTCAGGCCGATGAGGCTGGCGGCCCAATCCAGCGTTTCGGCGACGCCGGGGCGCTTGGCCAGATCCTCCTTGCGCAAGGCCGCAACGATTTCCGCGACCTGAACAGCCAGTTGCGCGCTGATCTGCGGCAATCTGGTCATAAGAATGCGCGTTTCCCGGCCCATATCAGGAAATTCCAGATAATGATAAAGGCATCGCCGCCGCAGCGCGTCGGAAATATCCCGCGTGCCGTTCGAGGTCAGGATGATTCTCGGCATGGAAACCGCGTTCAGGGTTCCAAGCTCGGGAATTGTCACCTGAAAATCGGACAACAGCTCGAGCAGGAAGGCTTCGAATTCCTCATCGGCGCGGTCGATTTCATCGATCAGCAGAACCACCGGTTCTGGGCTGCGGATGGCTCGCAACAAAGGCCGCTCCAGCAGATACGGCGCTGAGAAAACGTGAGCTTCGAGCGCTTCGGCCGCCCCCTTCCCCTCGCGCAGCCGAATGGCCAGCAATTGCTTTTGATAGTTCCATTCATAAAGCGCAGCGTTTTGATCGAGGCCTTCGTAGCATTGCAGACGGATGAGCGGGCATTGATGCAATTGCGCCAGAGCTTTGGCGACCTCGGTCTTGCCGACGCCCGCCTCGCCCTCGATCAGCAGCGGGCGCTGCAGATAATCCATCAGCCAAAGCACACCCACGAGATCGGCATCGGCGATATAGCCCACCGCTTCCAATCTCGCAGCCATGGTCTCACGCGTCAGCATCAGCGAAGCTCCGCTTTGCTGCCGCTACCCGGTCACGCCGAGCTTTTCGGCAACCTTCCACAACCTCCAGGCATCATGCGGCATTTGAATATGGGTCGAGCCGAGGAAGGAAAACGCGTCATTGACGGCATTGGAGAAAGCCGGCACGCCGCCGACATTGGGGCTTTCACCCACACCCTTGGCACCAATCGGGTGATGTGGCGACGGCGTCACCGTGTGCCCAGTCTCCCAATGCGGCGTTTCCACAGCCGTGGGCAGGAAGAAATCCATGAAGGAAGCCCCCATGACATTTCCCATCTCGTCGTAGCGGATCTCCTGCCCCATGCTGATGGCAAAGGCCTCGGTGAGGCCG
>JAJZGX010000152.1 GCA_021804825.1 Pseudomonadota bacterium | reverse complement strand
TGTCGGTCATGGTCTTGTAACGTTCGGGAACGCCTTTCACCTGAAAGCGATCAATGTCGAATGTCAGATCGTCTTCATGGACTTCGAGCAGCCAGGCAGCAATCATCTGCGCTTTGGCCTTGATTTTACGCGCGGCCATGGCAATCGCCGCCCCGGCGACCGGTGTCGAGCGAGAGCCATACGTGCCAAGCCCATAGGGTGCCGTGTCCGTATTGCCCTCTTCGACCATGATATCGCTGGCGGCAATGCCGATCTCGCTGGCGATGATCTGTGCCCACGTGGTTTCATGCCCCTGGCCGGTGCTCTTGGTGCCGACGCGGGCGATGGCGCTCCCGGTGGGATGTATCCGGATTTCGCAGGAATCAAACATGGCAAGGCCGAGAATATCGCAGTTCTTGGAAGGCCCGGCGCCGACGATTTCTGTAAAGAAACAGACACCTATGCCCATGATGCTGCGGGTTTCACCGCGCTTGAAGGCGTCTCGCTTGGCTTTTTGCTCGGCACGCAGCCCCTGATAGTCGATCGCCGCCATCGCCTTCTGCAGCGCTGGCGCATAATCGCCGCTGTCATATTCCCATCCCAGCGCCGATTGGTAGGGGAATTGTTCGCGCCTGATGAAATTCTTCAGGCGCAATTCGGCGGGATCCATGCCGAGTTTCTGCGCCAGAATATCCATGCCGCGCTCTATGGCATAGGCCGCCTCGGTCACGCGGAAAGAGCAACGATAGGCAACACCGCCCGGGGCCTTGTTGGTGTAGACGCCATCGACACAAAGATGCGCGACCGGGAAATCATAAGACCCGGTGATGATATTGGAAAAGCCCGCAGGCCATTTGGAAGGGTCGGCGCAGGCATCAAAGGCACCGTGATCCGCCAGAATATGCACACGCAGGCCGGTGACCTTGCCATCTCTGGTGGCGGCGATTTCGGTGCGCATGTGGTAATCGCGGGCAAATGAGGTGGTCGAGAGATTCTCCATCCGATCCTCGACCCATTTCACCGGTCGTCCCGTGACGATGGACGCCACCACGGCGCAGACATAGCCGGAATAGGCCCCGACCTTGTTGCCAAATCCGCCGCCGACATCTGGCGCGATCACATGAATCTTGTGTTCGGGCAGTTTGGAAATCAGCGACACTACGGTGCGGATGACATGGGGCGCCTGAAACGTGCCCCACAGCGTCAATTCGCCTTTGATCTTGTCGAATGAGGCGAGGCACTGGCACGTCTCAAGAGGTGAGGGATGCGTGCGATGATAGGAGAGCATCTCATCAATTTTCACTTCCGCGCGGGTGAACGCGTCATCGGTCAATGACTTGTCACCGACCTGCCATTTGAAAATGTGATTATGATGATCGCGCTTGCCATGCGCGCCTTCGGTTTTGCCCGCCAGATCCTCGCGTAGGACGGGAGCATCCGGTGCCATCGCCTTGAACGGATCGACGATGACGGGAAGTTCCTCATATTCCACTTCGACCAGTTCGACGCCATCGGCAGCAGCTTGCAGGCTGGTGGCCACCACAAACGCAATTTCCTGATTTTGAAACAGAACCTTGCCATCTGCGAGCACCATCTGCACATCGCCGGCCAGCGTTGGCATCCAGGCGAGATTGACGGTTTTCAAGGTCTCGGCGGTGATCACGGCGACGACGCCCGGCACCTTCTCGGCCTTTGACGTGTCAATCTTTTTGATCCGGGCGTGGGCGTAGGAGGAGCGCACCAGATCGCCATAAAGCATGGCTGGCAGTTTGATGTCATCGACATAGGTGCCGCGCCCTTGGGTGAAGCGCACATCCTCGACGCGCTTGCGCTTGCAGCCCATGCCTTCAAGCCGGGCTTCACGGGTTTCTCTAGTCGGGGTCATGTCGTTCATTGCGCTGCCTCCGCGAAAGTCTCGCCGTTGAGCGTTGCCGCCGCGTGCTGAATGGATTTGACGATGTTCTGATAACCTGTGCAGCGGCAGAGATTGCCGGCAATGCCTTGGCGTATGTCATCTTCGCTCGGGTGCGGATTTTCCTGAAGCAGGCGCCAGGCCCGCAGGATCATGCCCGGCGTGCAATAGCCGCATTGCAACCCGTGCATCTGGCGGAAACTCTCCTGCAACTGATGCAACGTGCCATTGGCCTCGGCCATGCCCTCGATGGTGCGGATATGTGCGCCTTCGGCCTGCACGGCAAACCGCGTGCAGGATTTCACGGAAACACCGTCAAGGTCGATGGTGCAGGCGCCGCAATGGCTGGTCTCGCAACCGATATGCGTGCCTGTCAGGTTCAGCGTTTCGCGAATGAAATGCACCAGCAGCGTTCGTGGTTCTGCAAGGCCGCTGACCTCCTCGCCATTTACGGTCATTGTCACATTGATCTTGGTCATGGCCCGTGTCTCCAGCTTGTCGTTCTCAGGCAGCGCGTTGGTGCGCGCGGGCCAGCGCACGCGCCAGCATGATGCCCGCCATTTTGCGTCGATAATCGGCCGGGCCGCGCCCGTCGGCTGCCGGATCGGTGATGGCTTCGGCCGCCGCGACCGCCTTTTTCACGGCAGCGGCGTCCAGCCTTGTGCCCACCAGCAAGGCCGCCGCATCCTTGGCCCAAAGCGGCGTGGGTGCGACATTGGTGAGGCCAATCGCGCATGTCGCCACTTCGCCCTGATTCATGGTCAAAGCCACAGCAGCGGCGGCGACAGCATAATCACCAACCTTGCGTTTCAACTTCTCATAGGCAGAACCCTGCCCTGCGACGACCGGCACTTGAATTGCCGTCATGATCTCGCCCGCGATCAGGGCCGTTTCATAGGCCCCATGATAGAACTCGCGCGCCTTGATCTGCCGGACACCTTTCGGGCCTTGCACCACATAGCTGGCATCAAGGCAGATCATCACGGCAGGCATGTCATTGCCGGGATCGCCATTGGCAACATTGCCGCCCAAAGTGCCGAGGGCACGAATTTGCGGATCGGCGATTTGTTTCGCGGCTTCAATCAGCAGCGGCGCCTTGACCTGAACCAGAGCCGAAGCCAGCAGCGCCCGCTGCGTGACCATCGCTCCGATGACCAGGGCACCCTGATCCTCGCGCAGCACCGCGAGATCGGCAATTCCGGCAAGATCAACCAGATGCGAAGGCGCAGCCAGACGCTGCTTCATGAGCGGGATCAGGCTGTGCCCGCCTGCCAGCGGACGCGCCTCATCTCCAAGAGACGCCAGCATCGCAATGGCGTCGCTCAATGTCTTGGGACGCAGGTATTCGAAGGCGCCGGGAATCATCACGCAATCTCCGCGTTTGATCTAAATCAATGCGGAGCAACTGACGCCATGGTGCATTGCACATTCAAGACCCGCTGCACGAGGTCACTCTCAAGCGCACGAATTGCGTGGAATTTGCACGAACTACGTCAGAATGGCTGACGCACTTGGTGCAGTTTCGCTGACATCGCGGTCTGCAAGTCGTAACTTCACCGGCGCAATGCGGGCGCGTGCCACGGGTATTTTGCGATGCACCATGCAGTGCATTTCGAGGCGCGCGGCATCGCCTGAACGGCGCAAACTCACCACATGCTCGACATTGACAATAAAGGAGCGGTGCACGCGGATGAATTTTTTCTGATCCAGCGCGGCTTCGAGCTGGCTGATTGGCAAGGGACAGAAATACTCGTG
>JAJZGX010000151.1 GCA_021804825.1 Pseudomonadota bacterium | reverse complement strand
GTAACGACAAAGTCACGTATGGTGATGTGTTTTTGCAGGCTGAACAGGAATTCTCGCGCCATAATTTCGAATATGCCAATACCGAAGTGCTGGAGCGCCAGTTTCGCGAGGCCGAGGCTGAATGTCAGGCGCTGCTGCTGAAAGGCCAGCCCGGCGCGGGCGAGACCCGTCACAAACTGGCGCTGCCGGCCTTTGACCAGTGCATCAAGGCCTCGCATCGCTTCAACCTGCTCGATGCGCGCGGTGTCATTTCCGTGACCGAGCGACAATCCTATATCTTGCGGGTGCGCGAGCTTGCCAAAGCTTGCGGTGCGGCCTGGCTGATGACCGAGGGCGGCGGGGCGTGAGCTGTGCTTTTGGTTGAAAAGCCGGGAAAGCGTTAATTTGCCTCTTGCGCGATTTGGCGAGGCCTGTTAAGAACATACCTAGAACATTGACGGCAAAAAGGCCGTTTCATGACAAGTGCGTTGGTTTGAAGGGAGCAGAGTGATGGCTGGCAGCGTGAACAAGGTGATTCTGGTGGGCAATCTTGGCCGCGATCCCGAGGTGCGACGCACCAGCTCTGGCGACGCTATTGTGTCATTCAGCCTGGCCATGACCGAATCATGGCGTGACAAGACCACGGGCGAACGGCGCGACCGCACCGAATGGGCCAATATCGTGATTTTCAACGAACAGCTTGGCAAAATCGCCGAGCAATATCTGAAAAAAGGCATGAAGGTCTATCTCGAAGGGCAATTGGCGACCCGCGACTATACCGACAAGGACGGCAACCAGCGCAAATCCACCGAGGTTGTGTTGCAACGCTACCGCGGCGAACTCACCATGCTCGACAGCAAGGGCGGGCGCGGCGATGGCAATGATTATGTGGGTGGCAGCGGCGGTGCGGATAATGCTGGTTTCGGGCGCGCTTCGCCGATGGAGCGCGGCGGCGAGCGCCGTCCAGCCCCGGCGAACACGGGTGGCCGGGGCGGCGATATTGACGATGATATTCCGTTCTGAGGGCGTGGTGCTCGACGTCTCGCGCCTTGTCGAATTTGGTGCGAGGGCATGTTTGGCTGAAGGATAAATTCATCCCGTGGTGTGACGCATCTTCGTTGTGCGGAGGCTATCGATGAGGACACTGTCCGATTCTTCAATGCTGGCTATTGTTGCCCTACTCGCACTTGGCGTGATGTCAGCCTCGCTTGATGCCGTGGCCTGCGAGAGAGGTCGCACGCCTGCCTGTGCGGTTGTGTTGAAAATGCACCCGCATCAAAAGGCGATTGTTGCCCATGGCTCGGTATCTGGCACCAAGCCGGATTATTATTTCAGTTTTGCCGCCAAAGCCAAGCAGGCCATTACGATTACAACACATGGCGGCGGGCTGAAAACCGGGCCGGGTATTCCCCTGACACTGCCTGATGGCACTGGCGATGCTGTGGATGAAGGGACGCCGTATCGTCTCACGCAGTCGGGCACATATATCGTGCTGCTGCACGCCAATACGATGTCGGAAGGGCCGTTTGGCCGGTTCACGATGAAACTCGCGATCCAATGAATATCCTGGCGGCAACGGCTCCTGACTTGTTGTCTTGAGGCAGAAATTGGCGCTTGAGTTTCATGTCCGGTTTTCATTGTGCATGGCTCGCAATTGCGTTATGAATGTTCGTCGGCACCTGATCGGGCGTTCCGCCTGTTCGGATTTGCCAGACCCCGTGGCACTTGCAACGCTTCATTTCCGGTAGCATCGGAAACGACAATAGGAGCCCCGGACCCATGGATTTTCTCAAAGACCCGGTAACGCCCATGAATCGCCGCCGTCGCATTTACGAGGGCAAGGCCAAGGTTCTCTATGAAGGACCCGAACCTGGCACCCTCATTCAGCATTTCAAAGATGATGCCACCGCCTTCAATGCCAAAAAACATGAAGTGATCGATGGCAAGGGTGTGCTGAACAATCGCATCAGCGAGTATATTTTTCAGCAATTGAACGCGATTGGCGTGCCCACCCATTTCATCCGCCGTCTCAACATGCGCGAGCAGTTGATTCGCGAAGTGGAAATCGTGCCGCTGGAAGTGGTGGTGCGCAATGTTGCGGCCGGTTCGTTGTCGACGCGCCTCGGAATCGAGGAGGGCACGCAATTGCCGCGCTCGATCATTGAATTCTACTTCAAGAACGACGCTCTCAATGACCCGATGGTGTCGGAGGAGCATATCACTGCCTTCGGCTGGGCCAATCCGCAAGAGATCGACGACATCATGGCGCTGGCCATTCGCGTCAATGATTTCTTGTCCGGGTTGTTCCTCGGCGTCGGCATCCGCCTCGTCGATTTCAAGATGGAATGTGGACGGCTGTGGGAAGGCGACATGATGCGAATCGTCGTCGCCGATGAAATCTCGCCCGATTCGTGTCGTCTGTGGGATGCCAAATCCAGCGACAAGCTCGACAAGGATCGTTTCCGTCGCGACATGGGCGGTCTGGTCGAGGCTTATAGCGAAGTGGCGCGCCGGCTCGGCATCATGCAAGAAGGCGAAACGCCGGTCGGGGCTGGGCCAAAGCTGGTGAAGTGAGGCGCAGCTTGCGCTTCGGGGCTTGACCGCGACCGCTGCGCAGCCTAGCGCTGGCGAGCCAGTCGGCTGGATGGCCGCTGCTCTTTGGGGCAGAGGAAAGTCCGGGCTCCATGGAACAACGGTGCCGGATAACGTCCGGCGGGGGCGACCCCAGGGAAAGTGCCACAGAAAACAAACCACTCCGGCTGTGCTTGCGCTGCCGGAGCCAGGGTGAAAAGGTGCGGCAAGAGCGCACCGCGCGGCCAGCAATGGCATCGGCATGGTAAACCCCACCGGGAGCAAAACCGCATAGGGATGATAGCGGCATGGCAACATGCCTCAGGCCTTGTTTCAGGCTTTCATCCGGGTTGGTTGCTTGAGGCCCGCGGTAACGCTGGTCCTAGAGGAATGGCCATCACGTCGCAGCTCTGCAAGGAGATGCGGCCATACAGAACCCGGCTTACAGGCCGACTGGCAGTTGACCCCGGCGCATGTGCAGTTTCGGCACGGTTGTGTGCGGCCATAAACGCAACATTAACCTAAAAAAAGCCTAATGGCGATCGAAGCGGCTTTGCTGCATTGGCTCCGATTTGATGACCCCGCGCGCATGTTACAGCATTTTGCCACGCCTTTCGCCTCGAACGGCAGTCCAAATCCCATGGCGGGCGTGCTGGCATGCCCAGGTCAACGCTGGGCTGCGAGTATGTGCGCCATGAAACCCGAGTCGACGTCGCGCCCTGCGGCACCACATCTGCCCGTCATGCTGCCCGAAGTGCTGGGCGCGCTGCGCCCGGCAGCCGGGGATATGATCATCGATGCGACCTTCGGGGCCGGGGGCTATTCGGAAGCATTTTTGCGACAGGGCGCGCGGGTGCTGGCTTTTGACCGCGACCCCGGCGTCGGGCAACGCGCGGCGGAACTTGCAGCGCAATGGCAGGGCGGTTTCGAGCTGATTGCGGCGCGTTTCGGTGCCATGGCCGAGGCGCTGGCGGCACGGGCGGTGCGGCCCGGCACGGTCGATGGCATCGTGTTTGATATTGGCGTTTCTTCCATGCAGCTTGATCAGGCGGCGCGCGGGTTTTCGTTCCGTCATGACGGGCCGCTCGATATGCGCATGGGG
>JAJZGX010000069.1 GCA_021804825.1 Pseudomonadota bacterium | reverse complement strand
GATGATCCCGACACCGCGCGGGCCATCACCCCGCACATGCAGAGTTGGCAGAATATCACACTCGATCTCGACGGCACACGCATCGAGATCGATGGCATCGGCTTCAGCGCTGTGGGCCGCCTTGCACTGCTGCAGATCCTGCAAGCGCGTGCGCTGGCCGTGGGCGCAACCTTGCATTTCAACCGCACGATCGCGTCGCTGGACGAACTTGCCAACTACGATCTGATCATCGCCGCGGATGGCATCAATTCACTGGCCCGCCGCAGCCACCCCGACGCCTTCGGCACAACGCTCGAGGAGGGGCACAACAAGTTCATCTGGTATGGCACGAACCTGCCCTTTGACACGCTGTCTCAGACCTTTGTGACCACAGCCAAGGGCGCATTCACCGCGCATCATTACCGCTATGGGCCGCAGCAGAGCACCTTCATCATCGAGTGTCAGGCCGACACCTGGGCCGCCTTTGGTTTCGCCGACAAGACCGAGGCGCAAACCCGCATGATCTGCGCCGAGATCTTCGCGTCAGCCCTGCAAGGCCACGAACTCATTTCCAACAGGTCGCTGTGGCGGCAATTTCCGTTTCTTGCCAACCGGCACTGGTCGCACCGCAACATCGTGCTGATCGGCGATGCCCTGCACAGCGCGCATTTTTCCATTGGCTCGGGCACAAGGCTCGCCATGGAGGATGCCCTGGCACTGGTCAGGGCGCTGGAAGATGCACCGGATGATCTTGCCGCCGCCTTGCAGGCCTTTGCTGCGGCGCGCAGACCGGCGGTGGAAAAGCTCACCGCGGCTGCCCGCACCAGCGCCATCTGGTATGAGGATTTTGCCGCCCACATGCGCCTGGCGCCGCTCGAATTTGCCATGAGCTACATCACCCGCTCCGGGCGCGTGGATCTCGCACGCCTGCGTACCCTCTCGCCGCGCTTCATGGCGCGTTATGATGCAAGCGTGATCGCCACCCGCCAGAACTGAGTCGCACCATGCCGCGTTTTGCTGCCAACATCTCGATGCTGTTCACGCAATTGCCATTCCTGGAGCGCATCGGTGCTGCCAAACGGGCCGGATTTGGCGCCATTGAGTGTCAGTTTCCCTATGACCATGCGCCCGAAGCCATCGTCGCAGCGCTCAAGGCCGCAGAACTTCCCATGGTGCTGCACAATCTGCCTGGCGGCAACACCCTTGCCGGCGAACGCGGCCTTGCCTGTCTGACGAATCGGGTGGCGGAATTTCGCGCCGGTCTCGATATTGCGCTGCATTATGCGCAAATTCTCGGTGTCAAAGCGCTCAATGGCCTCGCTGGCATATTGCCACCCGGCGCGGATCCGCTGCAAGCCCGCACCGTGCTCATCGACAATCTCACCCTTGCAGCGCGCATGATGCGTGAGGCAGGCATCACTCTGGTCATCGAGCCGCTCAACAATCTCGATACGCCCCGGTTTTTCCTGCCTACAGCCGCCGAAGCCCTGGCAGTGATGGCGGCCATGCCAGATGCGCATGCAAGGCTTCAATATGATCTCTACCATGGTGCCATGATGGGCGATGATCTTCACGCCGTGCTCGCCGACAATATCGGCAAAATCGGCCATATCCAGATTGCTGATCACCCCGGACGCCATGAACCCGGCACCGGAATGATCCCCTTCAAGGCCCTGCTCGCCCAGATCGATGCGCTCGGCTATCAAGGCTGGGTGGGATGTGAGTATCTCCCCGCAGCAAGCACCCTTGCGGGCCTCGGTTGGATGTCGGCCATGCGATGACCACACAGCGCGAAAGCATCGCTTGCCCTTGCTTGGCTTTGTGTTAGCTTTGTCAGACAATCTCCCGAAAAGGATGCCGTATGGTGGAGGCCTTGAGCCAAACTGATCATCAGGTGGCAGGCTCCGCGCCGTTGCTGGCTTTCGACAAGGTGACGAAGCGCTTTGGCGGCGTTACCGCGCTGAATGGCGTTTCGATGATTGTGGAAGCAGGCGAAGTTGTTGCGCTGCTTGGCGAAAACGGGGCTGGCAAATCGACCTTGATCAAGCTGTTGGCAGGAATCTACGGCTCCGATTCAGGGCAAATTCTCTATCGCGGCGCGCCTTATCATCACCAGCCGCCAAGGTTTGGCGTGCGTCAGCCGGTAGCCTTCATCCATCAGGATCTCGGTCTGATCGAGTGGATGACCATTGCCGAAAACATGGCCCTGGCGCTGGGATTTCCCCGTCGTTTTGGCCTGATCGACTGGCGCGCCATCACTCGTGAAACGCGGCGCGTGCTGACACTGGTATCATGCGAGCGCGATCCCGGCGTCAGAGTGCGCGATCTGTCACGAACCGAGAAGGCGCTGGTCGCCATAGCCCGCGCGCTTGCGGTCGAAGCTGATGTGCTTGTGCTGGACGAGCCTACAGCATCACTCCCCGCCGATGAAGTCACAAGATTGTTTGCTGCGCTGCGTCCGCTGAAAGCCCGCGGCGTCGGCATTATTTATGTCTCGCATCGCCTCGACGAAGTGTTCGAGATTGCGGATCGAATTGTCGTTTTGCGTGATGGTGCCATGGTCGGCACACGCGCCGTGGCGCAGACTTCTCCCCATGATCTGGTGGCCTTGATCATCGGCAAAGCGCTGGCGCAATATGACGGCCTGCCGCCGAGCCAGCACCGGCCGCAACGCTTTGAGGCGCGCAATCTGGCCGTCGAAGCGGCTGGGCCCGTATCATTCACGCTTCGCCAAGGCGAAATCATCGGCCTTGTCGGCTTGCGCGGCGCTGGGCATGAACGTATCGGGCGTGCCTTGTTCGGTGCCGAGCCTTACGCGGGTGATTTGCTCATCGATGGCCAAACACACCGCTTGAAGGATTGCCGCGCGGCAATGGCGGCCGGCATAGGGCTCATCGCGCGCGACCGGTTGGAGGAAGCGGCCATCATCGGGCTCGAAGTTCGCGAAAACCTGTTTGTGAACCCCGCAGCCTTGGGGCGTCGCATGCTGCATGTTCTGGCGCCGCGCCGTGAGGCTGAGGCGGCCCGCAAAATTGGGGCCCGCGTCGGCCTGCGCCCTAATGATCCGGCGGCACCGATCGAGACGTTTTCAGGCGGCAACCAGCAGAAAATCGTGGTGGGGCGCTGGCTCAATATCGGCTGCAGGATTCTGATCGCCGAGGACCCGACTTCGGGCGTCGATGTTGGCGCCAAAGCCGATATCTACCGGCTGATGGACGAAGCCTGCCAGCAGGGCCTCGGGCTCATTGTGGTCTCGACCGATTTCGAGGAGGTGGCACGCATCTGCCATCGCGCACTGGTATTTTCGCGCGGTACCATCGTGGCTTCACTCGAAGGGCAAGATTTGACGGTGGAACGCCTCGTGCATGCCGCCTCTGTCACCACCAAAGCGGCGTAAGGGCGAAATCATGGCCTCATCTGTAAAATCGACTGCGTTGGAACCAACCAGCTTTGAACTCTCGGGCATGACGATGGCGCAGCGTCTGGCGCGCCTGCTACCCGTCTATGGGTTGGTGATCCTGACGCTGCTGCTCGCAGTGGTCTTTTCGCTGATCCTGCCCCAAACCTTCCCCACCTTGCTCAATCTGCGCTCCATCATTGGCGATAAATCCATCATCGCCATTCTGTCATTGGCGGTCATGATTCCCATGGCAGCGGGCAAAATTGACCTGACCGTAGGCTATGGCATCGTGCTTTGGCACATTCTGGCCATCTCGCTGCAAACCAATTACGGGTTTTCGTGGGAAGCGGCTGTCTTTACGGTGCTTTTGCTCGGCGCGCTGGTCGGTGTCATCAATGGCGTGCTGGTCGAGATCGCGCAGATTGACGCCTTTATTGCAACACTCGGCACCGGAACGATCCTCTACGCGATTGCCATGTGGCATACTGGCGGCCAGCAGGTCGTGGGCGTCGCGCCGGACGCGTTTTATGCGCTGGCGGGGGCCTTTGTGCTGAAACTTCCCATCACCGGCTATTATGTCCTGGCCCTGACTTTGGCGCTTTGGATTATCTTCGAATACCTGCCTATGGGCCGCTACCTCTATGCGATTGGCGCCAACCCCAAAGCCGCCGCGCTCAATGGCATCCCGGTGCGTCGCTATACCATTTTCGCATTCGTCGCATCGGGTTTGCTCACCGGCTTTGCGGGCATTCTGCTCGCCTCGCGCTTGCGCATTGGCCAGGCCAGCGTCGGGCTGGAATATCTGCTGCCGGCCCTGGTTGGTGCGTTTCTGGGATCAACCACCATCAAGCCCGGGCGCGTCAATGTCTGGGGCACCATAGTCGGCGTGGCGATTCTGGCCATCGGCATTGCTGGCATCCAGCAACTAGGAGCCTCGCTTTTCGTCGAGCCGCTGTTCAACGGTGCGACCTTGCTGGTCGCCATCGGCATCGCGGGCTACGCCCAGCGTCGTCGCAGCGCCGCCCCCATCCGCGCGTCGGCGGTTCTGACGCAAACGAGTGGGGATGCTGAAAGCCCCCCGGCAAAACCTGAGGGAGACTGAAACATGTTCAAAACCATTCTGCTGGCGAGTGCGTGCTGCATGGCGCTCACCACGCTGGCGCGGGCCGACGCCTTTGTTGATGCCGCCACCAAAGCTGCCAATGCGGCCACCAAACGGGCGAACAAGTGGGATGGCCCCACGACGGGTCCAACCATCGCCAAGGGCAAGTCCATTGTGTATGTCGCCGGTGACATGAAAAACGGCGGCATTCTGGGCGTGGCCAACGGCGTGAAGGAAGCCGCAGCCGCCGCTGGGTGGAAACTCACCATCATCGATGGTCAAGGCACAGTTTCAGGGCGCACCGCTGCCATGAATCAGGCACTGACCTTGAAGCCTGATGGCATCATTGCCGGCGGTTTTGACACATCAGAACAAAAAACCGCCTTTGCCGCCGCGGCCAAGGCTGGTGTGACGGTGGTGGGCTGGCACTCGGGTGAGAAGGCCGGGCCGGAGCCCGATGCCGGCATCTTCGCCAATGTCACAACCTCGCCCAAGGCCGTTGCCGAAACCGCTGCCGATGAGGCCATAGCTGATTCCAAAGGCACCGCCGGGGTCATTATCTTTACAGATTCTGAATATAAGATTGCTGTATTCAAAGCAAAGGCCATGGAAGCCATTATCAAGAAATGCGCGGGCTGCAAAGTATTGGCATATGTCGATTCACCTATTGGTGAATCATCGCAACGCATGCCGCAACTCACAACGACGTTGCTCCAGAAGTATGGCAAGAAATGGACCTATTCACTCGCCATCAACGATCTGTATTTTGATTTCATGGGGCCGTCACTGGCAGCGGCAGGCATCAAGGGCGATGCCACGCCCAAAGCGATTTCGGCTGGCGACGGCTCGGTTTCGGCCTTCCAGCGCATTCGCTCCAAGCAATATCAGTTTGGCACAGTGCCGGAACCGCTGAATGAACAAGGTTGGCAATTGATCGACGAACTCAACCGGGCCTTCAACAAAAAGCCATGGTCAGGATTTGTCGCAGGCGTGCATCTGGTGACACCCACCAACATTGCCTATGATGGTGGCCCGAAAAACGTCTTTGACCCCGGCAACGGCTATCGCACGCATTACAAAGCGATCTGGCACGTAAATTAGGCGCAACCCATGGCACGCAACCGTCATGGCGCGACACCATGGCGGTTGCTGCTTCGGGCAAGGCCATCAGCGCCGCCTTGCAGCGGCGCTGCGGCCGTTGCCACTCAAACATGCCGCCGTCATTTTTCCGAGCCGGGCGCTTCGACATGCCCGCCAAAGCCAAACCGCATGGCCGAAAGCATTTTCTCGGCGAAAGTATGCTCCTGGCGCGAGCGAAACCTTGCATAGAGCGCAGTGGACAACACGTCGGCAGGCACCGCCTCTTCAATTGCGGCTTCGACCGTCCAGCGCCCTTCACCGGAATCCTGCACAAAGCCGGAATATTTTTCCAGTTGCGGATCATGCGCCAGCGCCGCAGCACCAAGATCGAGCAGCCAGGATGAAACAACGCTGCCGCGTCGCCACACCTCAGCAATATCTGGCAGATTGAGCGTAAAGCGCTCGTCTTCGGGAAGATCGACCGAAGACTTGTTGCGCAAAATATCAAAACCTTCGGCATAGGCCTGCATCAGGCCATATTCGATGCCGTTGTGGATCATTTTGACAAAATGCCCGGCTCCGGTCGGCCCGGCATGAATATAACCCTTTTCGGCACGCGGATCGGCTTGTTCGCGCCCCGGCGTGCGTGCAATCGCGCCCGAACCGGGCGCCAGCGTGGCAAATATCGGATCGAGGAAATCGACCGCCGCTTTGGGGCCGCCGATCATCATGCAATAGCCGCGCTCCAGCCCCCAGACGCCGCCCGATGTGCCGCAATCGACAAAATCAATGCCGCGCGCGGCAAGGATTTTGGCACGACGGATATCGTCCTTGTAAAACGAGTTGCCGCCATCGATGATGACATCGCCCCGGCCCATGAGGCCGGCAAGGTCCTCGATTGTGGCGCCGGTGATCTTGCCCGCCGGGAGCATGACCCAGATGGCCCGCGGCCCGCCGCCCAGCATCGCCACCATCTCGGCCAGCGATGCTGCCGCCATCGCCCCCTCTGCCGCAAGGGCGGCGCGAGCCGATGCACTGACATCAAACACAACGCAGCCATGCCCGCCACGCATGAGGCGGCGCGCAATATTGCCGCCCATCCGGCCAAGACCAATCATCCCGATCTGCATTCGTGCTGCTCCTTGCAAATGATCCATCGATTTTAACATACGTGCCCGGCTCAGGTCAGTCTGACAAGGCCCGCCCATTCCATAATTCATGTTGCGAATTTGATGGCGCGAACACTTCGAAGTGCTCGCTGGGCACAAATCAAATCAATGCGGCCCAATAATATCGCCACTCTGACAAATAGAGCCGTGGATCGCAAGCGCCGCGACCATTTGACGGTGCATGGCTTCTTCAGTGATCTCGCCCACAGGTGATCGTGCCCAAGACGCATCAGCGATGAGGGTGTATCTATGGCCCATGCTCGCACCCGTTACGATCGTGGCAAGACAGCACATCGAGGAACCATAGCCTATCACATAGATCGGCCCATCCTTGAAACCCTCGATCAACTGCCTGTAAGCGGGATTGGTATAGGCAGATAGCTGTGATTTAATGATCCAGTGCTCGCCTTCCCTGGGCTCGAACCCTCTTTCAAATTGGCTCAGTTCGCCGTCCTTGTTGAATACAGCACCATCCTGAAGGTGCTGAACGTGCACAATGTTGAACTCGCGGGTTCGTGCAACGTCCAAAACGGCGCGCGCCCTTTCGAGGCTGGCTGCGCCATGAGCGAGATAAAACGGCCGCTCGGGCGTAAAATATTCGCGCTGTATGTCAATTACGATCAGTGTTGATTTGGTCATGATGTTGGTCATTCCTCTTGCGTAGGCAATATAATTTCTGAGACTGGCACTGGCGGGCCACTTCGAGGCTATGGCTCAAACTGCTTCCGCTTGACTGAGGTTTCCAAAATACCTAGACGATCCCAGTTGCCTTCCGGTCGATTCAGGATATGCGGCCCTTGCGCGAGGCAAAGTACATGAGCATGCCGATACAGAACGCCAGGAGAGTTGATGGGCTATAAAAATAGCGAGTTAGCCAGTTTCGCATGCGTTATACCCCTGACGAGCCAAGACTGTTCGTAGCGAACGATCAGCTTCTCGCGAATTGACAAATTCTGCTTTCACGTATTCAATAATGAATAATGAGAAGGCTTGACGACATTCCTTACTTTCTCGCGGTAGCCAAGTGGGGCAGCCTTAGCGAGGCGGCGAAGCGGCTGGGTTCATTCCAACCGACCGTTGGAAGACGGATTGCTGCGCTTGAAGAAGAATTCGGGTTGGTTCTGTTTGACCGCGTAAACTCGGGGTACGCATTGACCGAAGCAGGCACGCTCCTGATCGAAAGGGCCGTCGCAGTGGAACGTGCTGCGACGGCATTAGGGGAGGAAGCCCGCAGTTAGCACCGTGAGGTTCGAAAAACGGTTCGCATCTCGGCGACTGAGGGTCTGGGAACTTATTTCCTGACTCCAATACTTGTCCAATTTGGCGAAAAATTTCCCACGACGATGCTGGAACTGATCGTGGACAATGATGTTGTGGATATTCTCCCGCGAGAGGCAGAAATTGCGATACGCCTGGCAAAACCAACAGCCCAGGATTTGATAGCCAGACGGATTGGAACTCTATCCTTCCAGTTGTTTGCCTCTCGAGATTACCTTCAACACAACCATCCACCCGGCGATCTAAAAGCCATCAATAGGCATTCGTTGGTCACCCTCTCTCAACGAAGATCAACCCGCGATGAAGTCTGGCAAGACGTTCTCGACAACAACACTGGTAAAAACTTCTCGACCAACAGCTCTTTGGCGCAAATTGCAGCAATACGGGCGGGCTTCGGTATTGGCCTCGTCGCAACTTATCTCGGAGGACTGTTTGACGATTTAGTGCCAATCTTGCATGCTTATTGCTGGAAGAAGCAGGAAATATGGCTCGCAGCACACCCCGACATGAAAAAAAATCCAACTATACGCGAAACTTATAATTATATTGCGACGGACATAAAAACAAAATTACAACAATAATGCATATTTATGTTCCAATTTAGTGTAAATATATATTGTTATGTAATTTTATTACATTAATTTAACGAAATAAATATTGACAAAAATCATATGTTATTGATCGCAGTAAGTATAATATGCGTTTTGATCTCTTTCGAAATCGGCGATAATATGCGCCAAGCTGGCATCGATCCAACATTCGTGTCATTTGACCCGAGAACCCACCTCTGCCAAGCGCTTTAGCGGCCCGATGGGCGTAGGCAAGAGAGTTTCAAGACAGCATGCCGAGTGAAGCTCGCCATGACCAGAGCCAAGCCACGATGCGCAAAGGGCTCAGCCGAAGAATGTTGCACCTGTCAATCGCCCCTGATAGAGACGTCGCCAAGCATGCCGGTTTAGCTCAGTTGGTAGAGCAACTGATTTGTAATCAGTAGGTCGCGAGTTCGAGTCCCGCAACCGGCACCAATGGCTCGCTCGTGAGCGATCATCTTACTCTCGCGCTGCACCTTTTTTGCTATAGAAAGCCTGACCCCATGTCGCCACGCCATCTTGCCCTTGCAGCTCTCCTGGTGTGTCTGTGGGGCCTGAATTTTGTTTTCACGCGCCTGGCGCTGGATCACATTCCGGCTGTGCTGCTGGTGGGCCTGCGCTATATTGGCGGCGCCGCCCTGTGCCTCGTGCTGCCGCGCCCACCCACCGGTCTGTGGCGGCTCCTGGCCATCACCCTGACCATGTTCGTTGGCCAGTATGTTTGCCTTTATCTGGCGCTTGACCTTGGCTTTCCCGCGGGCCTTTCGTCGGTCGCGTTGCAAATCCAGGCATTTTTCACCATCATTCTGGCGGCGCTGATGTTGCATGAACACCCCTCCTCGCGCCAATGGTTCGGCACGCTGATCGCCATGGCCGGCGTTGGCCTGATTGCCATATCAACCACCCGGGCCGGTATTCCGTTTGCCTCGGTGCTGCTGCTGCTCGGCGCCGCCGTGGCTTGGGCAATCGGCAATGTCTGGATGCGTGGTGCCGGTGCCTATGATCCGCTGGGCATGATCGCCTGGATGAGCCTGCTCGCCATGGTGCCGATGCTCGTGCTCTCGGTAATATTCGAGGGCGCCGCCCGCGACTGGCACGCCATCACCTCGATCACCTGGCCGATTTTCGGTGAGCTCGTCTATATCGCCATCATCTCCACGCTTGGGGGCTTCACCATCTGGGGCTATCTGATCAAGCGTTATCCTGCCAGCACCATTGCGCCGATCACGCTGGCCGTGCCCGTCACCGGCGCCGCCTCGGCTGCGCTGATACTGGGCGAGACCTTTGGGCTTTTTCGACTGGCCGGCATGGCGCTCATTTTGCTGGGCCTGGTGCTGGCCGCCTTGCCCTTGCGCTTTGGTGCCCGCCAGCGCCGACCTGCTGCTGCACCGCTGGATGAAGCGCTGGCTTCAAAAGAGGCTTGACATCAGCATGCGGCACGGCAGGTTCGCATATCCTGCAACGCGACCGAACCCATGCGCCCTTCGCTGATTGATCCCCTCTTCGCCGAGGCCTCGCACCTGCCGGGTCTTGGCCCGAAAACCGCCGCGCATTACCTGCGGCTGTTGAAGCCGCGCGGCGGGGTCGTGCGGGTCATTGACCTTCTCTTCCACCTGCCGTCTGCGGTGATCGACAGAAGCGCACGCCCGACCATCGCCGCAGCGCCCATCAACAGCGTCGTGACGCTCAGCGTCCGTGTCGTGGAACACCAACCGCCGCCGCCCCGCTCGCGTGCGCCCTACAAGGTGCTGGTCGAGGATGACACCGGCGATTGCCTGCTGGTGTTTTTTCTGAGCAACCATGAGTGGATCGAAAAGGCCCTGCCCCAGGGCGCCAAGCGCTACGTCTCCGGCAAGATCGAGATGTGGGATGGCTATCGCCAGATGGTGCATCCCGATCAGGTGATGGATGAAGCCGGGCTGGCGCGCATGGATGCGATCGAGCCGGTCTATCCGCTCACCGAAGGCCTGTTTGCCCGCACCGCCATCAAGGCCGCCCGCGCCGCACTGGCCCGCCTGCCCCAGTCCATGCCGGAATGGCTGGATGAAGCGTTCCGCGCGCGCCGCCAGTGGCCAGCTTTCAATGATGCCCTGATGCAGCTTCACAAACCTGCCACGCCAGAGGTTCTGCGTCCCGATGGCGAGGCCCGCTCGCGGCTGGCCTATGATGAATTGCTGGCCCAGCAACTGGCGCTGCTGCTGGTGCGCCGCGCGCAATTGCGCCCCGCCGGCCGTGCGCTCGTCGCCGAAGGTGTCATCGCGGCACGCATCATCAAGGCCTTGCCCTACGCCCTGACCAGCGCCCAAACCCTCGCTTTGGCCGAAATCTCCGCCGATCTGCAAAGCGACCATCGCATGATGCGGCTGCTGCAAGGTGATGTCGGCTCCGGCAAGACCATTGTGGCGTTTCTTGCCATGGCGCTGGTCGCGGAAGCCGGACGCCAGGCAGCGCTCATGGCCCCTACGGAAATCCTCGCCCGCCAGCATTTTGCCCGGCTGCAACCCATGGCCGAGGCAGCGGGCCTGCGCCTCGCCTGCCTCACCGGGCGTGACAAGGGTGCCGCACGGGCCGGGTTGCTGGCGCGCTTGGCCGACGGCAGCATCGATATTGTTGTGGGCACCCACGCGCTGTTTCAGGACGACATGGCCTTTCATGATCTGGCGCTCGCGGTCATTGACGAGCAGCATCGCTTCGGGGTCGAGCAGCGCCTCGCGCTTGGCACCAAGGGCGACAAGGTCGATGTTCTGGCGATGACCGCAACGCCGATTCCGCGCACTTTGGTGCTTACCCATTTCGGCGACATGGATGTGTCGCTGCTGCGCGAGAAGCCCGCCGGACGCTCGCCGATCCAGACCAGCGCCATCCCGGATGAACGTCTCGGCGAGGTGGTGGAAGGTTTGGCGCGCGCGCTCAAAACCGGCGCGCGGGTCTATTGGATTTGCCCGCTGGTCAATGAAAACGAGGAGCTTGATCTCGCCGCCGCAAGCGAACGCTTCGCCAGCTTGAGCCAAATCTTCGGGCCGCAGGTGGGCTTGATCCATGGCCAGATGCCCGCCCGGGACAAAGACGCGGCCATGGCGGCTTTTCAAGCCGGAACCATCAAAATTCTGGTGGCGACCATCGTGGTCGAGGTCGGCGTCGATGTCCCCGAAGCCTCGATCATGGTGATCGAACATGCCGAACGCTTCGGGCTCGCCCAATTGCATCAGTTGCGCGGCCGGGTCGGGCGCGGGCTCGCGCGCTCGTCATGCGTGTTGCTCTATCACGGGCCGCTGAGCGAGATGGCCCGCAAGCGCCTCGCGATCATGCGTGAAACCGAAGACGGCTTTCGCATCGCCGAGGAAGATTTGGCGCTACGCGGCGAGGGCGAGGTTCTAGGCACAAGGCAGGCCGGATTGCCCGCCTACTATCTGGCCGATCTCGAAGTGCATCACCAGTTGCTTGAAGTGGCGCGCGACGATGCCAAGCTCATCCTCGCCCGCGACCCGCAGCTGGAAAATCCACGCGGCCAGGCCCTGCGCGTGCTGCTGCATCTGTTCGAGCGGCGCGAGGCGATCAAATTGATGCAGGCGGGGTGATTCGTCGCCAACTCGAACTTGGCGTCCAACCCCTCGCTAAAGCGCCGCGTGCAGAAAAATCGCGATGATGCACAGCAGGCCGAGCGAGAAGCAAGCCGAGCGCAGCGGCTGATTATCCTTGAGATAAAATACCAGATGCCCGATACGCGCAATGATGAAGGCCACCGCCAACCCGTTGGTGATGGCATTGGGCCCTTCGATCACATGCGCGATGATCACCGCCGCCGCAAAAAACCCGAAGGCTTCAAAAGCATTGAGATGCGCCCCATTGGCACGAGCCTTCATGCCATCAAGTTTTTGCGCTGCAAGGCGCGGCAGGTGTGGATCGAGGCTGCCCGCTATCACCGCGAATGCCGCATAGGGCAGAAGGCCCGCGACCAGCACACACCAAAAAGCAATCGTCATGAAGGTTCCCTCTATTCTGCGGCAATCTTGCGCGCTTTGGCGTCAGCCGCCAGCGCCGCCAGTTTGGTTTGCGCTTCCGGCTGGATCAGCCCGCATGACATCACCAGTTTGACGCCTTCTTCCACCGAAATCGGCAACTCGACAATGTCATTGGCCGGGACATAAAAGAAAAACCCGGTTGACACTGTGGGCGCGCAGCAAAGAAAGACCGAGGCATATTCGACCTCGTGCGGCAGATGTTCGCGGATGATCGGACTTGGCGTTGCCGAGAGGAAAACCACCGACCACGCTCCCTTGACGGGATATTCAACCAGTCCGACCTTGCGGAACGACGTGCCGTTGGTGGAAAATATCGTCTCGAAAATCTGCTTCAGACTCTTGTAAATCGAGCGGATGATCGGCGTGCGGCTGACAAGGCTCTCGCCGAGGCTCAGCAGCGTGCGGCCCAGAATGTTAGCGGCTAGAAAGCCCAGCAATGTCAGGAAGATCACCGCCAGCACGACGCCGGTGCCCGGCACTTTCACTGGCAGATAGGAATCAGGCCAGAAGCGTTCGGGCAATAGCGGGCGCACGAACTGGTCAACCGAGCCGACAAACCACCAGACCAGCCAGGCGGTCAGCGCCAAGGGCCCGGCGATCACCAGACCGGTGAGAAACCAGTTGCGCAGACGCGCTCCGAATGACATGGGGCGCGGCGGAAGCGGCGGCAACATCGTCATCTCGGCATCAACCTCGCTTGTCGTAACGCCGTGCCCTGATGGCCAGGGCACCGGTGCCGCATATCCAGCCTAGCAAGATTACCCTGATTCGTCATGATCATCTTGGCACGTCCCCCCGGATGATAGCATATCCGGTCGCGCTCATGCGCGCGCATTCAAGGCCTGATAGACGCTCGACAAGGCCAGCGCGCAGGCATTGGAGACATTCAGGCTGATGATCTTGCCCGGCAGATCAAGCCTCGCCATCACGTCGCAGGTCTCGCGGGTCAACCGCCGCAGGCCCTCGCCCTCCGCCCCCAGCACCAGCGCCACGCCCCGCCCCGCGCCGAGGCCCGATGCCGCCTCGCTCAAGGCGTGCGGTGCGTCAGAATCCAGCCCGATGCACAGCGAGCCCTCCTCGGCGAGATGACGCAGCGCCCGCGCCAGATTCACCACCCGCACGATCGGCACCATCTCAAGCCCGCCGGAAGCGGCTTTGGCCAAGACGCCGCCCATGTCAGGGGCGTTGCGATCGGTGATCACCAGCGCATCGACATTGAACGCGGCGGCGGTGCGGATGATCGCCCCGACATTATGCGGATCGGTGATCTGGTCGAGCACCAGCACGATCCCGGATTTCCTTTGAATTTCAGACAGATCGAGATCCGGCAGCGGGCGGCATTCGAGCAGCACGTTTTGATGCACGGCATCACGAGGAAGGCTGGCGCTGATCGCCTGAGGCGTGACGGTGGCGAGCGGAATCTTGCGCTGTTGCGCCAAAGCTTCAAGCCCGGCGACACCGCCCGCCGCAGCATGCAACCGCAGCACCTTGCGGGCCGGATTAAGCAAGGCCGCCCGTACGCTGTGCCACCCGTAAAGCAGCACCAGTTCCGGCGTGGCGCGCGCCAGCACCTCGCCCATCGGCCGCCCCTGCAAGGCCTGCGCCCGCGCGCCGCCGGCCCGGTTGCGCGAACCACTGCGCTCAAATCTGTGTTTGTCGTTCATGAGGCTCTCTTAGCGAGATGCAGCACATCCTGCCAGTGTCATGCGCCTCATGCAATAAGTTGATTTTGACATTGACACGGCAAACCCCTTCACCCATAGACAAGCCGCGATGAACGGCCCTGCCGCAAGGTGGGGTTGGAAGCGTCTGTTCAGGCTGAAAACGCCGCGTGCAGATGGAGGAGTGTCCCGAGTGGCAAAGGGGGCGGACTGTAAATCCGCTGGCTACGCCTTCGTAGGTTCGAGTCCTACCTCCTCCACCATCTCATTGGTCAGCGTCCATGCGCTGCGGGTGTAGCTCAATGGTAGAGCAGCAGCCTTCCAAGCTGAATACGAGGGTTCGATTCCCTTCACCCGCTCCAGCCCAGACGATGCAAGTCAAATGCAAGCCCGTCCTCGCGAGCACACACCTCTCCGTCATTGCGAGCGCAAGCGAAGCAACCCAGGGGGTTCGCGGCACCA
>JAJZGX010000005.1:17500-52477 GCA_021804825.1 Pseudomonadota bacterium | reverse complement strand
GACGGTCGCCACGGTAGGATCGACAAAAATCGACGACACCGCCTTGCGCGATGCCTTTGCCAAGCAATTGCAGGCGATGAGCGCCAAAGCCAAACACAGCGTCACCACCACCGAGGCGGTGAGCCAGGGGGTCGACAAGCAGGTCATGGCCGTGCTGGTTGATCAGGCGGCGATGGATGGCGAAGCCAAAAGACTTGGGCTCGCGGTCTCGGATGCCGAAGTGGCGACCACAGTGACCAACGCACCGCAATTTGCCGGTGCGGGCGGCAAGTTCGATCCCAACCTGTTCCAGAATTTCCTGCAAAACAACGGCATGAACGAGGACACGTTTGCGCTGAAGCAGCGCCAAGCCCTGCTGCATGGCCAGATTCTCTCGGCGCTGACCGCCAATTTCGGCACCCCGGTGTCATGGCTGGACGTTATCAACCGCGCCGTCAACGAAACGCGCAGCATTGATTATATTCTGCTGCCCAAGGCGGCCGCCGGCACCATCAGGGCCCCGGATGACAAGCAATTGGCGGCTTATTTTGCGCCGCGTGCCAGCGCCTGGGCCGCGCCGGAATATCGCAAGCTCGTCATGCTTGATCTGGAGCCCGGGCAATTGCAGAAAACCATCGTCATCCCGGATGCGCAAGCCAAGCCGCGCTATGAGGTTGACAAGGCGCGACTTTATACCAAGCCCGAGCAGCGTCAGGTGCAGCAGATCACATTCAAGACAGAAGCCGGCGCGACCGCCGCCGCTGCCAAGATCGCCGCCGGAACCAGCTTCACGGACATCGCCGCCGCGCGCAAGCTCTCGCCCGCTGATTACGACCTTGGCCTTGTGAAGCAGGGCACGCTTCTGCCCGCAATCGACAAGGCGGCGTTCAGTCTGGCGGAGGGCGCAACCAGCGCGCCGATCAAGAATCTGATCGGCTATGCGCTGGTTCATGTCGCCAAAATCGTGCCCAAGTCGATCGTGCCCTATGCCGAAGTGGCCCCGGCGATCAAGGCCGTGCTTGCCAAGGAGGCCGCCGGCAAAGAGTTGCAAACGCTCCACGACAAGATCGAGGACGCCCGCTCCAATGGCAAGGATCTGGCAGATGCCGCTGCTGCTGTGGGCCTGAAGGCACGAACTGTGGATGCTATCGATGCCGCCGGTAAAGACCCCGCAGGCAAACCGGTCGCCGGGCTGGAACCCGGCAGCGCCTTGCTCAGGGCCGTGTTCGACACTGCTGTGGGTGTCGATAACGAGACCATCACCACCAAGGGTGGCGGCATCGAGTGGTTTGAACTGAAAAGCGTGGATCCGGCACACCAGCGCAGCCTGGCGCAGGTGCGTCCTTTGGTGCTGACCAGCTGGCAGAACGACCAGATCGACAAGGCGCTCTCGGCCAAGGCGATGGCGCTCGTCGCGCAACTCAACAAGGGCGCCACTCTGGCTGACCTTGCCAAAGCCAACGGCAATCTGCCGGTGCTGCACGTTGCCGATGTGAAGCGCGAAGGTACGCCAGATCTGGGTGCCTCGATCGCCGCGCAGGTGTTCAATGTCCATGTCGGACAAGCAAGCTCGGCCCCCGAACCGGGCAAGGGCTGGGCTGTGTTCAAGGTGCTCGATGCGCTGGTGCCGCCATTCACCGATGCGAAGCTGAAAGCCTCGGTGACCCGGCAGTTGCAGGCGGCCATCGGCAATGATGTGGCGCGTGAATATGTTGACGCCCTCAAGGCGCAGCAGGGCGTGAAGATCGATGCCGAAGTGGTCGCCAAAACCATCGGTGCCAACGTGCCGGCGCAACAATGACCAGTCCTGATTTTGCGACATTTGCCGCGGTCTATGACGGCGGCGCAGCACAACTGGTGACGACGCGTCTGGTCGGCGATCTCGAAACGCCGGTATCGGCCTTTCTGAAGCTGTCAGCAGGCCGACAGGGCAATGTCTTTCTGCTGGAATCGGTGGAAGGCAATGCGGCGCGCGGCCGCTATTCGATGATCGGCCTCGATCCCGACATCATCTGGCGGGCGAGAGGCGCACAAGCCGAAATCAACCGCGATGCCTTGCGTGATCGCGACGCCTTTGTGCCCTGTGCAGCTTCGAGCCTGGTTTCGCTGCGTGAACTCATCGCTGAATCGACGATTGCGCCGATGCCCGGCCAACCGCCGATGGCGGCAGGCGTGTTCGGCTACCTAGGCTATGAAATGGTGCGCCAGATGGAGCGCCTGGCAGAGCCCAAGCACGATTCGATTGGCGTGCCGGACGCGCTGATGATCAGACCCACATTGATGGTGGTCTTTGACACGGTGCGTGATGAAATCCATCTTTTCGCGCCGGTGCGCCCGCACGCGGGGACCTCTGCCGCCGCAGCCTATGCTGGCGCGGTCGAGCGGCTGGAAGCCGCCGTGGCGACGCTGGAAGGGCCATTGGCCCACCAAAGCGGTGGCGATGATCCGCTGATGAGCGCCGCAAGGCCTGTGTCGAACACGCCGGAGCCGCGCTTTCTCGACATGGTGGCGGCGGCCAAGGAGCATATTGCGGCGGGCGATATTTTTCAGGTAGTGCTGTCGCAGCGATTCAGCGCGCCGTTCACCTTGCCGGCATTTGCGCTTTATCGCGCGTTGCGGCGCATCAACCCCTCACCCTATCTTTGCTATCTCGATTTTGGCGGCTTCCAGATTGTCTGCTCCAGTCCGGAAATTCTTGTGCGGGCCAGAGACAGCGTCATTACCATTCGCCCCATTGCCGGCACCAGACCGCGCGGTGCGACACCTCAGGCCGATGCCGCGCTCGAGCGCGAATTGCTGGCCGACGAAAAAGAGCGTGCCGAACATCTGATGTTGCTCGACCTTGGCCGCAATGACGTTGGCCGGGTCGCCGAAATCGGCAGCGTTCAGGTGACCGACCAGTTTTTTGTCGAGCGCTACAGCCACGTCATGCACATCGTCTCCAACGTTGAAGGCAGGCTTGGCCCCAGCCATGACGTGATCGACGCGCTCGCGGCCGGCTTTCCGGCTGGCACGGTTTCGGGGGCGCCCAAAGTGCGGGCGATGCAGATCATCGATGAACTCGAGACCGATCGGCGCGGCATTTATGGCGGCTGCATTGGATATTTTGGCGCCTCCGGCGAAATGGATACCTGCATTGTCATGCGCACCGCTCTGGTCAAGAACGGCGTGATGCACGTGCAGGCTGGAGCCGGAATCGTGCATGATTCCAATGCCGCTTCCGAGCAAATGGAATGCGTCAACAAAGCGATGGCGCAGTTTCGCGCCGCCGAGGAGGCCGTCCGCTTCGCCACCGCCCCCAAACGCGGCCAGTGAGGCACGGGCGAGAGCACACTTGACCTCGAACGGCTTTCGCCCGAATAACAGGCTCATGTTCACTGAGGCTCGCGGCATGATGCGTATCGCGCTGATCGACAATTATGACAGCTTCACCTTTAACCTCGTGCATTATTTCGGGGCGCTGGGGGCGGACGTCAAAGTCATGCGTAATGATACGGTCAGTGTTGACGACCTCATGCGCCAGTCTCCCGACGCCATCGTGCTGTCGCCAGGCCCCGGCACACCCGACGAAGCCGGGATCTGCTGCGCCTTGATCGAGCGGGCCGGCGCCCATATCCCGATCATGGGGGTCTGCCTCGGCCATCAGGCGATCGGCCAGGTCTATGGCGGCGTGGTGCGGCGCGCCAACATGCCGATGCACGGCAAATTATCTTCGATCACCGCCGTGCCGCGCGGCTTGTTCGCCGGGATTGACAGGCCGTTCAAGGCGACGCGCTATCATTCGCTGGTCGTCGATGAGGCGAGCCTGCCTGCCTGCCTCGAAATCACCGCGCGGGCCGAAAGCAACGTGATCATGGGTCTGAGCCATCGCAGCCACCCGGTGCATGGCGTGCAATTTCACCCAGAAAGCATCGCCTCGGAATTTGGCCACAAGATACTTGGCAATTTTCTGGGAATGGCGCAGGTGTGGAACGCACATCACCGTATGACAGCCTGAGGGGCCTCGCGAAGCATGGATCAATTCAAGCCGCTCCTTGCCCAGGTCGCTACCGGTGCCAGTCTCACACGTGGCGAGGCCGAGGCGGCTTTCGACATGCTGCTTTCCGGCGAAGTGACGCCTGCCCAAATGGGCGGCTTTCTGCTGGCTTTGCGCGTGCGCGGCGAGACCGTCGCCGAGATCGTCGGCGCGGTCAGCGTCATGCGCGCCAAAATGCTGCGGGTCGTGACCGATCCTGACGCCATCGACATTGTCGGCACCGGCGGCGATGGCCACGGCTCGTTCAATGTCTCGACGCTGGCGGCGATCATTGTGGCCGCTTGCGGGGTGAAGGTCGCCAAACATGGCAACCGCGCCGCATCGTCAAAATCCGGATCCAGCGACGTTCTGAGCAGCCTTGGCGTGAAGATCGGCCTCAATCCCACCGATGTAACACGCTGCATCGCCGAGACCGGCATTGGCTTCATGATGGCCCAGACCCACCATGCCGCCATGCGCCATGTCGGCCCAGCGCGCGCTGAACTCGGCACCCGCACGATTTTCAATCTGCTCGGCCCCTTGTCGAACCCGGCTGGTGTCAAACGCCAGGTCCTCGGCGTGTTTTCCGCAAGCTGGCTTGAACCTCTTGCGCATGTGCTTCGCACGCTGGGCAGTGAGCGTGTCTGGCTGGTGCATGGCGAAGATGGGCTGGATGAACTGACAACCACCGGCGTGACCCATGTCGTGGCGCTGGAAAGTGGCGTGATACGAAGCTTCGAGATCACACCTGAGGACGCCGGCCTGCCGCGCGCCAGCCTGGCTGACCTGAAGGGCGGCGATCCCGACCATAATGCCGCGGCGCTGCGGGCTGTGCTCGATGGCGCCCCCTCGCCCTATCGCGACATTGCCCTGCTCAATGCCGCCGCGGCGCTGGTGGTCGCTGGCAAGGCAGCTGATCTCAAAGCGGGAGTCGCCATGGCGGCCCATGCGCTCGACAACGGCGCAGCCCGCTCGACACTGGCAGAATTGGTGCGGGCCTCGAATGAGATGGAGGTGGCATGAGTGATATCTTGAAAAAGATTGAGGCTTACAAGCGCAAGGAAATTGCGGTTGCCAAAGTCGCCGTGCCGATGACATCGCTCGAACGCCGCATTGCCAAACGCGATCGACCGCGCGGCTTTGTCAAAGCCATCGAGGCCAAGCATGATGTGAGCCGCGTGGCGCTCATCGCTGAAATAAAGAAAGCCAGCCCCTCGAAAGGCCTGATCTGTGCAGATTTCGACCCGGCCAAGCTCGCCGCTGCCTATCACAGGGGCGGCGCGGCGTGTCTTTCGGTCTTGACCGATGGCCCTTCCTTTCAGGGCAGCGCCGAAGCTTTGGCGCAAGCGCGAGCCGCGTGCCCCTTGCCTGTGCTGCGCAAGGATTTCCTTTTTGATCCCTATCAGGTCTATGAAGCCAGCGCCTGGGGAGCAGATTGCATTTTGATCATCATGGCCGCCGTCAGTGATTCGGAAGCGCGGGCGCTGAACGCAGCCGCGCATGATCTGACCCTTGATGTGCTGGTCGAAGTGCATGACGAGGCCGAACTGAACCGCGCCTTGAGCTTGGAGACCCGGTTGATTGGCATCAACAACCGTGATTTGCGCACCTTTGAGGTCAAGCTTGAAACCAGCGAGGCTTTGGCCCGCAAGGTGCCGGCAGGCCGTATCATCATCAGCGAGAGCGGAATTTCGTCACATCAGGATTGCCTGCGGCTGCACCAGGCAGGGATTTCCAGCTTTTTGGTGGGCGAGAGCCTGATGCGCAGCCCCGATGTCGCCAAGGCGGCACATCATCTGATCACTGGCAAGGAACTGGCGCTGTCATGAGCGCCCTCAGCCATATCACCGCGCAGGGCGAAGCGCATATGGTCGATGTGGGCGCCAAGGATGTCACCGCGCGTGAGGCCAGCGCCAGCGGGCGAGTGGTCATGCAGGCCGCGACGCTGCAACTGGCCATGGCGGGTCAGGCCAAAAAGGGCGATGTGCTCGGCACGGCACGGATTGCCGGCATCATGGCCGCCAAACGCACCCATGAACTGATCCCGCTCTGCCATCCGCTGGCCATCACCAGCTTGAAGGTGGATATTGTTGCAGATCCTGAATTGCCGGGTTTCAACGTTGTGGCCAAGGTCAAGGTTTCCGGCCAGACCGGCGTCGAGATGGAAGCGCTGACGGCGGTCAGCATCGCCTGCCTGACGATCTACGACATGCTCAAGGCCGTGGATCGCGGGATGCGGATCGAGAACATCGCCCTCGATATGAAGCGAGGCGGCAAATCGGGAACATGGCTGAAAGCTGATGCGCGTGGATGAGGCGAAGTTGATCAGCGTTGCGCAGGCTTTGGCAGGCGTGCTGGAGCGGGCGCGGCCGCTCGAGACCGAAAAATTGGCCCTCGCCGAGGCGTGGGGGCGCACGCTGGCGCTTGATCTTGCCAGCACACGCACGCAGCCGCCAGAGCCGGTGTCCGCCATGGACGGTTACGCCCTCAACGCCCTGGACGGCACCGATCCGACGCAACTGCTGAAAGTGATCGGCACATCTTCGGCTGGCCACCGCTATGACGGCGTGCTGCAACGCGGCGAAACCGTGCGAATATTCACCGGGGCGATTGTGCCACCCGGCGCCGACGCCGTGCAGATGCAGGAGCTGGTAACCCGCGACGGCGACCAAATCAGCCTCCAGCAGCCGGTGACTTCTGGCCGCAGCGTGCGCGCCGCCGGTCTCGACTTCTCGACCGGCGAGATATTGCTCAAGGCCGGACGCAGACTGGGTGCGCCAGAACTGGCTTTGGCAGCGGCAATGAACCACGGCCATGTGCCGGTGGTGCGGCGTCCGCGCGTTGCAATTCTTGCGACAGGCGATGAATTGGTGCGTCCGGGCACGAAGCCGGGGCCCGATCAGATTGTCGCCTCCAACTCATTCGCCATTGCCGCGCATGTGCTGGCTGCCGGAGGCGAGCCGATTGATCTTGGTATCGCGCAAGATAGTTTTGCGGCGCTCGAGAGCGGCATTCTTGCGGCGCGCGCCGCCAAAGCCGATGTGCTGGTGACGCTGGGCGGCGCATCGGTCGGTGATCATGACCTCGTGAAATCGGCATTGACCCGTGAAGGCATGGACCTGCATTTCTGGCGCATCGCCATGCGGCCCGGCAAACCGCTGATCCACGGCAGCCTCGGGGCGATGCATATTCTTGGCCTTCCCGGTAATCCGGTCTCGTCGATCGTGTGTGGCCATTTGTTTTTGCAACCGCTGGTGCGGGCCTTGAGTGGGGACATCAAGGCCGGCAGCGATATATCGGTGGCAGGCGTGCTCGGGGCGGACATTGCCGCCAATGATGCGCGGGAGGATTATGTGCGCGCCACCTGGCAGGTGAACGGTGAAAATCTACCCGTTGTCACGGCATTTGGCGTGCAGGATAGTTCCATGCTGCGGGTACTCGCCGAGGCGCAATGCCTTTTGGTGCGGGCGCCCCACGCGCCTGCGGGCAAGAAGGGCGATGCCTGCCGTATCATACGGCTCGAGGCAGGCCTGTAGGTCATGGAGAATGAGCCTTGTTGATTCAGATGCCCGGCGCAAATGAGCGGAGCCTAGCGGCTTGACATCACCTCGGCATGACTCTGCTTCGTCGCTGATTTCGGCGCGACGCCCGTCAATCAGCATGAAATACCGCATCGAATATCTGGGCTTTCGCCTGGTGGGGGCACTGTTCAGCGCGCTTTCGGTCGAGCACGCCTCCGATTTCAGCGGCAAGCTCTGGCGGCTGATCGCGCCGCGCCTCAAGCGTCACCGGCGGGCGCGCCAGCATATTGCCGCGGCCTTGCCGGAGCTTTCCGCCGCCGCGCGTGAGGCAATATTGCTCGAGATGTGGGAAAATCTCGGGCGCACTTTTGCCGAGGCTTTCCGCATGGCCGATATCGCTCGCGAAGGACGAATCAGTCTTCAACAGCCCGACGTGCTGACCAGAATCGCAGCGCAAGGCGGGGCTGGCGTGTTCTGCTTCGGCCATATCGGCAATTGGGAGCTTGGCGGCCTGCCCGCCACCAATTTGGGCATGAAACCGGCCGGAATCTATCAAAAAGCCCATAACCCGCTGGTCGATGCCGCGATCTTGAAAATGCGGCAGGCGGTCAACGGCGGTGGCGTCTGGCCAAAAGACGGCGAGGGCGCGCGTAAAATGCTGCGCCATGTCCGCGATGGCGGCGCTTTATTCATCATGGCCGACATGCCGATGCACGATGGCGTGCCGACGACGTTTTTCGGGCGCCCGGCCCCGACTTCCGGCTTTCCGGCACTGGTCGCCCGGCAGTATCAGCGCCCCTTGTTTGTGGCCACCATGGTGCGATTGCCGCATGTGCGCTTCACCCTGCGCCTGACCCAGATTCCGTTGATTTACACGCCTGACCGCGATGGCGACATTCGCGAGCTTACGCAGGCGATTCAAAATGCCCTCGAAGCGGATATTCGCGCCTTTCCATCGCAGTGGATGTGGGCGCAGCGGCGCTGGGGTTGAAAATTGGGCTTTGACGTGCAGGGATGCGTCAGCGCTTTTGAGGGCTTGCCATGCAAATCGTGTCTTGGAACGTCAATTCAGTGCGCCAGCGGCTGGGGCACCTGCTGAAATATCTCGAAGACGTGCATCCCGAAGTCATGTGCCTTCAGGAGCTGAAATGCGTGGATGAGGCATTTCCGCGCGCTGAAATCGAAGCCTTGGGCTATAATTGCGCGGTGCATGGGCAGAAGGGCTTTAATGGCGTCGCCATTCTCTCGACGAGGCCTATGGACGTCGTGCGTCGCCTGCCCGGTGATGATGCGGACGAACAGAGCCGCTATGTGGAAGCTGTAATCCCCGACGAGCGCGGGGTGGTGCGCGTCGGCTGCCTTTACTTGCCCAATGGCAATCCGGCAGGAACCGACAAATACGCCTACAAGCTGGCCTGGATGGAGCGCCTGATCCGCCATGCCCGTGAGTTGTTGCGCTACGAGGAAGCGCTTGTCCTGACGGGTGATTTCAACGTCATTCCGGAAAGCGCGGACGCGAAGGACCCGAGCCAATGGCTGGAGGACGCGCTATTTCTGCCCGCAACCCGGGAAAGATTTCGCCAATTGCTCAATCTTGGTTTGACCGACGCGCTGCGGGCGGTCTCGGATGAACCCGGGCTCTATACATTCTGGGATTATCAGGCCGGTGCATTCCAGCGCAACAACGGCATTCGTATCGACCACGCCTTGCTCTCCGCCCAAGCGGCCGACAGGCTTGTCAGTGTTGTCATCGACCGGGCGATGCGCGAAGGCGAAAAACCTTCAGACCATGTGCCCCTTCGGATCAAACTTAATTGATGCGGTGCTTGCGATCGGAAAGATAGGCCAAAGCCGCCTGGCGATCATCATCGGACGCCGCCGCCATGGCCTTGTCATAGAGCGCGATGATCCAGCCATCCTTGACCGGATCGATAGCGCCTTTGCGTGCCAGCATCAGCCACATCAGGCCCTTGGCGCGCTGGCGCACCACATCATGGCCGCCATTGAACAAAATTCGTCCCAGAAGCGCCTGGGCTGCGCAGTGGTTCTTGGCCGCCGCAAGGCTGAGCCATCCGGCAGCCTGCCGTGGATCATGCGCCACGCCTTCGCCATTCAGGAACATCTGCGCCAGATTATATTGCGCGTCCGGGTTGCGGAACACCGTCGCCGCCACCTGAAACATCCGCATCGCCATGTGCGGGTCGCGCTTGACATTCGTGCCGGGAATTCCGCGCAGCAAATAGGCCCCAAGGGCGACATAGGCGCTTGAAACCGCCGCGCGGTCACGCCCGTCATTATCACTTTGCCGATAAGAGGTAATAATATCGCGATAATAATGAAAGGCTTTCAGATCGTCCCGATCCACGCCTTCGCCATCGGCATACATATGCGCCAATTTCCATCGGGCGATGGATTGTCCGTGGGCCGCAGCATAGCCAAGAGCCTTCAGGGTAAAAGGCACATTTCCTGCCTGATCGGCTTTCAGCCCCTGCTGGAGCGCGTCTTCATTGTTGCGGAAATGCCCTGGCAGCGCCAATGGCTTGTTGGCCGGAGTCGTTGAGCCGTCCAGCGCGAATGCGGGAAGTGCCATGCACAGCCCGACAACAAACGCACCGGCAAGCGAGGCTTGATCAGATATCCGCATAGACATGCGTCTCTCCTGCATGCCCAGGGTGCGTGACCGCGCCATTGACGGCGGGACCCACCACTTGAGCGTATTTCCAGATCGCCCCCGAGCCGTAATCAGTCGTTCGCGGCTTCCAGCTTGCATGCCGGGCCGCCAGTTCGTCCGCGCTGAGGCGCACGGAAAGCGTGCCATTGATGGCATCAAGATCGATGATGTCGCCGTCCTGCAGCAAGGCGATGGGGCCACCGACAGCCGCTTCCGGCCCGACGTGACCGACACAGAATCCGCGTGTAGCACCCGAGAAGCGCCCATCGGTAATCAGCGCCACCTTGTCGCCCATGCCTTGGCCATAAAGCGCGGCAGTCGTCGCTAGCATCTCGCGCATGCCCGGCCCGCCACGCGGCCCTTCGTAGCGGATCACCAAAACATCACCTTGCTTGTAGCCACGCTTGCGCACGCACTCAAAACATTCTTCTTCCGTGTCGAAGCAGCGGGCCGGGCCGGAAAATTTCAACTGTTCCGTCGTCATGCCTGCAACTTTCACAATCGCCCCTTCGGGCGCGAGATTGCCTTTCAGTCCAACAACGCCACCATTCGGGCTGAGCGGTTTATTGGCCGGACGCACAACATCCTGATGCACGTTCCATTTTACCTGCTCCATGTTTTCGGCAATTGTACGACCGGTCACAGTCATACAATCGCCATGAAGGAAACCGTGATCGAGCAGGGTTTTCATGAGCTGCGGGATGCCGCCGGCCTCGAACATGTCCTTGGCAACATAGCGTCCGCCAGGCTTGAGATCGGCAATATAGGGCGTGCGCTTGAAAATCTCGGCGACGTCGAACAGATCAAACTTGATGCCGCATTCATGCGCTATGGCGGGCAGATGCAGGGCGGCATTGGTCGAGCCGCCCGATGCGGCCACCACGGTTGCGGCGTTTTCGAGCGCCTTCAAGGTGACGATATCGCGCGGGCGGATGTTGCGGGCAATGAGATCCATCACCATCTCGCCAGCGGTCATGCAAAACCGGTCACGAATTTCGTAAGGGGCCGGCGCGCCCGCCGAATAGGGCAGCGCCAGACCGATGGCTTCCGACACGGTCGCCATGGTGTTGGCCGTAAATTGCGCGCCGCAGGCACCGGCGGACGGGCAGGCGACCGACTCGAGTTCATCGAGGTCTTCGCTCGACATGTCGCCGACCGAATGCTTGCCCACAGCTTCGAACAAATCCTGCACGGTAACCTGCTGGCCACGGAAATTGCCTGGCAGAATCGACCCGCCATAAATGAAAATCGACGGCACGTTGAGACGCACCATCGACATCATCATGCCCGGAAGTGATTTGTCGCAGCCAGCAAGGCCGACCAGCGCATCATAACAATGCCCGCGCATGGTCAGTTCCACCGAATCGGCGATCAGATCGCGCGACACCAGCGAGGATTTCATGCCCTGATGGCCCATGGCGATGCCGTCAGTAACGGTAATCGTGCAAAATTCACGCGGCGTGCCACCAGCGGCGGACACGCCCTTCTTCACGGCCTGAGCCTGGCGCATCAGCGATATATTGCAGGGTGCGGCTTCATTCCAGCAGGAGGCGACGCCTACGAGCGGCTGGTGAATCTGTTCGCGGGTCAGACCCATGGCATAAAGATAGGAGCGGTGCGGCGCGCGAGCAGGGCCTTCTGTGACGTAACGGCTGGGCAGTTTCTTCTTGTCGAAATTACGGGCGTCCATGGCACTCCACTTTCAATCTATTTCAACGCGTCCAGACCGGCCCATTTGCGGCGCACACGGCATTTTTGCGCGGTGCACCGATTCTTGCGCCAAAATCCTTATCAATCGGAAATTACCCCCTCTTAACGCGCGTGCTTTATGGCTGAAAAGGGGCGTAAATTGCCTATTTGGCAGGCTGTCGTGCGATCCTTGTGCAGCGTGGCAATTTTGCAACATAATTGTAAGCCCCGCCCAACTTGGGCGCCTTGTGCCACACGTGGCACTGCGCTTGTCCGCCGCTTGGTGATCGCCCTGATTACTTCCCCGCCAGGGCTGCTGCTTTGGTGGCATCCCACCACCAGGTGCCGGGCGCACCGGGATCGAATTTGGGTTGCTGCGCCGGGCGATCGAACTCGTTGCGCCACGCAAACCACAGCACGTCCGTGTACCACATCGGCACCCAATAATGCCCTGCGCGAAACACCCGGTCGAAAGCTCTGGCGGCGACCGTCAGCGATCCACGATCCTTTGCATCGGCGATGCGGCTGATCAACGCATCCAGCACGGGATCGACGATGCCGGAATAATTCTGCGAACCGGGGGTCTTGGCAGCGGCGGAACCATATTGCACGCGCATGTAATCGCCGGGCGTCAGCGAGCCGCTCTGGGCAAGCGCGATTATGTCAAAATCGAAATGGTTCAAGCGCTGCTGATATTGCGCAACATCGACGATGCGGGCCGAGGCATCAATGCCGAGGCGGCGCAGATTGGCAATGAACGGCTCGGTATGGGGCTGCAAAGCCGGGTTGGAATCGAGAAATTCCAGCTTCAGCGGCGCGCCCTGCGGATCCAGCAATGCCGCGCCCCGCCGCGTGCATCCAGCTTTCAGCAGCATGTTATTGGCTTGCTGCAGCAAGGTGCGATCCGAGCCCGTGCCATCCGAGATTGGTGGCACATAGGCATCGCCGAAAACCGCAGGGTCAAGCCTGGCGCGAAATGGTTCAAGCAAAGCCAATTCCTGCGCATCGGGCTTGCCCAGCGCCATCATCTGCGAATTCTGGAACAGCGAGACGAGCCTCTTGTAGCTCGAATACATGATGGTGCGGTTTGTCCATTCAAAATCAAACAGCAACCCTATGGCTTCGCGCACCTGTCGATTGGCCAGCACTGGGTGCCGGGTGTTGAAAAACCACCCCTGGGTTGGCACCGCACGACCACTATGCAGCGCCTCATGCTTCACCGCGCCGGACGCAATCGCAGGAAAATCATAGCTCGTGTGCCAGATTTTGGCCGTGAATTCCTGACGAAAATTCAATGTTCCGGCCTTGAAAGCCTCAAAGGCAGCGGTGCGATCCCGAAAATATTCATAACGCACGGTGGCAAAATTATTCTGGCCGACATTCACCGGCAGATCCTTGCCCCAATAGTCCGGAACCAGCGCAAATTCGATGCTTCGGCCGGCATCGAAGCGCCGCACTTTGTAAGGCCCGGAGCCGAGCGGGGCATCAAGCGTCGAGGCCTGAAAATCGCGACCCTTCCACCAGGCTGCGGAAAATATCGGCAAACTTGCAATAAACAGGTGCAAGTCGCGCGAGCGCCTCGGATCGAGTGTGACCACGGCAATGTCATCGCCTTCCGCATGGGCGCCGGTCATTTTATCAAGCGGAATGCGCAAAGACGGATGCCCTTGCGTTTTCAGAATGTTGAGCGAGAACGCCACGTCAGCGGCCGTGACTTTGCTGCCATCATGAAACCGGGCCTTCGGATGCAGGCGGAAGCGGTAGGTGAGCTTGTCGGCACTGATGGCGACGCTTTGCGCCAACAGGCCGTAGAGGGCGTCGGGCTCATCGGCTGAGCCAGCCATCAGCGTATCAAAGGTTGAATCCATGCCCGCCGCGCCATTACCTTTGAAAACATAGATATTCAGCGTGTCGAACGTATCGAAGGCCTGATTGCCCGTGGTAATGGTGAGCTGGATCACCAGCGTGCCGGCTTTAGGGGCCGCCGGGTTGACATAATTGAAGTGGCTGAAGTCGGCAGGCTCGGCGAGATCGCCAAAGCTCGACATGCCATGGACTTCCGCGCCCATGGCGACAGGTGCGGCCAGCGCGGGCCAAGCCGTGGCCGCCAGCGCAGCGGCAGCGGAGGTTTTCAGGGCGTCGCGGCGGCTAGGGTGGTGCATCAGGGCTCCTTCGGATGGTCTCGAATTCGGCGTGCATCATGAAGCGCGTCTGGACGTCAGGGCGCGCTTTTCACGCCGCCGTTGCGCGGAGGAAGCCAGACGCAGACTTTCACGATATTTCGCGACCGTGCGCCGGGCGATATCGACGCCTTCGGCTTTGAGCCGCGCCACCAGCGCGTCATCGGAAAGCACGTCCTCGACCGATTCAGCGTCGATCAACTCGCGAATACGGTGCCGCACAGCTTCACTCGAGCGCGCTTCACGTCCGTCACCCGAGGCAATGCCGCCGGTAAAGAAATATTTCAGCTCGAACAAGCCACGCGGCGTCGCCATATATTTGCTGGCCGTCACGCGCGAGACTGTGGATTCGTGCATGCTGATGGCGGCGGCTACCGTCTTCAGATTGAGCGGACGCAAATGCGCAATGCCGTAGGTGAGAAAGCCGTCCTGCTGGCGAACGATTTCCGTGGCCACTTTCAGAATCGTCTTGGCGCGCTGTTCCAGACTTTTGGTAAGCCACGTCGCCGTTTGCAGGCAATTGTTGATGAACAGCCGGTCGTGTTCGGCAGCGCCGCCGCGGTAGATGCGGGCAGCGTAGGTCTGGTTCACCAATAATTTCGGCAGCGCATCCTGATTCAGTTCCACTTGCCAGCCACCATCAGAGGCGGCGCTCACCAGCACATCGGCGATAACAGGGGCCATGGGTGTCGAAGCAAAGGCACGGCCGGGCTTGGGATCAAGCCGCCGGATTTCACCGATCATGTCGGCGAGGTCGCCGTCATCAACGCCGCAAAGCCGACGCAACTGGCCAAATTCACGCTTGGCGAGCAGCGGCAGATTCGCAACCAGCGCCTGCATTGCCGGATCAAAGCGATTACGCTCGATCAATTGCAGCGCCAGACATTCGGCAAGGTCACGCGCCGCAATCCCGGCGGGCTCAAAACCCTGCACCAGTTTCAACACCTGCCCGACCTTTTGCCCCGAAACGCCCAGCCGCAGACCGATTTCGCTCAAAGGTTCTGCATGATAGCCAGCCTCGTCAATGCCATCGATCAGCACCTGACCAATCGCCCTGTCGAGCGGGTCACTGGTTGCCAGAGCCAATTGCCGTTGCAGATGTTCCTGCAAGGAAATCGTCTCGGGAACAAAGGCTTCAATGTCTTGAGCCTGGGCGCTTCCCGCGCCGCTACCCTGCGACCATTGCCCCGTGGTGAGCGGCTGGCTGGAGGTGAAGGGATCTTGCAAGCGCGCCGGTGCCGCATCCGGCTCAAAAGCATTTTCGAGGCCCGTTCCAAGATTTTCCGCCAGCCGCCCCGCATCGGTTTCGATGGTCGTGCTGGCCCAATCAACGGCAGTTTGCGGTTCCGCGGCCTCGAAACTCGTATCATTCAGCGGCGCTTCGCTGGTATCGATGCGCTCCAGAAGCGGGTTGCGCTCCAGTTCGGCATCGACAAATGTCGCCAGTTCAGCACTCGAAAACTGCAAGAGGCGGATGGCCTGCAGCAGTTGCGGCGTCATGACCAGCGACTGGCTGGCGCGCATGACAAGGCGAGGTGACATGGCCATCAGCAAACTCGAAAAGACGCATCGGAGCCTGAAAACAACAAACGGCCCAGTTCTTGCTTAGACGAATATTTGCAATGATGCCAGCCTCAGGGGTCCGTAAATCCCCACAGGGTTAAGAACCTGCCATCACCTCACATGCGGAAGCTTTCGCCGAGATAGAGCCGTCGTGCCTCAGGGTTGGCGACAATTTCGGCCGGTGTGCCTTCGGTAAGAACATGGCCCGAATGAATGATATAGGCGCGGTCGATCAACCCGAGTGTCTCGCGAACATTGTGATCGGTGATCAGCACGCCGATGCCGCGGGTCGTGAGTTGGCGCACCAGACTCTGGATATCGCCGACCGCAATCGGATCAATGCCTGCAAAGGGCTCATCCAGCAGCATGAACACCGGATTGCCGGCCAGCGCCCGGGCGATTTCGCAGCGACGCCGCTCGCCCCCCGACAGCGCCATGGCCGGAGATGTGCGCAAGCGCTTGATGTCGAATTCATCGAGCAATTGTTCGAGCCGCTGTTCGCGCAGGTCGCGGTTCGGCTCGGTCACTTCGAGAATGGCGCGTATGTTGTTTTCCACGCTGAGGCCGCGAAAAATCGAGGCTTCCTGCGGTAGATAACCAATGCCAAGCCGCGCCCGCCGGTACATCGGCAGTGCCGTGACATCGTGCCCTTCAAGACTGATCAGCCCCTTGTCGGGGTGGAGCAAGCCGGTGATCATGTAAAAAACCGTGGTCTTGCCCGCGCCATTGGGGCCGAGCAGGCCCACGGCCTCGCCTTGGCGCACGTGCAGGCTGACGTCCTTCACCACTTGGCGCAGTCCATAGGACTTGCCGAGGTTGAAGGCCCCCAAAATACCCTGGCCTTCCAAGGCTGCGCCCGGCGCTGGGCTCAAGGCCGACACCGGCTTGTCGAAAGATGCATTGAGATCAAGCGGGAGTAGCTCCGGAGGAATACCCCTCGCTGTTTCTGGATTTGCGGATGCGCCCTCGAGACGACGCGGCCAAAGCCGCGCCATGAGATTGCGTTTCGAGGAGTTCCTGACCAACAAAGCCCTGCCTTGTCATTTTCGATCAACCAACCCCTTTCAACACAAAATGCCATCCCGTTACAAGGGCACAGCCTTGCGAGGCTGTGCAACCTCGTTTCAAACTTTCATGGACTCTGCCAAAAATCCCCTAGTGCGTTCCAACGCCAGATCGGCGCTGGGCTTGTCATAGCTTGGCGCAACATCGCGATTGAACGCATGGCCGGCATGATAGACATAAACCGGCACTTGCGGAAGCGCGACGCGAACCTTTTCGACATCGCTGAGCGGAATACTCTGATCCGTGTCGCCAAAATGCAGCATCAGCGGAATTTTCGGCTTGTCCTGCAAACGCCCAGCGATGCCGCCGCCATAATACCCCACCGCCGCATCAAGGCCGGTGAGATGGCAGGCCGCCGCAAAGGCCAGCGTTCCGCCCCAGCAAAATCCCACCAGTCCGACGCTTCCGGCCTCGCGCGCCGCAGTGATGGCCGCTTGAATATCAAGCATGGTTTTGGCCGGTTCGATGGCTTTGAGCAGGGCAAAACCCTTTTCCCGCCCCTCTTGATCATAACCCAACTCGACACCGCGCTCGGCGCGATCAAACAGGGCCGGCGCGATGGCAAGATAGCCATCTGCGGCATAACGATCGGCGACTGAGCGAAAGTGCGCGTTGACCCCGAAGATTTCCTGCAAAATTACCACGCTACCCCTGGGCTTTCCCGTTGGCGCGGCGCGGTAGGCAGCGATGCTGGTGCCATCGGCAGTAGCAAGTTCTATCTGATGTCCCATGAAATAAACCCTTTGCGATTGCGATAATCCGCAATTAGCCCACCGATGTAGTGCGCGCCCGCGCCACGGCGAGAGCCAACGGGCAGAGTATTTCAAACCCGAGGCTCGCACCAGTCCAGGCGGTGAGGCCGTTGACGTCGAAGGGCGGGGACACTTCGACAAGGTCGGCACCGACGAGATTGAGGCCCGCGAGGGCGCGCAGCATCTGCTGGGCCATGAATGTGCTAATGCCGCCGATTTCCGGCGTGCCTGTACCGGGAGCCTGCGAGGGGTCGATCACGTCAATATCGAAGGAAACATAGGTGGGGGCGTCACCAACCACGGCGCGGGCCTGCTGCATGACCGCTTCAGGCCCCAGTTCCATGACCTCTTCGATGAAGAACATGCGCACGCCGCGCGACCGGGCAAATTCGACATCCTCGCCCGTCACGCTGGTGCCACGCAGGCCGATTTGCACGATCCGGCGCGGATCCAGCAGGCCCTCCTCCACCGCGCGGCGGAATGGCGTGCCATGGGCATAGCGAAAATCACCGAAATAAGTGTCGTAGAAATCGGTATGCGCATCAAAATGAATCATGCCCAGCGGCGCATGTCGCCCCAGCGCCCGCAAGATCGGCAGGCTGGTCAAATGATCACCTCCGAACGACAGCGGCACGATCCCGCGCGCTGCAATATCGGCAAAATACGCGGTCAGTTGCGCCAGCGCATCCATCAAATCCACGGGGTTGACGGGGGCATCGCCGAGATCGGCGCAGCGGGCAACATGAAACGGGTGCACTCCGGTCGCCTGATTGAACATCCGCACCATGGTCGAAGCATCGCGCAAGGCGCGCGGGCCGTGCCGCGCCCCGGAACGATTGGACGTGCCATTGTCCCAGGGCACACCGATCAGGCCAATGTCGACCTTGCGGGCCACAGCCTCGTCGCGGTTCAGCAACGGCAACCGCATGAAGGTCGAGGGACCGGCAAAGCGGGGCACGACAAAGCCTGAAACAGGCAGGAAATTTTCGTCAAGCGGTGTCACAACGGGCATTTACCCATGACTTTCCATGTTGTTGTTGGCCCAAATGGCGTGAGCCACGGCATAGTGAAGGCATGATGGCGATGCAAGCCTTGGCTTGCGCGCAACGCTTTTCATTGCCACAGCATCGTTCTATAGACTTAGCGCAATCAGAGGAGGGTTTTGTGACAGACTTGCGGCTTGTCGTAGCAGGCGCTTCCGGGCGCATGGGACGGATGCTGACCAAGGCGATCCATGATGCCCCCGGTGTCAAGCTCAGCGGCGCCCTTGAGGCACCGGGCTCCATTGCGCTTGGGCAGGATGCCGGGCTGCTGGCCGGCTGCGGGAAACTCGGCGTCACGATCTCGTCCGACCCGCTGGAGGCGATGTTGCATGCCGATGGCATCATCGATTTCACAGTGCCCGCCGCCAGTGTGACGCTGGCGAAATATGCCGCACAGGCGCGGATTGTGCATGTGCTTGGCACCACCGGCATGAGCGACACCGACCTTGAGCATGTCCGCGCTGCGGCACGCCATGCCGTGATCATCCGCTCGGGCAACATGAGCCTTGGGGTCAATCTGCTGGCCGCGCTGGTCGAGCGTGTGGCGCGCACACTCAGTGCCGATTTCGACATAGAAATTCTGGAAATGCACCATCGCATGAAAGTCGATGCGCCCTCGGGAACCGCCCTGATGCTCGGCGAGGCCGCGGCAACCGGACGCCAGATCACGCTGGCAGAACATGCCGTGCGTCAGCGCGATGGCCACACAGGCGCGCGCAAATCCGGCGACATCGGCTTTGCGACCCTGCGCGGCGGCTCCGTCGTCGGTGACCACACCGTGATTTTCGCCGGTGCGGGCGAGCGCATCGAACTCACCCATCGCGCCGAAGACCGGAGCCTGTTTGCAGCCGGTGCCTTGCGGGCCGCACTCTGGGGCCATGCAAGAAAGCCCGGCCTTTACGATATGCTCGACGTGCTGGGCCTGAAAGAATCTTGAGATTTCAACGAGAAGGTAGCAATGATGGATCACCTTTTGGTGCTGGTTCGCCACGGTCAAAGTGATTGGAACCTGAAGAACCTGTTTACCGGCTGGCGCAATCCGGATTTGACGCCGCAAGGCATTGAAGAAGCCAAGGCAGCCGGGCAAAGGCTGGCCAGGCTTGGGCTGCACTTCGATCAGGCCTTTACTTCCGATCTCGTGCGCGCCCAGCACACATTGCAACTGGCTCTGGCTGAGCTCGGCCAGTCAGGCCTCGCCACCATCGCTGATCAAGCGCTCAACGAGCGCGATTATGGCGATCTCGCAGGGCTCAACAAGGATGATGCCCGGAAAAAATGGGGCGAAGATCAGGTGCATCTGTGGCGCCGCTCCTATGACATTGCCCCGCCCGGCGGCGAGAGCCTGCGCGATACGGTGGCGCGGGTGCTACCCTATTATTGCCAGCAGATTTTGCCGGCGGTGCTCGCGGGCAAGAGGGTGCTGGTTGCCGCCCATGGCAACTCGTTGCGGGCGCTGGTCATGGTACTCGACAACCTCACCCCGGCGACCATTCCCAGCATGGAACTCGCCACCGGCGTGCCACTGGTTTACCGCCTGAATGCCGATTCCACCGTGGCTTCAAAGCAGGTGCTTGAGAGCTAGCTCAACGGCCCTCGGCCGCTGCAGCCTCTGCCAAACTCACCCCTTGCCTTCGCGCCAGATCGAGGCGAAGGTGCCGTCACGGATGTGGGCGAGTGCGCCGCTGACATGCAGCACCAGCACCGCGCCCAGCGCCCAGCCGAGCCAGGCATGGGCTTTGAGCAAGGCCAGATACAGCGGCAAGCTCGTCGGCAGCATATCTGGCAGGGGCAGCAGCCCGAATATCCGCGTCGGGATTTTCAGCGGCGAAGCCGATATCAACGCCCAGCCCGTGAGCGGAATAACAAAAATCAATCCGTACAGCAGCCGGTGCGTGCCGATCGACAAGGCGTTTTGCCAAGCGGGGCTGATCGGCTCCGGCAAGACCGCACGCCAGCGCAAGCCGATCCGCCACAGCACGAGGACGAGGGCGACAATACCGAGCGTCTTATGCACCTGATACAGCGTGAATCGCAGGCCCTGATCGCTGACCAGCCGGTTCATGGCGATGGCGCTGACCAGAGCTGCCAGAATGACGGCGCCGGAGAGCTGATGGCTCCAGCGCTGTGCCCGGCTCCAGCGCGGGCGGTCGCTCACAGCCCGCGACCTATGGAGGCGATGGTGATCCGGGCGGTGTCGGAAATCAGCGGCTGGCCGGAATTGAAACCGAATGCCGAGCGCTGGATGGCACCCGTCGCGACGAAGGCAAGCGGGCGCTGCCCCGGCTTCGACAAGACCCGGACAGTGAAAGTCACCGGGTGCACCGCCCCGAAGAACGACAACAGGCCCGTTAGCGCCACAGTCTGCGCGCCGGTGCGGCGCACCGATGTCGAGCGAAAGTCCACGACAGGATGCTGTGCAACATCCAGCATGGCCGAACTCCTGATATAGGCGGTGATCGAGCTTCCACCGGCGTCAACCGAGGCGGCTTGGATTTTGACCGCGACAAAGCTCTTCGCCGGATTGGCAAAATCTACCCGCAACCGGCCCCTGAAGGCAGCAAAGATGCCCTTGGTCTGGGGCCAGCCAATGCCGTTGATGGTAAAGCCGATGCGGGTATTGGCTGGTGTGATGGCCGCTGACAGCACATCGGCCGCAGCGCTGAGCGGCCCCGTGCTCATGGTCAGAAGCACCAAGCCCAAGGCTGTTCGCATCAAGGTTGAACGGCGGCATTTGACCATTGTGGCGCTCCGGATCACTCCAAGATGCGCCAAAATGTTCCGAAATCAAGAGGTCGACTCAGGCCAAAACCTGCTCACGCAGGTTTGTCGGTAACCTTGCACCAATCTGCTGAATGATGGCCGCCGCTGCCGCGCCGCCCAACCTGGCGCAGGTGCCATGATCGCGGCCTTGTGCAAGGCCGAGCATGAAGCCGGCCGCATAGAGATCGCCGGCACCGGTGGTATCGATCACATGCGGCACCGGTGAAGCTGGCACCGAGGTGATTTCGGCAGCAGCGATGACATGCGAGCCTGCGGCACCATGCGTCACGATGGTCAGGCAATTTTCCTGACGCAGAGCCGCAAGCGCGTCGGCAAGATTGTCGGTTTGGTAGAGCGATTTGACTTCCGCATCATTGGCAAAAACAATGTCAACCAGACCGGTGCGCATGAGATTGAGAAACTCGCCGCGATAGCGTTCGACGCAAAATGCGTCCGACAGACTCAGCGCCACACGGCGCTTGTGGGCATGCGCAAGGCGGGAGGCCTTGACAAAAGCCTGCTTGGCCGCGGGCGGATCCCACAGATAGCCTTCAAGATAAATGATCCCGGCGGCGGCAACGTCCTCGTCGATGACGTCGGCTTCGGTCAGGTTCTGGCAGGCACCAAGATAGGTGCACATGGAGCGTTGACCATCGGGCGTGACCATCACGAAACAGCGCGCGGTAGCAGCCCCAGCGGTGGCGCGCGAGGTATGGAAAACGACACCCTGCGCATGAATATCGCGGGCGAAATCCGCGCCCAGCGCATCATCCCGCACTTTGCCGATATAGGCGGCGCGCGCCTTGAATCCGGCAATGCCCGCAATCGTATTGGCGGCAGAACCTCCCGACATCATGACGGGTTGCGGCGCCTCAGTCAGCAGGTGGGCCGCGCGTTGCTCGTCAATCAGCGTCATGCCGCCTTTGAGGATATTTTCGCGGATCAAGAAATCATCATCAACGCGGGCAATAACATCGACAATGGCGTTGCCAATGGCAAGAACATCAAATTTGGTGGACATAATCGGGCTTTCTTGGAACTAAGTGCGGACAGGCCTTGGCATTGCGGGCCAGGGCTGGTCAAGCACGACGACGCAAATGAATGTAGAGCGCCCCCTCGCCACCATGGTGCGGCGCCGCCGCTTCGATGCCGATGATCAGCGGGTGCAGATCGGCAGCCTGCAGCCATAGCGGCGTCATGCGGCGCAGGATGCCGCGCTCGTGGGCATCGCTCGCCATGCTGCCACCTTTGCCGGTCACCACCATCACCACCCGCGCACCACGCGCCTGGGCACCAATGATGAAATGCCGCAAAGTCTGATGCGCCTGCTCCTGGCGCATACCGTGAAGATCAAGCCGCCCTTCGATCTCGGCCCGACCGCGCTTGAGTCGCTTGCGCAGCGGCGCATCGAGCGTCGGCAAATGGTTGCCCCGCGAAGCCGGATGCGCCGGCGGCGCAGCTTGATAGGGCTCTGTCACGAAACGCGGCTGCGCCGGTTTGGCGAGGCCCGGCTTGGCCGCAACGGGCTTATGCGCCAAAGCCTGCGAGGTCGGTGCAAGTGGTAACTTCGCGCCGCTGCGGCGCTTGACCTTGGCGACCACCTGCAACCACAGGTCGATTTCTTCGGGTCGCAGGTGGCGCTGGCCGCGCCGATAGGTCCCGCCATCCTCATGGGCCATCACGCCAACCCCTTGGGCAGCAACACGCTGAAACGTGCCGGGTGCCGGATATCTCCAGCGCGGGCACCAGCGCCTGCCCCTGTTCCGAAGAATATGTCGGCCCGCGCCGGGCCGACAATGGCCGAGCCGGTATCCTGCGCCAGCATCAGCTTTTGGAAGGGCTCCGGTTGGGGCGAACGCCATGGCAGTTCGGCCTCGATGATGAAGGGCAGGCCATAGCTGAACAGCGTGCGGTCAACTGCGATCGACACCAAGGGCACCAGCGGCAGGCCCGCACCTCCGACAGGCCCAGCGCTGTCAGGCAGGCTATCGTCGATGGCAAAAAATACAAATGATTCATTGCGTTGCAGCAACACAGCACCGGCCTCGCCCTCGCTGAGCCCAGCGTGACGCAGCCAGTGCTTGAGGGTGGCCAGCGACATGTCGCGCTCGGCAATGGCACCGCTCTCGATCAGCAGGCGTCCGATCGAGGTATAGGGGCGACCGTTGCGCCCGGCATAGGTCAGGCGCAGGCGGCGGCCGTCGGGCAAGACCACGCGCGCCGAGCCTTGCACCTGAATCAGGAAGGCTTCGGCACGATCCGTCACATAGACGACGGCCTCGCCCGGTGTCGGTGCCCGCGCTTCGATCTCGCGGCGGCTCGGGTAGGGCACCAGCGTGCCGAGATCCGCAGGCCGCGCCCGCAAGGCTGTCGAGGCTCGGCTCGCGGGTTGCAAGGTTCCCGGCACTTCCGGCTCATAATAGCCCGTAAGAAAGCCCATGCCACCTGGAGCCTCAGTCAGGATGTGATGCGGCTGGAAATGCGTTTCGAGCCAGCGCCGCGCCGCCGTCTGACTATCGGGCAGCCGGCTGCTCATAAGCCTGTGGCAAAATGACACAAAGGCAGAATCAGGCTCTACCGCCTCGCGCAGCGCTGCACGACCTTCGGCAACGGCCACGGCCTGACGCGCCCAAACCTTGACGAAAGCAAGCGCCTCGGCGCTCGCGGCAGGCGGCATGGCCGCCCAGTCGCTCTCAGTGAGCTCTGCACCCTTGGCCGCGAGTCGGGCTGCCAGATCTGCATGAAAACCCACAAGCGCCCCCGCGTTGCACAGCAATCAGCCCTGCGGCCCGGTAGCGACCAGCCGCCAATTGAGGTCGCGAGCGGTGACATCCCGCGCATAGGTCCATGTGTCGTGCGCATGATGGATGGCATCCGCACTACCGGCGACAACGGCACCCGCCTTGTCACGGGTCACGGTGATCATTTCCGCCGCGATTTCGAGCGTCAGCTGCGCGCTATTACCCTGCATTTGCGCATGAGTGATCTTTTGGTTGTCGAGCGATATGAAGGTCAGAGAATTGACCTCGCCAGCCGCCGCACGCATGTCCAGATTACGCGCAAAATCGTTGTAAACCTCTGCCGAACACAGGTTCTTGAGCGTTTTGCGGTCGCTTTCAGCAAAGGCCTTGACGATCATTTCATAAGCCACGCGTGCACCTTGCAGGAAGGCCTTGGGGTCAAAACCGGGGTCGCGGGCGGCAATGGCATCAAGCCCTTCCCACAGCGCCGATTCGGGCTGTGCATAGGCCTGCCAGCGCGCAGGATCAGCGAGCGCCGGTTGCTGGACGGGTGCCGGTGCCGCGCCGGGCAGCACAGTGATGTTCGAACCCTGGCTGGCGCCAGCCAGATCGCGGGGCAAGACGCGCGGAAACGAATTGCCGGGCGGCGGCTCATTGCCGGTGCGATAGCCCAGCACCAGCCACAGGCGCCACAATACGAACGCGGCCACGGCCGCCAAAATCAACGTTGTCATCTACTCGTTCCCAAATTGCCGACAGCGGGGCGTCAAATATGCACCGCCAACCATACCTGCCGGTTCGACCTTGCACTGAGACCGTGCCTTCATCATATCATATAAGCGTCATTTGACGCCATAACATGGCAATGACGCCAAGTTGAAAGCAATTTTGCGATGATGCTGAATGATCAGCCCCAACGGCGTCCACCGCTCCTGCTCATAGGTTTCTTGATCTGGACGCTGGCTGAAATAGTCACGTTCATGTTTGTCGTTCACCAGATCGGCTGGCTGGGCGCTGTTTTGCTGCAAGTCGTGGTGAGCCTCGTCGGATTCCGATTGCTGCGTTCGCTTGGCCTTCAGGCTGGCCAGCACCTGCGCCGCGTTCTGGAGCGTGACACGCCAGCCGATGGTGTGATGCTGCACGGCATGCTGGCGGCACTCGGCGCCCTGTTCATGATTGTGCCGGGCTTTGTCTCTGACCTTGTCGGCATGGCGCTGTCCGCACCCTCGCTGCGCCAGATGCTGGCCGAGCGCTTTGGTGCCATGGCGCAGCGGCGGGCAGCGCCCGGCATGATCGACCTTGCGCCGCATGAGTGGTCACACGTGGAGCCAGGCCCGCGACCGCGCGAACCGCGCGACAACTGAGCGCCAGCAACAAGCTTGTGAGGGTTGCGTTTCCGTGATACCGCAACGCGCGTTCGCGCAGCGCTGGTGAAGGCGCATCACGACGCGAATTGACGCTCCATTCTGACCATAGGGACTGACATGAACGATAATCCGGCCAATGGTGCCGCCCCCTCGGCTTCGGCGCCGCAATTGCAGGCCCTGGCGCAATATACCAAGGATCTGTCCTTCGAGAACCCCAATGCGCCGCGCTCGCTGGGACCGCAGGAAAAAGGCCCGAATATCTCGATCCAGGTCAATGTCGGTGCCAAGCAAGTGAGCGAGACCGATTTTGAGGTCAATCTCCTGCTCGAAGGTTCGGCTGGCGAAGGCGCCGACGCATTGTTCAAGTTCGAGCTCGATTATGCCGGTTTGTTCCGCCTGACGAATTTCCCGGCAGAGCAACTGCACCCGATCGTGATGATCGAATGCCCGCGCCTGCTGTTCCCCTTCGCCCGGCAGATCCTTGCCGACGCCGTGCGCTCTGGCGGGTTCCCGCCGCTGTTTCTCGACCCGATCGATTTTCACGCGCTCTACCTGCAGAACGCACAGAACCAGCAGGACGCCGGCGCAGCACCCACCCTGCAGCGCCCGCAATAACAGCGCTCATGTGACGGCTGAAGCCACGCTTCTCGCCGTCACTTTTCGAGATAATGCCGCCAGAGCGCAGCTTCGCCCATTTCCGCAACAAAGGCGGCATGGGCCGCGCGCTCGGCTTCTGTCAGGCGCGATGGCAGCGGCTCGCGGCGTCTGGTCTTGCCGACATGCACCGCCGCCTCAACCACACTCGCCAGGCCCAGCGCCGTCTGGCGCTTGCCGGTCAACTCGGCATAAACATCCGCGAGAATTTCCGCATCGATCAAGGCCCCGTGCTTGGAGCGTTTCGACGTATCGACGCCAAGCCGCGCGCTGAGCGCATCGAGATTGTTGGGCATGCCCGGAAAACGGCGGCGTGCCAGAGCCAGAGTGTCGGTGACCCGTGCCACGTCAAGAAGCGGCTTGCCGATCCGCGCCAATTCCGCATTGAGGAAGCGCATGTCGAATTCGGCATTGTGGATCACCAGCTGCGCATCGCCGACAAACGCCAGAAATTCATCGCAATCTGCCGCAAACAACGGCTTGTCGGCTAGAAATTCCTCAGACAATCCATGCACTTGAAACGCGCCGTCAGGCATGTCGCGCTGCGGATTGAAATAGCGATGCCAGGTCTTGCCCGTGGCAATCAGATTGACCACCTCGACACAGCCAATTTCAACCAGCCGGTCGCCCTTCTGCGGATCGAGGCCTGTGGTTTCGGTATCAAGCACGATTTCACGCATGACTTCACTGTCCGGCTAGAGCGCGCAGCAGCCTCTGCACCGCGCGACGGGTTGGCTCAATCCCGCTCCCGGTGTCCAGGACGACATGGGCGCGGCGACGCTTCTCACCATCGGAGAGTTGCTGCGCCATTATGGCCTCGAACCGCGCCGAACTCATGCCCGGCCTCGCCATGACCCGATCCTTTTGCACAGATTTCGGCGCACTGACGACGACGATGACATCGACCAGCGCTTCGCCGCCGGTCTCGAACAGCAGGGGAATGTCGAGCACGACCAGCGCCCTGCCGTTGCGGCGCTGCGCGCTCAGAAACAAATCGCGCTGGCCTGCGACCAGCGGGTGGATCAGCGCCTCGAGACGCCGCAATGCCGCAGAATTGCCCAGCACCGCCTGCCCCAATGCCGTGCGGTTGACCCCCTGTGGGCCCGTGGTGCCCGGAAAGGCCGCCTCGATCAGCGGCGCGGCTTCACCAGCATAAAGCCGATGCACCACGCCATCAGAATCATGAACCGGCACACCGGCTTCCCGGAACAGCGCCGCCGTCGTCGATTTACCCATGCCGATTGAACCGGTAAGCCCCAGAATCAGCATGGTTCAGGCCCTCGTCCCGCCATAGATCATGACATCATGAAACCCGCTTCGCGCAGAAAGTCCAACAAGGGCAGCAGCGGCAGCCCGAGAATGGTCGCGTGATCGCCTTCGATATGGTCGAACAGCTGAATGCCATAGCCCTCGATCTGATAGGCCCCGACACTGCGCATGGCCTGATCGCCGACCTTGTCGAGATAAAGCTCGAGGAAGGCTTGGCTCAGCTTGCGCATGCGCAGCCGCGCCACGCTCGCCTGCACCCAGAGGCACTTGGCATCACGAAACACCGCGACTGCCGAAATGAGTTCATGGGCATGTCCCGCCGACAGCGCCATCAGCTGCGCTTTCGCGGCCGCTCTGTCTTTGGGCTTGTGCAATAATTTGCCGCCCAGAACCAGCAATTGGTCGGCACCGATCACAATTTGCCCATGATGACGCGCGGCGACCTCCGCCGCCTTGGCACTGGCGAGCCCCTTCGCGAGCGCGACGGGCTCGGATGTCGCGATGCTCGCCTCCAGTGCCCGCTCATCGACATCGGGTGATACCACCTGCGGTGTCAAACCGGCCGATTCCAGCAACTGCCGCCGCGTCGCGCTTTGTGAAGCCAGAACCAGCGGAAGGTCATGGCACCAGAAGGCCCCGCCGCTCATGCCTGCACCATGAATTTCATGCGGTGCGCGCCATAAAGATCAATCACCGCCGCGGCCGTCTCCTCGATAGAGCGGCGGCTGACATCAATGACCGGCCAGCCGTGTTCCGCAAAAAGACGGCGCGAATGCGCGATTTCCTCATTGACGGCCATGCGGTCGACATAGGGTGTTTCATGATCGGCATTCAGCGACAGCAAGCGATTTTGCCTGATCTGAATGATCCGCTCCGCCGAGGCCACCAGCCCGACAATCAGCGGCCGACGCACGGTGGTGACGCCCGATGGCAAGGGAACGCCGGGCACCAGCGGCACATTCGCCGTCTTGTAGCCGCGATTGGCAAGATAGATGCTGGTGGGAGTCTTTGACGTCCGGCTGATGCCCAGCAGAAGAATATCGGCTTCCTCGAGATGCTCGTGCTGTTGGCCGTCATCATGCATCATGGTGAAATTCAGCGCGTCGATGCGCTTGAAATAATCGGCATTCAGCAGATGTTGCGCGCCCGGACGCGGCGTCGCTGCCGTGCCAAGATAGGCGTTGAACAGCCCGAGGATGGGTTGCAGCACCGAGAGACAGGGCGAGCCGAGTTCGCGGCAGGCGGCCTCCAGCAGCGCCGTCAAATCAGCATCAACCAGCGTGAACAGCACAATGCCGGGCGAGGCTTCGATTTCACGAAACACCCGCTCGAGCTGGGATTTATTGCGCACCAGCGGATAAATATGTTCGATGGAACCAATGCCCTGAAACTGCGCCCCAACAGCGCGCGAAATGGCGATCAGCGTTTCACCGGTCGAGTCCGACACGAGGTGCAGATGAAAATAATTCCGACTCACGTTGTGACCCCTTGTCCCCGCTCTTCACAAACCACGTCTGGCTCTTTGTGGGAAGATGGGAGAAGCCGGTCTGCGCGCCACCAGCCCTGTGCAAAAGGCGGATAGTCGCGGCAATCCATCCCCATGTGACATCAGACGCTTCAGAAGCGGTGGGAAATTGTGGATTATGGGGTCAGAGTCCTTATGCAAGGTTCAAGACTTTCCGAGCGCACTCATAATATGTTGAATTTGCTTGATGTTCAAAAATTGTCAACACGATGTTGAAAACTTCGCCCGCGCGACCGCCTGGCATTAAAACTGTTTAAGCTGTGCAGGCGGCTGGATTAACGCAAAAGGGTGCTCTAACAAGAGTCCGTAATAAAAAGATTCAAGGAAGTTTTTTTAGAGCGGGGGCCATGGTTGCGGAAATTTCTTGAAACGCTCTCGGGCCGCAGTCATTCCTCGCCACCGATATGGATGATGCGGCAAGCCGGACGCTACCTGCCGGAATATCGCGCTCTGCGCGCTAAAGCGCCATCATTTTTGGATTTTTGCTACAATCCTGACCTCGCCGCCGAGGCGACCTTGCAGCCGGTGAAGCGTTTCGGCTTTGATGCCGCGATTCTGTTCAGCGATATTCTGGTGGTGCCGGATGCGCTGGGCCAGCGGGTCAGTTTCGAGACCGGCGAGGGGCCGCGCCTTGAGCCCATAGCCGACGAGGCCGGGCTTGCCTGCCTGCATGATCACCTCGATCTGACGCGGTTGGCACCCGTGCTCGAAACCGTGCGCCGGGTGCGTGCAGAACTGGCCGATGACAAGGCACTCATTGGTTTTTGCGGTGCCCCTTGGACGGTGGCAAGCTATATGGTGGCAGGACGCGGCACGCCCGATCAGGCCCCGGCGCGGGTGCTGGCCTATCAACAGCCGGCATTGTTCGCCAGACTGATCGATCGGCTGGTGGCAGCCTCGATTGATTGGCTCGATGCGCAGATTGAAGCCGGCGTCGATGCCGTCCAGATCTTCGATTCCTGGGCGGGAGTTTTGCCACCGGGCGAGTTTGAGGCCTGGTGTGAAATCCCGATGCAAGGAATCATTGCCGGTCTGCGCACCCGCCACCCCAAAACTCCCATAATTGCCTTTCCGCGCGGCGTTGGCACGCGGGTTGTTGGCCTTGCAGAAAATTTGGGCGCAGAGGCCATCGGCATTGACACGGCGGCTGACCCGCTTTGGCTCAGCCAGCACTTGCCGCGGCATGTGACCGTGCAGGGCAATCTTGATCCGCTGGCGCTGCTGGCCGGCGGCGCAGCATTGGATCGCGCCGTGGATATCATCCTTGAGGCTTTCGCCGGGCGTCGACATATATTCAATCTTGGTCACGGCATTTTGCCACCCACCCCCATCGCCCATGTCGAGCAAATGCTCAAACGGGTTCGAGGTTTCTGAGGAGTTTGATTGTGGCGAGTTGGTATCTTTGGGTCAAGGCCCTGCATATTATTGCTGTGATCTCGTGGATGGCGGCAATGCTCTACTTGCCACGTCTGTTTGTATACCATGTCGGCGCTGCCAAGGGTTCGGCTCAATCAGAAACCTTCAAGCTGATGGAGCGCCGTCTGCTGCGCTACATTGCCCTGCCGGCCATGATCGTGGTGTGGCTCACCGGGCTGACAATGGCGTGGCAAGCGGGCTATTTTCTCGCGCCCTGGCTGCATACCAAGCTGATGCTGGTGGTGATCATGTCGGGCATGCACGGCTGGTTTTCCAAAATGTCCAAGGATTTCGCAGCCGACAACAACCAGCGATCCGAGCGGTTTTTTCGAATCATCAATGAAGTTCCGACCGTGCTGATGATCCTCATCGTGATTCTGGTCGTGGTGAAACCCTTCTGACCAGAGGCTTGACCGCAGTCGGGTCTTGACCGCAAATCAACCCGCAAAATGGCAATCGAGGCGTGTCTTGTCCTTGCGGGTGGCGTGACAGGCGCGCGGATCGCATGATAGGGCCGCCTATCCCAGCAAGCAGGAACATGCAGACCATGGCCGAAAGTGCCGCAAACCAGCCCTCACCCTTGCGCGCCACCCGTTCACCCGGCCTCAAAGGCAGATTGAAGCCGCCGGGTGACAAATCAATCTCGCATCGGGCCTTTATCATGGGTCTGCTCGCGGCGGGCACCACCGAGATCACCGGCCTGCTCGAAGGCGACGATGTCTTGCACACGGGCGCCGCAGTGCGGGCCTTGGGGGCGACGACGCAGCGTCTGGGCGACGGCCATTGGCAGGTTACCGGGGCACGGCTCGGCTCTTTGCTGGAGCCGCAGGAAACCCTGGATTTTGGCAATGCTGGCACCGGCGCGAGGCTGATGATGGGAGTGGTCGGCGGCCATGCCATCAAGGCGCGCTTTGATGGCGATGCTTCGCTGCGCAAGCGGCCGATGCGCCGCATTCTTGATCCGCTGGTGCTCATGGGGGCGGATGTGCAGATGGAAACGCCGGGTGGACGCTGCCCTCTGGTGCTCGCGGGCAGCGCCGAACCCGTGCCGATCACCTATCGCACACCGGTCGCATCCGCGCAGATCAAATCCGCCATTCTGCTGGCTGGACTGAATTCGCCGGGTGAAACCACGGTCATCGAGGAGGAGGCCTCGCGCGACCATACTGAAAAGATGATTCGGCATTTTGGCGGCGAGGTGCAGGTTGTGCCCGAGGGCGCCCATGGTCGACGCATCACCTTGAAAGGGCGCCCGGAACTGCGTGCACGCCCCGTCATTGTCCCTGCCGATCCTTCATCGGCGGCCTTTCCGCTGGTGGCAGCCTTGCTGGTGCCGGGCTCCGATGTGACCATCGTCGGCGTCATGATGAACCCGCTGCGCACCGGCCTGCTGACGACCTTGCTGGAAATGGGTGCCGATATCACCATGCATGACCGGCGCGAAGAAGGTGGTGAGGAGGTGGCGGACCTGCACGTGCGGGCCAGCGACCTCAAAGGCGTTGACGTGCCGCCCGAACGCGCGCCCTCGATGATCGATGAATATCCGATCCTCGCCATTGCCGCAGCCTTTGCGCGCGGCCAGACCCGCATGAACGGCCTCAAGGAGTTGCGGGTCAAGGAATCCGATCGGCTCGCCGCCATCGCGGTCGGCCTCGGGGTCAACGGCGTCGCCCATGAAATTGTCGCCGATGATCTCGTCGTGCACGGCGGCGCCGGGCAGGTTGCAGGCGGTGGCACGGTCGAAACCCACCTTGATCATCGCATTGCCATGAGTTTTCTGGTCATGGGCCTCGCCAGCGCCCGGCCGGTGACGGTGGACGACGACAGGATGATCGCGACATCTTTTCCGTCCTTCAAGGCGTTGATGCGAAAGCTCGGCGCGGAATTTCAAACCCCATGATCATCGCAATTGACGGCCCTGCGGCCTCCGGCAAAGGCACCTTGGCGCGCAGGCTCGCGGCCCATTATCGCCTTCCGCATCTGGATACCGGGTTGTTGTATCGTGCCACCGCGCTCGCGCTGATGGAGGCGGGCTTGCCGCTCGATGATGTCGTTCATGCCGTTGAGGCGGCGCGCGGACTGGCGCTCACCGAATATGCCGAAACTGACCTTCGTGGCCATGCCATGGGCGAGGCGGCTTCCCAGGTTGCCGCCATGCCGGAAGTGCGCGCCGAGCTTGTCCGGCTGCAGCGGGATTTTGCAGCGCGTCCTGGCGGCGCCGTGCTCGATGGCCGCGATATTGGCTCGGTGATTTGTCCGCAGGCCGATGTCAAAATCTTTGTGACCGCCGCACCGGAGGTGCGCGCCTCGCGCCGTGTGCGCGAAATGATGGAACGCGGCGAAAAGCCGGATCCGGCCATGGTGCTGGCAGATATCGTCCGGCGCGATGCCAGAGATGCCGGGCGCAGCAGCGCGCCACTCGTCAAGGCCGGCGATGCTGTCGATCTCGACACTTCAGCTCTCGATGTCGAGGCCGCATTTCGTGCTGCGCTGGCCATTGTCGAGGCGCGGCGCACGTGACTTTCCCCGCAACTCGCGCTCCATCATCTTAAGGGCGCCGCAGCCGAATTGAATCAGGAGACGCAAATGCCCAAAGCGCCCACCGATCCCCTCGATGCCGATCAGGCCGCCTATCTGCGCCGCTGGAATTGGGGCGCTTTTTTGCTCAACTGGGTCTGGAGCATCGGCAACAACACCTGGATCGGCCTGCTCACCTTCGTGCCGCCAATTGGCCTGTTCATGCCGTTTGTACTGGGTGCGAAAGGCAATGTTTGGGCATGGCGAAATCATAGCTGGGCCAGTTTCGAGGATTTCAAGCGTGTTCAACGCAATTGGGCGCGGGCGGGGTTTTTGATTATTCTCGCTGTCATCACCATGATGGGCTCGCTTTACCATGTTTTGTCCCACAGCCAGGTCTATGACTTGGCCACGGCCACGATCAGGGCAAATCCATCTGCCAAACTGACGCTGGGGACACCCATCACCTTTGGCTGGCCGTCAATATCCATCAAAGAGGGCCTCGGCGGCGTCGGCACGGCCGATATTTCGGTGAACGCCAAAGGGCCTCTGGGCCATGGCGAAATTGCCGTGCATGCCGAAATGCAGCATGGCCAATGGCAGATCAAGACCATGACTCTGCAGCCTGATGGCACTTCACGCAGCCTCAATCTGCTGCACCCGCAGGCGGCGCAGCGCTTTCAGCATAGCCTGCCACGCAAGGCCGCCTGAATTAAAGCCGCACCTGCGCCAATCTGCCACTTGTGGGCACACGAACTGATGAATAGGTCATTGATGTAGGCACTCCGGGGACGTGCTCCGCAGGTGCCTGTGCACAGGAGCCTGTCATGAAACTTGCAACATTGTCACTGGCCATCGTCCTCGAGGGTGAAGCCGAACAGCCGGGCGTGACCAATTTCGCTTTGGCGCTGGCGCAGGCTTCCGGTGCCAGGCTGAATGTGGCGGTCGGGGTTCCGCCGATGATCATTCCCTATGAAGCGCCGGTTCCCGAAGTGGTTCTGGCCAGCGAAGCGCAGAATGAAAAGCTTCATGACGAGGCCGAAAAACTCCGGCAGCGCCTGAAAACCGAAGGTGGCAGGCTGGGGGTCATCGTCGAGACCAAGATTTTCGCCGATCCTTATGTGCCGCTGCGGCCCTATTTTCTGAATGTCGCCCGCCTCAGTGACTTCACGATCATGCAAACCCCGCAAAAGGACGCGCCACTGCAGCGGGATATGGCGATTGACCTGCTGATGGGCGGCGGTGCCCCGTTGTTGCTGGTGCCGGGCACCTGGAACAGCAAGCTGCCGAAGCATATTCAAGTCGCGTGGGATGGCAGCACCGCTGCGGCCCGTGCGGTGCGCGATGCCATGCCGCTGCTGCGCGCGGCCGATATGGTGCGGGTGGTGGCCGTGACGGGCGAGAAGGACATCAGCCACAATGCCAACGGCACCGACCTCGCCGCCCATCTCACCCGGCATGGTTGCACCGTGACGGTGGATGTCATTGCGTTGAAACCCGGGGGCGTCGCAACATCGCTGATGGCCCATGCCGACGCCACCGATGCCGATCTGCTGGTCATGGGCGGCTATGGCCATTCGCGCCTGCGTGAATTCGTGCTCGGCGGCGTCACCCGTGATTTTTTCCGATGGGGCCGCCTGCCCGTGCTGATGGCGCATTGATGCCGGGCCGATGGGGGCAGCGCAGCGGCCATTGCCGTTGCAGCGCTGCCCCTGCTAAAGCCAAGCCATGCTTCCTGATGAAAAACTCGATCTGATCTTGCGCCGCCACGCGGCTCTCACCCACCAGATGACGGCTCTGCCCGACCCCGCCCGCTATGGCGACATGGCGCGCGAACTGGCCGGGCTCGATGATGTTGTCGCCGCCATTGCCGCCCTGCGCAAAAAAGCCGAAGAACTGGATGGCCTCGATGCCATTCTGGCGGACAATGCCAGCGATCCCGATCTGATCGCCATGGCGCGCGACGAGCGGGCCGGGCTGGCAGTCGAGCGCGACCACCTTGAACTGTCGTTGCGCCAGGCGCTGCTGCCCAAGGATGTCGCCGATGATGGCAATGCCATTCTCGAAATCCGGGCCGGAACGGGCGGCGATGAAGCGGCCCTGTTCGCTGGCGATCTTTTCCGCATGTATCAACGCTATGCCGAAACCCACGGCTGGAGGGTCGAAGTGCTGTCGCTCAGCGAAGGCACGGCGGGAGGTTTCAAGGAAATCATCGCCGAAATCGCCGGGCGCGGCGTCTTCGCCCGTCTG
>JAJZGX010000005.1:0-12500 GCA_021804825.1 Pseudomonadota bacterium | reverse complement strand
GGCGTAATGACTTCCCCGCTGTCTCCAACGTCAGCTCAGTGAAATTGAATTCCCCGTGAAGATGCGGGGTTCCTGCGGTCAGACGGAAAGACCCCGTGCACCTTTACTGTAGCTTTGCATTGGCATTCGTGTCGGCATGTGTAGGATAGGTGGTAGGCTATGAAGCGCCGGCGCCAGCCGGAGTGGAGCCATCCTTGAAATACCACCCTTGCTTATATGGATGTCTAACCGAGCCCCGTCATCCGGGGCCGGGACAATGCATGGTGGGCAGTTTGACTGGGGCGGTCGCCTCCCAAAGAGTAACGGAGGCGCGCGATGGTAGGCTCAGTCCGGTCGGAAATCGGACGTTGAGTGCAATGGCATAAGCCTGCCTGACTGCGAGACTGACAAGTCGAGCAGAGACGAAAGTCGGTCATAGTGATCCGGTGGTTCCTTGTGGAAGGGCCATCGCTCAACGAATAAAAGGTACGCCGGGGATAACAGGCTGATACTTCCCAAGAGTCCATATCGACGGAAGTGTTTGGCACCTCGATGTCGACTCATCACATCCTGGGGCTGGAGAAGGTCCCAAGGGTTCGGCTGTTCGCCGATTAAAGTGGTACGTGAGTTGGGTTCAAAACGTCGTGAGACAGTTTGGTCCCTATCTGCCGTGGGCGTAGGAGAATTGAGAGGATTTGACCCTAGTACGAGAGGACCGGGTTGAACATACCTCTGGTGGACCTGTTGTGACGCCAGTCGCAGTGCAGGGTAGCTATGTATGGACGGGATAACCGCTGAATGCATCTAAGCGGGAAACCCACCTCGAGACGAGTTCTCCCTTGAGAGCCGTGGAAGACCACCACGTTGATAGGCCGGGTGTGGAAGCGCAGCAATGCGTGGAGCTTACCGGTACTAATAGCTCGATTGGCTTGATTGCCCTCATTTATCAATGCCCGCATACGCAAGTTGCGGTTCTACAAAGACCTTTGCTTCTCTTTTTGACTGTGTGTTTGGCCGGCCTGGTGACCTTTGCAAGGTGTCCATACCCGATCCCATCCCGAACTCGGCCGTCAACCGCCTTAGCGCCAATGGTACTGTGTCTTAAGACCCGGGAGAGTAGGTCGTTGCCAGGCCTGCCAAACACACGTCATGAAGGTCTCTTGTTGTTCAAGGACAGTTGTCTGCCACATCGGCTGCGCTGTCCTTTTTGTCTTGGCGCGGGGTGGAGCAGCCCGGTAGCTCGTCAGGCTCATAACCTGAAGGCCGCAGGTTCAAATCCTGCCCCCGCAACCAGACTTTGATATGAAACCACGGCCCCGCCATAGTGGCTGATGGCTTTGCCCTTCAAAAATGCTCTTGCGCAGTCCAAGGTTGTTTTGCAGCCTAGGCGCAACTTGGCCGTATGAGGTCCGCACGAACTTTGTTTGCCTTCTCCGCCGCTGATCTCTCGCGGTGAAGGGCTTCACCTTGTAGCGCAGGAAAGGCCGACACCAGCAAGGCCGCGCCGCTGTGAGCCGAAGGCGGCGCCAATTCAGCAGAAATCAAACCCTTTGCTCAGGCTTCGAAAATCGCGGGGACGGGTTTCTGGTCATGGCTGAAAAGCGATGATCGCCTCGTCCTTGATGCTCAGCACCATTGCATGTGCATCCTTGGCGCCCGTGGGAAGATCGCTGATTGACGTGCGCCTTTTCCACTTGGCCACCCGACTTCGGGTTGATGCCGTGACGCCCGGTCAGGATCATCAGGCTCTCTTGACTATGTTGTATGGCGCGACGGACTGCCGCTGTCGTGTGGGCGCTCCCGTGCAGATTTTGCCTCGAGCGCGTCCTTCCCCTGATCGCTGAACACTACACCATCAAATGCCGGGACAAACGGCGCTAGTGCGAGACATGGAGAGCTATTGCGGGTGCAGAGTGGTGGCTGCGGGCTCTTGGGGAGCCTTGACTTCCTTTTGCAAGCCGCTGCGCCTATGACATTGTGGCAGTCACTTGTCAGAGGTCATCCTATGGCCGGAGCGGCAAACATGCGGTGGAATTGGCATATGCGGCTCGCGGTGGCGCTGGTTACGGCCGCCCTGCTGGGCGCAACATGGCCATCGGTTGTGTGGGCTGCCGGGCTGACAGGGTCGGTGCAAGCGGGTGGCAAGGCGTTGGCGGGCGCGGCGGTGTCGCTGTGGGCAGCAAGCGATGCCCAGCCCGTGGAATTGGCCCAGACAGTTGCCGATAAGGATGGCAGCTTCGCATTTCCGGACGTGCCCGCCGAGGGGTCTTCGACGCTTTACCTCATAGCGACCGGACGCTCGCCCACTTCGGGACGAGCGCATGCGGACGATCGAACGATAACATGGCTCGCAGTGTTGGGGCCAAGGCCTTTAGCCCACGTGGTGATCAACGAGTTTACGACGGTTGCTTCGGCGTTTACCGGCGCGCAGTTTCTGGACGGCCAGTTCCTGCGCGGGCGAGCGAAGGCTTTGCGCATTGTTGCCGGCAACGTTCATAATTTTGTCGATCTTGCGACCGGGGGGTTCGGCAGTGCAATCGCTGACCCGCTGAACAGCACGCAATCGCCGACCTTGGCGAGCTTTGTCACTCTGGCCAATGTGCTAGCGGGCTGCGCCACTTTGGTAAAGCCGGATGCCTGCAGGTTGCTATTTGCCGCCGCCACCGCCCCTGATGGCAAAGTGCCGACCACGACGCTAGAGGCGATCGAAGCCATAGCGCAGGCGCCCTGGCATCAGCCTGAAAAGATATTTGCGTTGCTGAACGCCTTTTATCCGCTTGCGTCCGCCCAACACGCTCGGCGCTCGACGCCGTTCATGCCAAACCTGAGTTTTGCCCCAAATGCTTGGGTTCTGCCGCTACGGTTTGCGGGTGGCGGGCTTTTTGGCGGCGGCAAACTCATGTTTGATAGCTGGGGCGATGCGTGGATCGCCGATAATTTTCAGGTTGGCGCACAGGATCAGGATCACTTCTGGGGAGGGGCGCTGTCCGAATTTGCGCCTGATGGCACGCCGCTGTCGCCGCCCGTAACCGGCTTCACGGGCGGGGGCATCATGGGGCCGGGATTCGGGCTTGCGATTGATTCACTGAGCCATGTATGGGTGGACAGTTTTGGCGGTCATCACACGATTTCGGTTTTCGACGCCACGGGCAAGCCGCTGTCGCCGCCAGCAGGGTATGACTTCGGCGGTCGTCTCGGCGCATTGCAAGGGATCATTGCCACGCCCTCGGGTGACCTCATCGCTGCCGATACCACAAAGTCGCAACTGGCGGTGTTTCCGGGGGGGAATCCTGCCAAAGGCAGGATATTATGTCATAATTCGACCGGAAATCCTTTGAAAAATCCCTGCAAGCTGTTGCTGCCGTTCGGGCTTGCCGTGGATCAGAAAAACAACATCTGGGTTACGAATGTCCTCGGCCATCACGTCACGCGTATAGCGGTCAGCAATCCTGGCGCGGTCGAAACCTTCAAGACCGGCTATTCAGGCAGCGGCATTGCCGTCGATAGCCTTGGCAATGTCTGGATTACCAATAGGCTCGGCAGTTCCCCGCGTGGTTGGTTCAAAGTGAAGGAGATGCAGCTCGCGGGCAAGTTCAATTACGACAATGAACCCGAACCAGCGGTCAGAATTACCAGGCTGCTGGTGGAGGCCATGGAACACCAGACCCCCGGCTGGTGGAACGGCGGCAGTATCACCGTGCTGCACCCGGATGGCACACTGGCGCATGTCTCGCCCATCTACGGAAAGGGCCTTGCTGCACCTTGGGCGGTTTCGGTGGATGGCAACGATAATATCTGGGTTTCGAATTTTTCGAGTGCATCGGCGGGAATTGTCGAACTCTGCGGCTATCGTATCAAGACCTGCCCGCCGGGCTTGAAGACAGGTGACGCGATTTCACCTCCCGAAGGCTATCTGGGTGGTGGTCTGCAATTGCAGGTGGATATTGGCATTGGACCAGCGGGCGATGTCTGGGTGACCAATAATTGGCAGGATCCTGCTTCATGTTTCGGGAGGCCCGTTGGTAGCGCCTCGACCCGCTGCGGGGGGCAGGGTGTTGTGGTGTTTTACGGGATGGCGAAACCCGTGCGCACGCCGCTGATCGGGCCGCCGCAGCCGCCCTGATCGGTCGGCAGGCGCCGATTCCGACGCCTTGCGAAGGCCGTAAGGCTGGCGGGTTGTTTCAATGCTGCGTCAGGCGTCGATGTTTACGCTGACGCAGAGGTGAGCAGACCCGGCCAATCAATCCGCTTTCATGAGTTTGTGGTTAGAAACCAGCAACTTGCCTATAGCGACCTCGCGTTGAAGATGGGTATGAATGACGTCATTATTGCCCGAGCCCTGGGCGTCCTAGCCGTTGTCATCTGGAGCGGCGGCGTTTCGATGGTGACCACTGTTGCCCTGCCGGCAATCAGGCGCGCAGTTCATCCTTGACGCCGTCCGCAAGCGCTGGCCGTGGACTAAACACCTGTTCGCCACTGGGGCCTGCGATCGAGCCAAACTCACGGACAAAGCTGTGAATAGGCGGCTGAACGTTGCCCCTGCATGAAAGCGATCACGTTATTGCATTATTAAAAAATGTCATTTTGCTGGGGTTCCAGCAGGTGCTGAACTGGACCCCGTCTCAAATCGAAGTTGCGACAATAAATCAAGGGTTTACGTCGGTCTGGTAAGGGGGCCAGATTCAATGCTTATTCACAGCCGCTCACGGGCAGTGCGCCCTTCACCCAGCCTACGGCGCGCGCGAGCACGCTGGCAGCATCGACGGCGGAATTCGCAATGTGCCGCCAAGCGACGATCTGATCGGGACGGATCAGCACCAGATCGCTTTCGCAGAGATCGCGCGCTTCCTCGTCGTCGAGGGTGATAACCTTAAGGTCGAGTCCTGCCGCTGTTGCAGCTGCCAGAAAGGCGCTGGCGTGAGGCGCAGGATCGCCAAGGCACAGCAACGTCCATTCGAAACCGAAGCAGTCGAACAGGGAGCGGCCATCCGGCAGCCAGACATGCGGCACGCGACCGCCGGGCTTGCCGGTCGGCACGTAGGCGTTGGGCGTATCGGGAGGCGATGGCGCGGGATCATCGGCAATGACGGGGGAGCCATCGTATCGTGCGCCGAGCGTAAAGCCCGGAATATTAAATTCGGCCCGGGCATGAGCGGCAAGATAGTCTCCCGCCCGCCGACGCGAGCTTTCACCAGCCCTGCCCTCAGTCTCCAGGGCGGGCGAAGGCCGGTACAGGCCAATTGAATCGGCAAAAGTCCGGGCAAAACCGGTGTTGCGAAGGGCCACAGGACGCCGTTCCGCCTCATAGCTGTCGAGCAGCGCTTCGGGTGCCTGCTTTTTCAGGACAGCCGCGAGCTTCCAGCCAAGATTGACGGCATCCTCGATGGCCGTGTTATAGCCCATGCCACCGGTTGGCGTGAACAGATGGACAGCGTCGCCGCCGAGGAACATGCGACCGGCGCGGAAGCGGTCGGCCACCAGAGCCCGCCCGGCGAGCCAGAAGTCGCGTGACAAAATCTCAACAGGAATCGTCGCGCCCATGGCCTGCCGGAACATGTCCAGGGCTTTGGCATCATCGACCGAACTGGGGTCTTCGTCGGGTCGAACCTGGGTATGGAAGACAAACTCGCCTTTGCCATCGACCGAAATCAGCAGAGCGCGCCGCTCGGCGTTAAAAGTGCAATACATCCACGATCTGGGGTGTGGGCAGACCTGGTAGAAGGCTGGCGAGCGCAAGTAGAGCGCCAGCATGCGCCCGCCCATGAAATCGCGGTCGGCGCCGCCGTTGCCGGTATATTCAATGCCGAGGTGACGGCGCACCAGACTGCGCGGACCGTCGGTGCCGATCAGATACTGCGCCTCTATCAACCGCGTTGGCCCGCCCGCAGCGGGTTCGACCTTTGCTGTGACGCCATCCCCCGTGTCATCTACCGCGACCGCCCGCGACGAAAAGGCGAGTTCGATGGAAGGACAGGCTTTGGCATGGCGGTAAAGCACGGCCTCGACAAATTTCTGGCTGACCCGGTGCGGCAGTTCGGCAGCACTCCACGAGCCGCCCATGGTCTTGATCAGCTTTCGCGCCTCACCTGCGGATGGCAGGCTGACCCGCCCCAATTCATAGGCCGTAAGCCGCGTGAAATAGGAGATGTCGGTGGGATGGTCGTCTGGCAATCCCATGGCGCGAATTTCGTCGGCAAATCCCAGCCGCCGGAAATGCTCCATCGAGCGCGCCTGCGTGGCGTTGGCCTGCGGGCTGAACGCTGTCGTGGCCTTCTGGTCAATCAGAATCGCCCGGACACCGCGGCGGCCGAGCTCATTGGCCAGCATAAGGCCGCAAGGGCCACCGCCGACGATCAGGACCTCGGTGGTCTCCCGGCGCATGGCCTGCCTCATCCCTCGGCGCGCTTGCCTTCGTAGTTGAAGGCGAAGTCGGGCGGCGGCGTTGGGCCCCAGACATAAAAGGAATCCTGCGGCGGATTGTCTTCAGCCTGCCAGTCGCAATCAGCCGGGATATAGTCGATATCCGCCGAATATTCCGCGTAGCTGCCCCACGGGTCGCGCACATAGTGGAAGTAGTTGGAGCCAAGCACATGGCGTCCCAGACCCCAGCCCGCGTGAAAGCCCTTGTCTGCCATCTGCATGGCACCAAGTCCGATCTCGTGGATCGATCCGACATCCCAGCTGAGATGATGCAGGCCCGGGCCCTCCGCCTTGGCGAGCGCGATCATGTGATGATCGCTGCCGTGGATGCCGTGCATGAAGGCGATGCCGTCGCCACTGCGATCGGAGAGCCGCAAGCCCAGCACGCGCTCATAAAAGGCAATCGCCCCCAGAACGTCCGACGTGAAAATCAGAACGTGCGCCAGACGCCGCGGCTGGACGCGCTTCGCATGATTGCGGCCATGGGATCCCTGCGCGCCCGGCGGCGCGGAGGTTATGTCGAAGGATGACTTTTCGTTCGGCGAAGATTTCTCCGCCACCCGAAGCTCCATCAAGAGCCCGTCCGGATTGCGGAACCAGACGCCGTTGGATTCAAATCCGGGCGGCGAATCGAGCTGCTTTACGTCAAGCCTTTGCAGACGTTCCCGAAAGGCGGCGAAGTCTTCCTCGAACACGCCGAAGCTCAGATGTGATAATTGCTTGCTGGCACCCTCCGCGAGCGAGCCCCAACGATGGCGATTGCCCAGGGTGTGCACGTCGAGGCCACTGCCCCTGGCCTGCAGATCGAGGCCGAAAGCTGTGTAAAATGCTTCCGCCTGTTTCAAGTCCGGCACGATGAGATTGAACGCATCGAGCGAATGCACGCCAAGCTCCCCCGGACGACGGGTTGTGCCCATGAGGCTTCTGATCTGGGTCATCGGGCTGTCCTCTCCTTCGAAATCGGGCTTGGTCGCGCTCTGCCTTTTTCGGGGTTCAGATTCGCGCTCAGGCTTGATCGACAACCGGATTGCGCAGGATGCCGAGCTGGTCGATTTCCACTTCACATATGTCGCCGTGCTTCATCCACAGGGGCGGTTTGCGTGCCAGGCCGACGCCGGCTGGCGTACCGGTGACGAAGATATCGCCGGGCGACAGCGTGATCGCTTCGCTGACCAGCTCAATCTGCGTGGCAACATCAAACACCATGTCGTCGATCATGGCACTCTGGACGACCTGACCATTCAGGCGCGTCACCAGCTTCAGCCCGCGACAGCCCGGCGGCACTTCATCCGCCGTTACCAGCGTCGGGCCAAAGGGCCCGGTGTTGTCAAAGTTCTTGCCCATCGTCCATTGCGGCGACTTGAACTGGTAGTCGCGGATCGAGGCATCGTTGAATATCGCGTAACCAGCGACGTGATCGAGGGCACGAGCTTTGGAAATGTTCTTGCCGCCCTTGCCGATGACAGCGACGAGTTCGCCCTCATAATCGAGCTGTTCGGACAGTCTGGGCCGGACGATCGGCGCGCCATGCGCTATCAGGCTCGAACTGAACCGCGCGAACAGCGTCGGGTAATCCGGCTGCTTGAAGCCGCTCTCGGCGGAATGATCGGCATAGTTCAGGCCGATGCAGATGATTTTCCCGGGGTTCGAGAGCACCGGCAGCAGCGTTACCCGGTCGAGGTCAACCGGCTTTCCTCCGGCCAGAGCCACCGCGGCGTCGCTCAGGCTGTTGCCTTGAGCCAGCAGGGCTTCGAGGCTTCCGGGGAAGCCCTCTGCGCCCTCCTGCAGCCCAGCCCAGTCACCATTTTTTGTGCGCACCGCCAGACCCCGCACGCCATTGTCAATAAACGAAGCAAATCTCACTTGTTTTTCCTCGGTATCGTCGTCCGGCCTCTGCCGAACGATCACAAAAATCTTCTTTCAGGCCAGCGTCGCGAAAACATAGAGCCTGTCACCAGCGATACTAGAAGCGACGAAGGATCATGATAAGATTACAAAACTGTCCACTTGATACCTAAATGATATCATGGCAGTCTCCAGCGATGAAGCTGAACCAGTTGCGCGATGTGGCGGCGATCGCTGAACATGGCAGCCTGCGCGCCGCAGCGCGGGCCCTTCGGCTGGCTCAGCCAGCTTTAACCCGCAGTGTCCGTGAACTCGAGCACGACTTGGGCGCGCCTCTGTTTGAGCGGCGCATCAAGGGCATGGTGCTGACCCCCGTCGGCGAAACCTTCGTGCGGCGCGCCAGAGCGATCCTCAGCGACGTCGAGCGCGCCCGCGTCGAGGTCGATCAAATCATAGGCGGAGTCGGCGGGTCGCTGGTCGCCGGGCTGTCAATCGCTGCCCATATCTTGCTGCTGCCGCACGCGCTGCAACGCTTCAACAGGCGTTATCCGGGCGTGCATCTCAAGATCATCGAGGGCCTTTTCCCGACCCTGCTTGCCGGACTGCGGGACGGCAGTGTCGATTTTTATATCGGGCCGCGCCCGTCGGGGCATATTCCTGAGGGACTGGTGGTCGAAAAGTTCTTCGACAATACCAGACAGATCGTCTGCCGGGTGGGCCATCCGCTGGCACGCACAGCAACCAGGCCCGTGTCGCTGCGTGACCTCGCCGGGGCGGCCTGGCTGACGACCAGCATCACGCAGGAAGCCAATGACGAACTCGATGCGCTGTTCCGCCAGCATGCCTTGCCGCCGCCGCGCCTCGTGGTGCAGACCCAGTCCGCGCTCAGCGTGATATTGACTCTGCTTCACAGCGACATGCTGGCGATGATGCCGGTGCAATTTGCCGAGTTTGCGCTGGTGGAGAATGTTATCACTTCGATCCCTGTCATCGAACCGCTGCCAGCCCCGCCTATCGTGCTGGTGCGGCGCGCTGGATTTTCGCTGATCCCCGCAGCGGATTATCTTGTGGAACTGATGCGCGAGCAACCGCGCAAGGCATGACCAGCGCCATCCATGCAGCCACAGCAGAAGTCGGGAGGATCCTGCAAGGCGCGCGACACGATCCGCGCGCTCGAAGCGACACGAACTGGCGCCTGCTGCTATCCCGACATCCCCGGGTCTTGCGCATCGGCGGCGCGCATGAAGGCGTCCAGCCGGTCGTTGAAGGCTTCGGAAACTGCTTGAGGAAAATGGTGCGGTGAGGCGATGATCTCGTGGAGGCCGCCTCCGGTTTGCGCCACCCGTTCGCCGGTGGCGTCGAAGGCGGCATTCCAACCGCCCGTGACGACGAGCAAAGGGATGCCTTTCGCTTTCACAATGGCAAGCTGGCGCGTCAGGTCGGCCTTGCCCGGTACTTTCAGGCGGCTGATCCCGCGCCCCATCGCTTTCAGTTCATCCTTCGGCCGGTTGCCATCGATCGAGTCCGGAATGCCGACCAGTTTTGCAAATTTCTGCGCGCGGGCCGCGTCCGACCAAGTGAACATCAGCGTCATCTTCAGGCTCAGTCCGAAGGAGCGCACCGCCGGAATGTCGAGCGCCAGCTTCTGCATGCCGGGTTCGATCAGTGTCAAGGATGCCACCGCCTCGGGCCTGAGCGCCGCTGCCGCGAGGGCAACACAGCCGCCGAACGAATGGCCAATGAGATGCGCACGATCGCCAAGCAGTTCTGCTACCCAGACAGCGTCGGCCTCGGCGTCGTCGGGGCGTCCCGGCGCTCGGCTTTGACCATGACCCGGACGATCGGGCACGACGATCTTCCAGCCACGCGCCGCCAGTTCCTGCTGGCGCGCGAAATGGCGATCTCCCCCGACCCGGCTGCCCTGGGCGCTGCCATGGATGAAGATGACCTGCGGGCCCGCTTCACCCCATTGGGTCACATGGAGGCGTTCATCACTCATCATCGTACTCTGTGGTTTGCGCCATGCCACAAATATGGGCCGCGCCGTTGAACCTGAATGGCCGGGCACTTCAAGCTTCGCAACCCCCTGTGTGCACGGGCCGGGCTCGTCGCGCTTGATGTCGAAGCTCGGGCCCGTCGGTAGACTGGCAAGGTGTCCGTAGCCCTCGTGAAGCGACGCTAGCAGATCCGCCCTGAGCTTGACAACAACGGCCGGGGGAGCAGGGTCGTTGTGTGTCATCGGCAGGAGATGCCATTGGATATCAACGTCAATACCATTCTTGTCGCGCGTCGCGGCTTGGGAATTGGACGCGGCCTTGCCGAAGCGCTCCACAAGGTCGGTAACAAGGCAGCGATGCACTCACATGCCCAGTCGTTGCGCTTTCTGCTGAAGCAAATGACGGGTGGGGTGATCGAACTGGCGCCACCGCTTGTTGCCACCGATCTCACACCGCAACAGCATTCCAACCCGCGCGCCATGCCGCTCGAAGATTGCATTCGAGAATATAGGGAACTGCTGGCGGCACCGGTACCGGCAAGACCCATCTGGGCATCGCCATTGCCCGCACCTGCATCCGGGCGAGTTGCGGGGCCGCTTCTTCAACGTGGTCGATCTGGCCAACAAGCTTGATGCCGAGACCCGCGCCGGAAAACAGGGCCGCATCGCAGATGACCTCAGCCGCCTCGACTTCGTGCTGCTGGACGAATTGGGCTATCTGCCCTTCGCTCAGGCTGGTGGCCAACTGTTGTTCCCTCTGGTCAGCAAGCTCCATGAAGCCACCTCCATCATCGTCACCACCAATCTGGCCTTCCGTGAATGGCCGAGCGTGTTCGGCGACGCCAAAATGACCACAGCGCTCCTCGACCGCCTCACGCATCACTGCGACATCGTCGATACCGGCAACGACTCATGGCGCTTCGACTTCTGGCGCTTCAAAAACCGGGCCTGACATAAAACAAACCCAGCCAAACCCAGCCCGCGCTTACCCCGTCTGCGCAACCCCGACCACCTTCGACGGGCTAAGCCCTACCGCTGCGGCCTCACGACCAAAAAGAGGGGTCCTTTTCGATGCTTATTGGGGGCCCCAATTGCTTGCTGATTGACAATCTCCTCTCTCGATTTCGGACGCGGCGCGTCTCAGTAGATGAATGGGGCCAGAGCCCAGGTGGCGCGGCGATAAGCCGGATAATCCTGAGGAAAGGCCGCGCACATCATTTCTTCCTCGACCCGCATGCGGTTCAGGAACGCGAACCCGACAGGCAGAAGAAGCACGGCAACGCAGGCGAAGTTGCCAAGCGCGACGCCAAGTCCGACGAACGACAACAGCGCGCCGCTGTAGGAGGGATGGCGCAGTATGCGATAGGGTCCGCGGCGCACAAGTTCATGATTGGCCGCAATGGCGAGATCGACAGTAAAGCGCGAGCCCAGTGTGAGCACAGCCAGCCATCTGAGCGCCGCTCCGCCAACCACGAGCGCAAGGCCGGTCCAACGCAGGCTTTGCCACTCGAATGGAAACCGCCCAAAGCTCTGCGCCGCGACGGCGAAGGCGAGCGGAATCGCCGAGAAAATGGCCGCGTTGATCCACACGAGCGAGTTCTTGTCGGCGTGAACGGGCGCGGCGGCGTCCGATCGTCGCAGAGCGGAGACTGCGATTTCCGACAGACCCTACCCAATGGTCAAAATCAAAAAAGCAAGGTTGAACGTTTGGTTCATTTTGAGCCTCCTTCCAGGATGACGAGGGCGCGGCGCAGAAAGTCGGCGGCGTCCAGGATAATGTCGAGATGTTTGGTTTCGGGCAGGGCGTCGCATGCGAGGACGTTCGCGCCGTGTTCGGCGAGAAAGGCCCGGCAGCGGTCGGGATCGATGAGTTCGTCCTTGCCGGCGAGCGCGACGACAAGGGGAACCGCGAGGCTCGCCAGTTGCCCGGCCGGCGCCGAAGGCGTGCGAGCAAATGCGCTTTGATCGGTCGTTTCGGCCAGACGTCGGCGCCGCGCCCATTCCGAAACGACGCCGATCTGGCCGCAGAAACCCTTCTCGCGCATGTCACTCCAAAGGGCCGAAGCCTTGCGCGCGCCTTGCTCCAGCCGGCTGTCGAGCCAAGGCAGCCAGGCCTCGAGCGAACTTTGCCGGACGCGGAACACATCGGAGCGCTGACCGCGCAGAACGCTGCGGACGAGCTTTCGGCTATGCCCGGTGCGCTTGACGATCTGCTTGATCGATATGCCTTGCTTCGAAACCTCCGGAATGGCCTCGTTCG
>JAJZGX010000068.1 GCA_021804825.1 Pseudomonadota bacterium | reverse complement strand
GGCTTTGCCCGGCGAGACGGTGGGTGCGGGTGCGCCGGTGGTAACGCTGCTGCCGCCGGGCAACATCTTTGTGCGGTTTTTTGTGCCGGAAACTGATCTCGGCAGCCTTCATGTCGGCCAGAAGGTCAACTTCAGTTGCGACAAATGCCCGGCGCATTTGACCGGGACGCTTTCCTTCGTCAATTCGCAGGCCGAATATACGCCGCCCGTGATTTACAGCGAATCCAGCAAGGCCAAACTGGTGTTCATGGTGGAGGCCCGCCCGCCACCCGCGCAGGCGCCGTTGCTGCATCCTGGCGAACCGATCACGGTGACGAGGCTTGAACAGCACGGCGAGGCGCCGCCAAAATGACCAATTTGGCCATAGATGTCACTGGCCTTTCCAAAAGCTTCGGCACCAGCAAGGTCGTTGACAGTCTCGATTTGCAGGTCGCCGAGGGTGAAATCTGTGGCTTTCTCGGTGCCAATGGCTCGGGCAAGACCACAACCATCCGGCTCTTGAGCGGCCTCTTGAAGCCTGATGCCGGGCGCGGCCAGTGCATCGGCTATGATATTCTCAAACAGACCGATCAAATCCGTCGCGAGATCGGTTATATGACGCAGAAATTCAGCTATTACGAGGATCTCACCGTCTACGAGAACCTTTATCTCGTGGCGGGAATTTATGAAATCGGGCAACCGCAAGCGGCCATCGCCAAGGTTGTCAGCGACCTTGGCCTTGCGCCCTACGTCAAGAAACTGGCGGGCACCTTGTCTGGCGGCTGGAAACAACGGCTGGCGCTTGCCGCCTGCGTGCTGCATCGGCCCAAGCTGCTGCTGCTCGATGAGCCGACCGCGGGTGTCGATGTCAAGGCGCGGCGCGAATTCTGGGATTTGCTGCATGACATGGCCGCAGACGGCATCACTGTTCTGGTCTCGACCCATTACATGGACGAAGCCGCGCGCTGTAAACGCATCGTCTATCTCGCCAATGGCCACATTGTCGTGCAGGGCGACCCCGTGTCGCTGGCGGCCGGCTCCGGCCTGATCACCTTCGAGATCAAGACTGCCAATATCGACGCCCTCGCCCATGAGGCGCGCCAACGCGTCGGTATCGAGGCGGCGGCAGTCTTTGGCCCCTTGCTGCATGTCACCGGTTCGAAGCGCGACATATTGGAAGCATCATTGCACGAACTGGCACCGGAGGGCTGGCAGGAGGTCGAGCCGACGCTGGAAGACGTCTTTATCCATTTGCTGGCCACCGGAGGATCTGGCTGATGACCGGATTCGCGCGTCGTCTTTGGGCCTTGCTGCGCAAAGAATGGATCCAGATGTGGGGTGATCCCCTGACGCTGCGGCTCATTCTGGCGCTCCCGCTCCTGCAGCTGGTGCTTTATGGCTTTGCCATCAACACCAACCCCAAGAACCTGCCGACCGGCATCATCGCGGCCGGCTATTCCAAATATGAGCGCGACCTCGTTGCGGCCTTGCAGAACACCGGCTACTTCAACGTGCGCACGCTGCACTCGGAACAAGAGGGCGAGCAAGGCCTTGTCGAGGGCAAGCTGCTGTTTGTCATCAATATTCCGGCTGATTTCGACCGCTCGGTCGACCGGGGCGATGTGCCGTCCGTGCTGATGGATGCCGACGCCACCGATCCTTCCGCCGTCGGCAATGCCATGTCCGCGCTGGGGTCGCTGACCAGCACCCTCAATCGTGATCTGCCCCCAACCGTACAGACCCAGATCCGCAGCCCACCTTTTCAGTTTGTCATCCACGCCCGCTACAACCCGGAGCAATTGACGGTGCTGAATGTGCTGCCGGGGTTGATCTGTCTGGTGTTGATCTTCTCGACCTTGTTCCTGACCACGCTGTCGATCGCCAAGGAGCGCGAGCGCGGCACCATGGAAAACCTGCTCGCCACGCCGGTGCGGCCGGTGGAACTAATGATCGCGAAAATCGTGCCCTATGTCTTCATCGGCTATTTGCAGGTGGTGCTGATTCTGGTGGTCTCGACTCTGCTGTTCGCTTTGCCGATGCGCGGATCGCTGCTTTTGCTGATGCTGGCACTGGGCCTGTTCATCATCAGCAATCTGGCACTGGGCCTGACATTTTCGTCGGTGGCCACAAACCAGATGCAGGCGCAACAAATGGCCCAGTTCACCTTGATGCCATCCTTCATCCTTTCCGGCTTTTTCTTCCCGTTTTCAGGAATGCCGCAATGGGCGCAATGGGTCGGCGAATTGCTTCCGACCACCCACATCATTCGGGTGGTGCGTGGCATTTTGCTCAAAGGCAGCAGTTTTGATCAAATCGTCAATGACCTGTGGCCGATTGCACTGTTTGCGCTGGGCGCGATCATTGTCTCGGTCACCTTCTATCGCGAGACCCTCGATTGAAGCGCTTGAAACCAAAGATTGACAAGGGTCATGCGCGCCGCACACCGGGGTTGATGCCGGTCCTTGCGACCTCGGGCTTGCTCTTGCGCCACCCTCGAACTGAATGTCACGCGTCACCGCAAAGGCCATGCCATGAGCACCTATCATCTCGACCGGCTGTTTGAACCCAGAGCCATCGCCCTTGTCGGCGCAAGTGCACGCAGCGGCTCGCTTGGCGCCGCAGTTCTGGCGAATTTGCGCCGTGCTCAGCCGCAAGCGCAGCTGCATCTCGTCAACCCGCATGAAACCAGCATCGATGACCTCAGCTGCCACATGCGCCTTTCAGACCTTCCAGGGCCGCTGGATCTGGTGGTGATCGCCACCCCGCCCGCGACCATTCCTGCCCTCATCGAGGAAGCCTGCGCTCTCGGCGTTTCGGTCGCGGTCATTATCACCGCAGGCCTTGGCCATGGCGCAGGCTCTATCGCCGAAACCATCCACCAGACCGCCAGACGAAGCGGATTGCGCCTCGTTGGCGCTAATTGCATCGGGGTCGTGTCGCCGCGCGTCGGGCTCGATGCGAGCTTCCTCAGCCGCCCGGTCAAGGCGGGCAAACTGGCGCTGGTGTCGCAGTCGGGCGCGATTGTGGCCGCGCTGGCGGAATGGGCCTTCGACAATCACGTCGGCTTTTCCGGTATTGTCTCGCTTGGCGACCAGATTGATGTCGATTTTGGCGATTGCCTCGATTATTTCGCGCTGGACAACAGCACGCAAGCGATCCTGCTTTACATTGAAGCCGTCAGCGACGCCCGCAAATTCATGTCTGCTGCCCGCGCCGCCGCCCGCACCAAGCCGGTTATTGTCATCAAAGGCGGACGCCACAAGGCTGGTGCCAAGGCGGCCTTGTCGCATACCGGTGCGCTCGCTGGTTCCGATGCCGTCTATAACGCCGCCTTTCACCGTGCAGGATTACTGCGGGTGATCGATCTCGAAGAATTATTCGCGGCGGCGGAAACACTGGCGCATCGTCAGCCGATCCATGGTGAGCGCATCGCCATTTTGACCAATGGCGGCGGCATTGGCGTTCTGGCGGTTGACCGGTTGATTGATCTTGGCGGAAATCTCGCAACCCTGACAGAGGCGACACTTGCCCGTCTCGATGCTCTGTTGCCAAAAACCTGGTCGCGGGCCAATCCAGTTGATATCATTGGCGATGCCGATGCTGCGCGCTATGAATCCTCCCTGCAATGTCTGTTGGGAAGCGACGAACTCGACGCGATTCTGGTCATGAACTGCCCGACGGCGCTGGCCTCCAGCACAGATACGGCGCAGGCCGTCGCCAGGGCCATGACCACCGCGCGTCAAGCCGCCAAAAACAGCCTGCGCCCGGCCAAACCGGTTGTCGCCGTCTGGCTTGGCGAGGAAGCCAAATGGGCTCCCGTTTTCGAGCAGGCCGGCATTGCCCATTTCCACAATGACGTCGATGCGGTGCGCGGCCTGATGCATCTGGTCAATTACAAGCGTTCACAAGAGGCGCTGCTGGCGACCCCGCCCAGCATCCCCGCCGATTTCGTGCCCGACACCGCCGGCGCCCAGGCTGTCATCGCCGCCGCTCTGGCGAGGGGCACGACATGGCTTGATCCGGTTGAAGCCACGAAGGTTCTGGAAGCCTATGCCATTCCTGTTGCCGGCAGTTACAAGGCGCAAGACCTGCAGGCCGTCCTCGACGTTGCTGCGACCCTGTTCAAGCAGCACGACGTGCTGGTGATGAAGATTCTGTCGCCGCAGATTTCGCATAAATCCGATGTTGGCGGCGTCCGGCTTGGCCTGCGCACGCAACAAGCTGTCGGCGCGGCCTTTGCCGAAATGCTGCAAACGGTTGCCAGGCACCGCCCCGATGCCAGCCTTGAGGGCGTGATCCTGCAACCGATGATCGAGCGCCCCGGTGCGCTTGAACTCATTGCCGGGCTCGCCGACGATCCTACCTTTGGTCCCGTGATATTGTTTGGTCATGGCGGCACGGCAGTGGAGGCGGTCAATGACAAGGCGCTGGCGCTGCCGCCGCTTGATATGAGGCTGGCGCACGATTTGATGGCTGACACGCGCATAGCGCGGCTGATGGCAGGCTATCGCGATGTGCCCCCGGTGCAAAGCGATGCGGTGGCGCTGCTGCTGGTCAAGCTCTCGCAACTTTCTGCCGATCTGCCGGAAATCCGTGAACTGGACCTCAATCCGGTGCTGGCTGACGCGGAAGGGGTGATCGCCGTTGACGCACGTGTGGTCATCGCCCCGCTGGCCGAAGGGCCTTCCCGCGATTTTGCCAATGCCCGCTTCGCCATCCGTCCCTATCCCCGGCAATGGGAGCGCGACATCATCCTGCCGAATGGCCAGGCCCTGCATCTGCGCCCCCTGCGCACCGATGATGTGCCGCTTTACGAAGAGTTTTTCCGACGTGTCACCCGCGATGATCTGCGTCGGCGCTTCTTTGCGGCTATGAGCAGCGTGTCCCCCGCGATGATCGCCCGGCTAACGCAGATCGATTACGGGCGCACCATGGCGTTTCTGGCCCTTGACGCAAAGGGTGGCGCGTTGCTCGGCGTGGTGCGTCTGCAAACCGATGCCAACGGCGAACATGGCGAATTTGCCATTCTGGTGCGTTCCGACGCCAAGGGCGAGGGGCTTGGCTGGGCGCTCATGCAGCATTGCATAGCCTTCGCCCGTGCCGAGGGCCTCGCCACCATCGATGGCCAAGTGCTCACAACCAACAGGGCCATGCTGAAGATGTGCGCCGAGATTGGCTTTGTAATCGAAGCCGATCCGGTCGCGCCGGAAGTCAGCAATGTCACCTTGCGCCTTGCCGCGACAGGGCCAGGTGAGACTAGTCGCGGTGCACGTGCCCGGGAAGTCTAGCCAGAGCGGCCATCCGCAGCGCGGGCCATGGAGATTCTGGTTTTCATGACCCCACCGGGCCATGCGATCCCGCAAGGTCAGCAATGACCGGCTTGCGCCGTTATAGCCCTGCCAGCACATGCGCCGCCATGGCGGTGATGTCGGCTTCAGCATCAATGCTTTGCCAGGTCATCGGGCCGGGATCACGCGCTATTTGTTGATGCAGGACGGCAACCGTTGCGTCCGAGGGATCATGTTGGCGCGCCTGAATGCGCGCTTCCAACACGCCAAGGGGTGCTTCGAGCCAGAAGCCATGAAACGCCACACCTTGCTGGCTGGCCAGCGCTGCCAGCGCCAGCCGATCCTCCGGCCGATCAAATACCGCATCGACAATCACCGATGTGCCGGTGCGCAGCGTCGCGCGCGCCTGTTCGCGCTGGATCTGATAGACCTTTTCCGAGACCTCCGGCAGATAGGCGGCGGTCGGCAGCATCTGTTCAGGCCGCACCCCAAACAACCGCTTGCGCAAACGATCACTGGACAAAATGCGCGCACCGGGCGGCAAGCCGATTGCGGCGGCACATTGCGCGGCAAGCGTCGATTTGCCGGAACCGCTGCGTCCACCGAGCGCCACCAGTTGCGGCGTCGGAGCCTCCAGCATGGCAGTTGCGAGCGCCAGATAGGCGCGCGCTTCGGCAAGAATGGCTTGTGCCTGCGCGGGTGCCATATCCTGCGCCTGCGCAGCACCGACATGGGCGCGCACGGCCGCCCGCACTGCAACAAAAAACCCGAGCAGCGCCAATCCTTCGCTTTCGCCGGTCTCGTCGCAATAGCGGTTGAAGAGGCGGTTGGCATGATGCGCAAGGCCGCGATGCTGCAAGTCCATGATCAGAAAGGCAACATCATAGAGCACGTCGATCGTCGCCAGATCGTCGTCAAATTCCAGACAATCAAACAGCGTCGGCACATTGTTGAACAGGCAGATGTTGCGCAAGGTCAGATCACCATGGCAATGGCGGATCATGCCCTGGCGGCCGCGGCGATCCAGCAAATCCGCATGCTGGTGCAGTGCCGCCTCAAATTGCCGCGTGATCAGCGCCAGCGTTGCGGCGGCAACGAGGCCGGTTTCTTGCAGGGCGCGCTTGTTGATATCCAGCACGCCCTGCATGGTTTTCGAGCCATCGCCAAGCTTGATCGATGCGTCTGCATGAAACTGCGCAATCTTCTGGGCGAGGTCGTCGATCATCCGGTTGGTGAGCAGGCCGCGCATCGCCATGCCATCAAACAATGCCGACTGATCGAACCGCCGCATGACGACGACGCCATCGACCATTTCGCCGGCACCATCAAAAACAAGATTGCCAACTGGCTGACGGGTGATCTGGCGCACACCCAGATAAAGCTCGGGCGCCGTGCGCCGGTTGAGGTCGAGTTCGCGCTGGCAGGCAACAAGCCGCATGGCCGGGGTCGAGAAATCGAGGTAAGGGAGCCGCACCGCCCGCTTCAGCTTGAATGCAAGCGCGTCAACCAGAAACAACTTTGAAATATGCGTGGTGATGATGCTGACATCACCGCCATCATTCCGGCCCTGCGCCTTCAGAAAATTTTCGACGGCGCTCTGATCCTGCATGATCATGGTTTGGGCATCCTGCGGGCGGCGACCGGCCCGGCCACCGGCATGATCAGGATTTTTCGCGCCTTGCCAAGCCCCTCGGCTTGATTTGAAGTGCAATGTGCCTTTGCGAATGGCCGGTGACGGGCAACGACTGACCGCGCCCTGCGTCACTATCACGTCTGGCAACAACCGGCCGGGTCTGACAAACAGCAGGCGCAACACCGCGTCCGAGACATAACGGAACAGGCCATGACGGCACATTGCGAGAGCACGACGAAGGCGTCAGAAGAACATTCACTGCCAGACTGCCTGACCCTGTGGTTCTGTATTGGTTGCGGCGCGATGGGCAATGCCGAACCCTGCCAGGGCGCCTGCAATTTTCGGCGACTTGAGATTGTCAGCGCCGCTGAATTTGCCGATGGGCTGGAACAATTGGCGCTGGTGCAAAGCGAGGTCGCTTCATGGACCGGCGTTGTGCAGCTTTTTGCCATCCTGCCCGCCGACGGCGATGACTGGGAGAGCCGCTATCGCGCCTTGCAAGGCCGGGCCAGCGCCGCACTGAAATCCGCCAAGGCGGCGGTTGAGTTATCGCCAACGCCCGCCGAATTAACCGATGCGCGTGCCGAAGTCTGGCGATGCACGACCTGCGGGCAGGTTGAAGCCCCGCAGGAATGCCTAGGCATTTGCATCAGACGCAATGGCGACTTCGTGCGCCGCGAAGATCACCAGCATGTGGTCGATCAATGCGCCGCGGCGCTCCACGAGGTGCAGCACCTGCGCGCACTGGTCACGCAATGGGCGACGGTCAAGCCCCGGGCGGGCCAATGGGAGCGCAGTTACCGGGCCTTGCAGGCGCGAGCCACTGCCCTGCTGGCCAAGGCAGCGAAACGCGGCTAAGCCAGCGCGCAGATGGCCACCTTGGCGGCACCAAGCGCCTTTTCGGCGACGCCCAGCAAATGACGGTGATGGGTAAAGAACAGGACTTGCGTGGATTTCGCTAGTTCCGCCAGCACCTCAAAGCCCACCAGCGCACGCTCGTCGTCGTAATTGACAAAGAGGTCGTCGGCGAGGAATGGCAGCTTCGCGCCGCCCGCGACGGCATCCTCCACCGCCGCGAGACGCAGCGCCAGATACAGCTGATCGACCGTCCCTTCGCTCATCCGATCGACCGGCACAACGGCGTCATTGCGGTCGATCCCCGATAGCCGCGCCTCGCTTCCTTCGGAATCAACCATTAGTCTCACGTAATTGCCGCGTGTCAGGATGGAAAACAGAGCGGAGGCGCGATTGAGCAACGGCGTCTGCTTTTCTGCCCGATAGCGATCCATCGCCCAACGCAGCAGGTTCACTTCAGCGCGTTTGCGCACATAGGCTTCGGCCTGGGCGGCCATTTCGGCTTTTGCCTGTTCCATGTCCGCTGCCGCAATCGCCGCGTCCGGCCCGTCGTCAAAACGCGCAAACTCGGCCTGCGCGGTAGCGCGCTCCGCAGCTTTCGCCTCGATCTCGTCGGTGAGGGATCGAAGCTCACCTTGAAGATCCTCGGACTTCACCTTCAGCGTGTCCGCTTCGGCGTCGTGCACCTCATCCAGCAAGGTCTGTAGCAAGGGGCCGCCACCAGCCTTGACGATTTCATCGGCCAGACGATCCAGATCCTCACGCAGCGCCCGCGCCCTGTCTGAACGGGCGATGGCCACAGCAAGGGCAGCATCATCCTCGGCACGCGACGCTGCCATCAATGGCCGAAGGCCCGCCTTTGCCAGTTCCTCGGCATTTTTGGCGCTTTGTAATTGGGTTTCAGCGGTGGCGAGATGCTGTTCAAGTCCGGCCCGGCGCTCGGCCAATGTCTTTGCCTCGCTTGCCGCCCGTGCGAGCCCGATCAGAATATCGGCCGCCGTTCCCGTTGCATCGTTGACGCCGCAAGCAGATGCCATTGCACGAACCCGACGGTCAAATTCATCAATATCGCCCTGCATCGTGGTCGTGCGATGCGCAAGCTCGAGAATAACCTCGATGTCGCCGCGCGCCTCTTCAAGAAGAATGAGCCGCGCGCGGATCACCGCGAGCGTCGTGCGCGGGTCGAGGCCCAGCGCTACCACGACAGATGACCATTTCTTGTCCCAATCCGCGATCCCCTGACGCGCCTTGCTGCATTTGAGGTCGGCACGTGCGAGCGCGGTCGTCGCGGTGCCGGTCAGGGTCTGCAATTCATCGCGATGCTTGGTGGCTGCCGCTTCGGCGGTATAAAGACTTTCAGCAGTTTGCAGCAGGAGCCCGCATGCAGCCGTCGTGGCCGAAGCACTTGCGTCGGCACGCTGCAAAGCGGCGCCAAGCAGAGAGGCCGTCTCTGTCAATCGCGCTGTCGCGGCATCCCGTGCCACCGTCGCCTCATCTGCCGCCGCAGCGGCGTCCAGAACACGGCTACGGCGTTCCGACCAGTCCCTGTATGCCCTCGGCGTCAAATCCAACCCGCTCGGAGCCAGCGCCGCCCGCCAGTCGCCGGTAACCCGATCGACCTCGGCCTGCGCCTCGATGATCTGCCGATCATGCCGCGTTATGGCGAGCGCGATCCGCTGGACTTCCTCTTCAAGGCCCGCCAGCCGCCCAGACTGCTCTGCGGCGGAGAAGCGTTTGTCCGACACATCATCGGCGGCGCCGGATTGTTCTTCGAATTGATCGGCGGAAGCCTTGGGGTTGGATAATTCCGCGCCATCAACGATATGCGCGCGCAGATGGCCCCATGTGGCGTCCCGCTCCGTTCGTGCCCGCTTAACTTCATCGAATGATACGGCACGCTCATCACGAACGAGGTGCTGGCGCTGAAGCTCGGCCTCAGCAAGGCGATCTTTCGAATGGCGCAATTCGCGGCCAGCTTGCGCAAGCGCCTCGTTAGCCTGGGACAGCGCCGTCATTGCCTCTGCTGCCTCGCGGTCATCTGGCACCGAAAGCCCACGAAGTTTTGCAATATCGCCAACGCGCGGTGTCAGTTGAGCGAGTGTGACGTCCACCGCCTCGCTTTTGCGGATGGCTTCTCGCTGCGCAGTTGCGACCGCGGCATCAAGGTCGCCGCGGCTGCGCGCAAAGCGTAACGCCTCGCCGAGCGCGGCCACGTCCCGGGCGGCTGGCAATGCCGCACGCCGCCGCTCGAACTCGTCCAATTCCTGCCGACGAGCCGTGTGCTCATCCTCCGCCGCACCGAGGAGTTGGTCCAACCCGTTTCGCTCTTCCAGCAGCGAGCGAGCCTCGGCCAGTCGGACACGCTCCGGCAGTCGCCCTTTGGCGACTTTGGCGGGCTCCTCCGGCCAACCGATCTCTCGCTGCAATTCGGCAAGATGCGCGCTGTGCGTCGTGAGTTCGGCACGACGCCGCGGCAAGTCATCAAGGGCCTTGTCAACAGCCCCCTTCGCCTCGCGAAGCTCGTCAATATCTTGGCCGCGGTCCAACACGGACATGTTTACGACCAGCCCATCGAGCGTGGCGCGCAGCCCCGTCGCCTGGCTGTCCGCCAAGCCAGCCTGGGCCTTGGCTGTCGCCATGGCTGCCAAAGCCTGCTGCTGAATCGCGGCGGCGTTTGCAGGCAGGTCTATGACATTGCCCAGATCCTCGAGCTCTTTGGTCGCCTGACGATAAAGTGCCGCCGACGGCAACACGCGACGATGACGCTCGATTTTTTCACGGTCGCGATCAAGCGCCGTCCGGCGTTTGCGCAGATCGGCGAGCTTGCCTTCCAGCCGTGCAAGATTGAGCCGCATCTCGTCCCATGCGGCAGGCTTCATCTGCGCTGCTTTCAGGCGGCTCTTGGCCTCCTCGAACGCCCTGAAGGCGATGTGGTAGGATGTGTTGCCGGCGCGCTTGGTCCAAATCGCCCGCGCACCCGTTTCCAGCGCATCGAGTAATCGGGCAACCCCGACAAGGCCTGACCCGGCGGCAAAGATCGCCTGACCAATATCGTCCTCAGCCTCAAGAATGGCTCTGCCGCCCTCGCGCAGCCGTCCGTGGTCAAGGCTGAACATGTGCAGGAAGCTGTCAGCTGTATATCCAGCGAGCAGCGCCGATAACCGCCCCTCATCCACAACGCGATCCTGGCTGTCCAGCAAGGTTCCATTACGGCCCTTTTTGCGCCGGAGCGCGACAGGCGTGCCGTCCGCCTCCAGCACGGCGCCAACCCGAAGCAACTGCTTGTCGTGGCGGAAATCGAAGCGAGTGCGGTTGGGAAAGCCGAATAGCAGATCCGAGATCGCCGACATCGTTGTCGACTTGCCCGCCTCGTTCGGCCCGTAAATGATCTGCAGGTCGGGCATCTGCGACGGAAAATGAAGGTCGCAGCCGTCAAACCGGCCATATTTGAGGAGGTTGAGCTCAGCAAGGCGCATCAGTCAGAACCATGATTGAGTTGGCCCTGAAGAACGACCCCGGCGTCTTCGAGCAGGCCCGGAACGGCCCCGCCGCGCAGGCGGCCCAGAAGATCGTCATCACTTCCCAGATCTGGCGGTATCTTGGCGAGGAACTCGTCCATCTCGGCTTCAAATGCGCTGGTCAGCGCCGAATCCCGGCTTCCTGATGCCAGCAGTGCGCCCAGTTCCTCGACCACACTCGCCGCACCGGAAACCGGCACCGACATGGCCTCGGTTTCGATCACCAGCTTTTCGATCCAGAGCTGATCCGATATCGCGATTGCAATGCCGCGAATATCTTCACGCAATTGCTCGCGTCGGCGCACCAACGCCCCGTGCAGCACAGTGCGCCCCGTGAGCGTGACCCGCACGACCAGCGGGCGACCATCCGCTTCGGAAAAGGCGTGGCTGAGCCTGTCACGAACGCAGGTTTCGATGTCGTGCTCATGCTCCAGATTTTCGGTGTCGACCTCGACGCGCGCCCAGCGCACGGCGTCAAGCGGCATCAGCCGCAAAGGATCGACAATTGCCCCATCTTCGACGGTCACGATCACGGCACCCTTGACGCCACATTCACGGATATTGCGCCCCTGAATATTGCCGGAAAAGACGATGAACGGACTCTCGGACACCACCTCGAAATCATGGACATGCCCGAGCGCCCAATAGTTATATGTCTTGGCCGCAAGCTCCGCCGGTGAACTGGGCGCGTAGGGCGCATGCGAGGGATTCCCACCCGTCAGCGCCGTGTGCAGCACACCGATGTTGAAATGATTGGGCAGCGCGGCGGGATAGGAGGCGGCAAGGTTCGCGCGCGTGTCCTTGATCTTGTAGCTCCACCCATGCAGCGCCGTTGCCGTGGCCTCGTGGATGAAGGTTGCGGGTTTCTCGGTGTCAAAGGTGCGGACATTCTTCGGAAGCGGCAGCTTCTTGGTCTGGACCGATTCCGCATCGTGATTGCCAAACAGCAGGAATACATCAATGCCAGCTTTCTCCAGTCGGCCCATCGCCGCGCAGAAAAACAGGCCCGTTCCAAAATGCTGCCAATCGCCATCGTAGATGTCGCCGGCAATCACGATGAATGCCACGCGCTCCTCGATGGCCACATCGACGAGATTGTTCAGCGCCGTGCGCGTCGCAATGCGAATTTCGTCTGCCGGCACGCCCTCATAGCGCGAAAGACCCCGCAAGGGGCTGTCGAGGTGGATGTCTGCCGCGTGCAGGAACTTGAATCTGGTCATCACTTGACCTCATTACGATGGCACGCAGGTTAAGCGCCAGAAGATTTACTTGCCAGGCCTAACATTCTTTCGATGCCTATCGGATTGACGAACGCGATACCTGCAAAATCCATTTCATTGTCGTCACCGCAAGGCAGCATCTGCGCGCAGCTCCCGAAGGCTGCGATGTTTTGCCCTAAGAGCGAACATGGTCAGTTGGGCGGCATCACCGCGCAGCACGGACAAAAATCTTCACCCAAGCTGGTGCCCGCATTACATCATTGCTGAGCCATTTCGCATCAATATATGATGCAAGCACCTCGAACCGATGATTGCGAGACCCAAGGTCGATCGGCACCAACACCCCCGGCCTGCTTGCCTCGTGATCAGCATGACAAGGACCATCTTGATGTCAAACAACAACCGCACCTGGCTCATTACCGGCTGCTCCACGGGCTTTGGCCGCGCGCTGGCGGAAATTCTGATCGCACGTGGCGAGCGCGTCATCGCCACCGCCCGCAAGCCGGAGCAAATCGCCGATCTGGTGGCAGGCCATGCCAATGCCACCGCGCTCAAGCTCGACGTCACCAGCAGCGCCGACATTGCCGCCGCCGTGGCCGCGGCGGGCGACATCGACGTTCTCGTCAACAATGCTGGTTATGGCTATTTGACCGCCTTCGAGGAAGGCGAGGCGTCGGGCTACCGGCCGCAGTTCGAAACCAACCTGTTCGGCCTGATCGAAATGACCAAAGCTGTGCTGCCCCGGATGCGCCAACGCGGCTCCGGCCATATCGTCAATATTGCTTCGGTTGGCGGCCTGGTCGGCAATCCGGGTTCGTCCTATTATGCAGCAACCAAATTCGCCGTGGTCGGCCTCTCCGAGGCGCTGTCGCAGGAAGTTGCGCCCCTTGGGATCAAAGTGACATTGGTCGAGCCTGGCCCGTTCCGCACCGATTGGGGTGGCCGCTCGCTGCAATCGTCCGGGCGGCGCATTGACGCCTACAAGGCAACGGTGCATGAGCGGCTTGACCTGATCGCCCGGAACAGCGGTCATCAGCCCGGCGATCCGGTGCGCGCGGCCGAAGCGATCATCGCGACGGTCGACAGCAACGCGCCGCCGCTCAACCTCATCCTCGGCGCTATCGGCTTGAGGGCCGTCCGCGCCAAGCTCGCGCGCCTGACCGCAGAAATCGACAAGTGGGAGCCGATCTCGCTTGGCGCCGACTACCCCGAGCCAAAAGCATCGTGAACTGACGTAGGAAAATCCCGTGACTCTGTCGACTCTTGACCCGAATACCGCGCTGATCATCGTCGATCTGCAAAAAGGCATCGTCGGCCTGCCCGTTGTTCACGCCATTGGCGGCGTCATCGAGCGGGCGCGCGCCCTTGCCGATGCCTTCCGCGAGCACGGCCTGCCTGTGGTGCTCGTCAATGTCGCAGGTGGCGCCCCCGGCCGCACCGAGCAGCCGCGCCCTGCAACATCGCGCCCGGAGGGCTGGAGCGACCTCATCCCGGAGTTGAATCAACAACCCGGCGACATCCTCGTGACGAAGCGGACTTGGGGCGCCTTCGCCAGCACCGATCTGGAGGCACGCCTGCATGCGCGCGGCGTCACTCAAGTGGTGATCGTCGGGGTCGCGACCGCCATCGGCGTCGAGGCGACCGCCCGCCAGGCCTACGAGCAGGGCTTCAACGTCACCCTCGCGCTCGACGCCATGACCGACATGCGCGCCGAAGCCCATGATTACAGCATCCGCAACGTCTTTCCGCGACTGGGCGAAACCGGCACGAGCCAGCAGATCATCGAGCTTTTGTCAAAGAGGAGTGCATGAGATGCACGCGCTTCAGCTCTTGTCCTATGTCTTTGGCGGCGCCTTCTTCGCCAATTCGGTTCCCCATGTCGTCAGCGGCATGACAGGACGCCCGTTTCAGAGCCCGTTTGCCACGCCGCCGGGCGAGGGGCTTTCTTCCTCGACCGTCAACGTGCTTTGGGGCTTTGCCAATATCATCGCCGGTTACCTGCTCGTTTGCCGGGTGGGCGATTTCAGGCTGCGGAATGCCGGTGATGTCATCGCACTTGCCATTGGCGCACTGCTGATTGCCCTTTTTTCAGCACGACACTTTGGCCGTTTCCACGGCGGAAATCGGTCGGAGCAACCATGAAGGCGGCAATGATCTCGCCTGTGCTGCGGATCGGCACGCGGAGGCGTTTGACGCCATAACCTTCGTTGATGAGCGCCTCGCCACCGCAACCCCCGCTCTCAAGACCGGAATCATCTGGATAATTACAACAATTTTACTGTTTAACGTTGCCGAAATCATTTGAAATTACGATTACATCGTAACATACCGGAGTTGACGAACTCATGTTGCTCACCGCGGCATATATTTATCAATACGGGATTTTCATTCTCATCGCATTGATGATGTTTTATTCGCTTTCGCGCTGGGTTAAATATAATTTCACAAAAAATGCTGCTTTTCAATAT
>JAJZGX010000150.1 GCA_021804825.1 Pseudomonadota bacterium | reverse complement strand
CCTGCCCGATCACCATCAGCGTCGAGAGCGGCGATTTTGACGTTGCCGCCGACACGGCGCGGCTCTGCGATGGGCGGCACGATATCGGGGCCATCGCCAGTTTTGTTGGTCTTTGCCGCGATGAAGCAGGCGAGCTAGATGCGCTCGAACTCGAGCATTACCCCGGCATGGCGGAAGCCGAACTCAACCGCATCGCGCAGGAAGCTTCGGCACGCTGGCCATTGCTGGGGATCGTGATCCGCCATCGCTATGGTGTGATCGCCCCTGGTGCGCGGATTGTCGCGGTGATTTGTGCTTCGTCGCATCGCGCAGCGGCGCTGGCGGCGACCGATTTCATCATGGATTTTCTCAAGAGCCGCGCGCCCTTCTGGAAGAAGGAGCATGTGCAGCAAGGTGGCGAAAAGGCCTGGGTGGACGCGCGCGAGGCCGATGAAGCGGCGCTGAAACGCTGGCACGAGGCCTGAGCGCCAGCTTTGTTTTGGCGCGCCCGCACCAAGGCGATCAGGCGGCTTAATGCAGCCCGAGGTAGCTGCTTATGATCCCCGGATCGGCAGCGATGTCGGACGCTGCGCCCTGGCTCGTGAAGTGGCCGAGTTCCATCACGGCGGCACGTTGCGCTGCCGCCAGAGCGGCCCTCGCATTTTGCTCGATCAGCAGCACCGCCGTGCCCTGTTGGCGCAAAGTTTCGATAACCTGAAAAATATCACTGACGATGCGCGGCGCGAGGCCGAGGCTGGGCTCATCGAGCATCAGCAATTTCGGGCGGGACATCAACGCCCGGCCGATGGCCAGCATCTGGCGCTCGCCGCCCGACATGGTGTCGGCGCGCTGCTCCATCCGCTCCTTCAGCCGGGGAAAGCGGGCAAATACCGCTTCAATGTCGTCGCCATCGTTGTTCCGACGCCGTGTCCAGGCACCGAGGCGCAGATTATCGAGCACGCTCATGGCGCCAAAAAGCTCACGCGATTCGGCTACCAGAGCCATGCCCTTGGCAACGCGCTGCTCGATGGAAAGGTCATGGATGGCGCGGCCTTGAAAGGTGGCAATACCGCGCAGCGGCAGCAGCCCCATCACTGCATTGAGGAGCGTGGTCTTGCCTGCTCCATTCGCGCCGATGACGGTGAAGATCTCGCCTTCCTTGACGCTGAGCGAGACGCCATGCACCGCCTCGACCGCGCCATAGCTGACGCTGGCATTTTGCAGGGTGAGGACCGCCTCGCTCATGCTTCAGCTCCGAGATAGGCTCGAATGACATCCTTGCTGGTTCGGATGACATCGGGCGCGCCTTCGGCGATCTTGCGGCCAAATTCGAGTACGATGATATGGTCGGTCAATTCCATCACAAAGCCCATGTCATGCTCAACCAGCAAAATCGCCCGGCCTTCGGCGCGCAATTCGCGCAGCAACGCCGCGAGTGCCTGCTTTTCAAAATGCCGCAAACCGGCGGCGGGTTCATCGAGCAGCAGCACATCGGGGTTGTTGCAAAGGGCGCGGGCAACTTCAACGAGCCTTTGCTGGCCCAAGGCGAGTGTGCCGACCGGCCGGTCGATGACGCCGCCCAGCCCCACCCGCAGCGTCTGCGCCCGTGCTTGCGCCATAAGCGCGCGTTCTTCGCTGCGCTCAAGCCGCGCCATGGCGTGCAGAGGCCCGGCGCGGCCAGTGAGATGGCCCCCCAGAGCCACATTTTCCAGCACGCTCATGTCGGGCACCAGCTTGACGTGCTGAAAGGTGCGCGCGAGGCCAAGTCCGGCAATCGCCTGCGGCGTGCGGTGATCGATACGCTGGCCTTTGAGCCAGATTTCGCCAGCGCTTGGTTCCAAAGCCCCTGAAATCATGTTGAAGGTGGTCGATTTGCCCGCGCCATTGGGGCCGATCAACCCGACAATCTCGCCGTTTCGCACTGCGAAACCAACATTATCGACGGCGTTGAGGCCGCCAAATTTGCGCCCGAGGCCGACGAGGCGCAGCATTTCCATCGAAGCCTCCTTGCGGGTTGGGGCCGCGGGTGGCGGCATCGGGGCGGGGGCGGTCGCTTCGGGCCGAGGTGCCGGGCGCAGGCGCGCCAGCAGCGGCCAGAGGCCTTCTGGCGCCATCTGCAATATGGCGACGAGGATGATGCCGAAGCAGATTTCCTCGATCTGGGTGGGGTTGGCCGAGACCAGGGGCAGCACCTGCTCCAGCACGTCTTTCAGGATCAGCACGCAGGCGGCACCAGCAACGCCGCCCCAGATGTAACCGCCGCCGCCAACCACCGCCATGAACAGGTAGCGAATGCCTGCGTCAATGCCGAAGGAGGTTGGGTTGATGGCGCGCTGGTCATGCGCGAACAGCCAGCCGGAAAGCCCCGCCAGCATGGCCGCGAACACGAAGATAAACAGCTTTACCCGCGCCGGGTGGATGCCAAAGGCCGCCGCGGCCATGGCGCTCTGGCGAAGCAGGCGCACCGAGCGGCCAAAGCGCGATTGCAGGAGATTATGGCAAAGGCCCACCGCCAGCAGCACGCAGGCCCAGATGACCCCATAAATCTGGTTGGGCTGGAGCAGCGCCAGCCCGCCGATACGCAGCGGCGGGATCGCGCCAATGCCCGAATGTGCGCCCGCAAAGGCAAAACTGCCGAGCAACAGTGCCAGCGACATGCCCCAGGCAATGGTGCCGAGAGGCAGAAAATGCCCGGAAAGCCGCACGGTGAAGGCGCCAAGCACGAAGGAGACCAGACCGCTCGCAACCAGCGCCATCGGCAGGGTCGCCCAAGGCGACCAGCCGAATTTCGTGGTCAGCAGGCCGGTCGCATAGGCGCCGATGCCGCAGAAAGCCGCCTGACCGAACGAGGTCAGCCGACCAACGCCCGTCAGCAGCACCAGACCGGTCGCAACCAAGGCGGCAAGGCCGATATTATCAAACAGGTCGAACAGATAGGCCGGCACGCCCGGCACCAAGGGCAACAGCAAGATCACGGCCGCCGCCACGATTGACAGTGTTGAGTTGCTCATGCGGGTCATTCTTCGTCCTCAGCGCGGGCATGGCGCAGCGAGCGGATGAGCAGCACCGGCAGGATCAGCGAAAAAACCACGACGTCTTTGAACTCACTCGCAAAAAACGCCGTGAGCGACTCGGTGAGACCCACGGCGGCGGCGGCGAGCACGGTGAGCGGGAAACTGGTGAGGGCGCCGAGGATGGCCGCGACAAAGCCCTTGAGGCCGATGATGAAGCCGGTGTCGTAATAAAGTGTCGTGACCGGCGCGATGAGTATCCCCGACAAGGCGCCCATGGTGGCGGCAATGCCGAAGGCCTGTGCACCGGCGCGCGTTGCACTGATGCCGACAAGCCTTGCGCCGGTGCGGTTGATGGCGGTTGCGCGCAGGGCCTTGCCGGTCAGGGTGCGGCTGAACACCAGCCATAGCGCCAGCATGACCAGCGCCGTGACCATAAAAATTGCCACGGATTGCCCGCTGATGGTGAGGGGGCCAGCGGCGATCTGCGCTGACGACAAGGCCGGGGCGCGAAAGCCTTCGGCGCCAAAAATCAACAGGCCCATGCCTTCGAGCGCGAGGTGCACGCCGACGGCGGTGATCAGCAGCGTGAGCACCGAAGCCTCCGCCAAGGGCTCGAAGGCGATGCGATAGAGACTGGGGCCAAGCGGCGCGACCATGCCCAGCGCCAGCAACGCGTTGATGGCCAGCGGCGTTTGCGGCCCGGCCAGCCACAGCGTCGCGAGCGCGGTGATGATTGGCAGCGTCAGTCGCCAGCCCACAGCGCGCAGCACGCGCGCTGCCTGCCAATGGGTGCGCAGACGCCAAAGGTCGAGCGTCAGCGCCGCTAGGCTGATGCCCAG
>JAJZGX010000067.1 GCA_021804825.1 Pseudomonadota bacterium | reverse complement strand
GGGACGATGCGCGACAATGCCGGGCTTGACGCTCAAAATGTCGGCCAGCCTGCCGGCGGCCCCGGCGGCGGCGGTGAGTTCGTTCCAGACTTCGCTGAGCTGGCCCAGAGACGAGGCGCCCAGCACGGCATAGAGCAGAAATTGCGACAATTGTCCGGCGGTCATCGCGCCGGTCAGCACGTCATGCGCGCCGAACCACAACACGCCGACAACGCTGCTGAAAGCGACAAATATCGCCACGGCGGTCAGAACAGCACGTGCCTGCAAGGCAAGGCGGGCGGCTTCATAGGCCTCGCGCACAGCCGCGCCGAAACGCGCAACGGTGCGCTGTTCCTCGCCATAGGCCTGCATGGTCTTGACGGCGCTCAGATTCTCCGAGGCGAGCGCGGTGGCTTCGGCCAGACGATCCTGCGCGCGCCGCGCCCTGCGGCCAACGCCGCGGCCGGAGACGACCAGCGGCACGACGATCAGCACGATCGCAACCAAAGTGAGCGCCGAAAGATGCGGACTTGAATAGATCATCAGGCCAACCGAGCCGACGAACAGGAAAAAATTCCGCAGTGCGACAGACGCGGATGATCCGAAAGTGGATTTAAGCTGCGTCGTATCGGCGGTCAGCCGGGAGACCAGTTCGCCAGTTTTGGCGGTGTCGTAAAAGCGTGCGTCGAGCGAGGCGAGATGCGCAAAGACGGCTTTGCGCAAATCCGCCACCACGCGCTCACCGATGGTCATGACGAGATAATAGCGCAGGCCCGAAGCCAGGGCGAGCGCACCCACCACCGCGATGAGCCCGATGAAGGTGGCATTGATAGCGCTGGCCTGAGCGGGCGCGAAGCCAATGTCGATGACGCGGCGCACGGCGACCGGCACCACCAATGTTGCTGCCGATGCCAGCGCCAGTGCCCCCAGCGCCGCGAGAATGCGGCCGTGATAGTTGCGCACGAAGGGAAGCAACGGGGCCAGCGCCGCCAGAGGGTTGCGCCGGGTGACCTTCGGGGCCTCCGACGCTTGCGTCGCCGATTCAGTGTTGGTCAGTGTCATGATCCGAGCCTTATAAGCACGCACGCGCGCAAAAGCGAGCGGCGGATTGGCGCAGTGCCTGGGCCTTCTCACAAGCGATAGGCGGTCTTGGCCATGCTGCCTGCCAGCGCCACCACCAGCCGCGCGGCTTCGTCTTCCTCCATGCGGTGGGTTGTCACCATTTGTGCCAGCGTTGCGCAATCAACCCGTCGGGCCACATCATGACGGGCGGGAATCGAGAGATAGGCTCTTGTGTCATCATTGAAGCCGACCGTATTGGCGAAACCGGCGGTTTCAATCGCCTGCTGGCGAAATCGGGTCATGCCTTCGACCGAATCATGGAACCACCACGGCGGGCCGAGGCGCAGGGCTGGATAATGCCCGGCCAGTGGTGCCAGTTCGCGCGCATAAACCGTTTCGTCCAGCGTGAACAGAATGATGGTGAGCGCAGCCTCGTTGCCAAAGCGATCGAGCAGCGGCTTGAGGGCATGAACATAATCGGTGCGGGTTGGCATATCGGCGCCCATATCGCGACCGAATGTGTTGTAAATCAGCGGGTTATGGTTACGCATGGAGCCTGCGTGAATTTGCATGACCATGCCATCGGCAAGGCTCATCGCCGCCATTTCTGTCAGCATCTGCGCGCGAAACAGTTCGGCATCGGCGGCGCTGGCCTGACCATGCTTCACCTTGTCATAAAGGGCGGAGGCTTCCATGCCGGCCAGATCGGCGGTCAGTGCCGTGGGGTGGCCGTGGTCGGTCGCGGTTGCGCCATGCGCTCGGAAAAACGCCCGGCGCTGCCGGTGGGCTTCGAGATAGCCTGCATAAGTGCCGGTGTCGCAACCCGTGATCTCGCCAAATTGCCGCAGATTATCAGCAAAGCCTGCGAAATCAGGGTCAACCACCGGATCTGGCCGATAGGTGGTGACAATGCGCCCCGACCAGCCGGAGGTGCGCAAGGCGGCATGGCTGGCGAGCGCGTCGAGCGGACTTTCCGTTGTGGCGATAACGTCAATGTTGAAGCGCTCGAACAAGGCGCGCGGCCGGAATTCCGGGCTTGCCAGCTTCTCGGCGATCGAATCGTAGGTTCGATCCGCGGTGGCTCCCGAAAGGCGCTGGTCGATGTCGAACAGGGTGGCCAACACATGATCGAGCCAGAGACGCGTCGGCGTTCCGGCAAAGAGATGATAATGTTCGGCAAAACGGCGCCAGATCTTGCGCGGATCGGTTTCGACAGGGCCACCGTCGCGGCGCGCCAGACCCAGATCTTCCAGTTTCACGCCCTGACTATAGAGCATGCGGAAAATATAATGATCCGGCTTGACCAGCAAGGTTGCCGGATCGGGAAAGGCTTCGTTTTCGGCAAACCAGCGCGGGTCGGTGTGGCCATGCGGCGAAACGATGGGCAGGCGCTCCACCAGCGCATATAGCCGCCGTGCGACATCGCGGGTTGTGGAATCGGCAGGAAACAGCCGATCGGGATGAAGCACCAGCGGTTGGGACATGCGCGTTTCCTTGTCAGACATGATTGCGTGTGGCTGACAGCTTTAAGGCCAGCGGCCCGGCGCGGCAAGGCGCAGATGGCGCGCGCGCACCCGGCACCACATTTTGGCGTGGAAGCCGCGGTAACATGACGGCCCCCGTTTCCACTCTGGCGCACGCTCTGATAAGGTCACATCATGACTGAAACTTCCGCTCCCGTGCAGCCCGGCGACCATGTTTTTCTGGTTGATGGCTCATCCTTTGTCTTTCGCGCCTGGTTTCAATCCATGCGGCAAGACCCGAAGTATAATTTCCGCTCGGATCGTCTGCCCAATGGCGCCGTGCGGTTGTTTTGCAATAAGTTGTTCCAGTTCGTGCGCGATGGCGCGGCCGGGATCAAGCCTACGCATCTTGCCATCATCTTCGACAAGTCGGAAAATTCGTTCCGGCGGGCGATTTACCCGGAATACAAGGCGCATCGGCCTGATCCGCCCGCCGATCTCATCCCGCAATTCCCGCTGATGCGCGCCGCTGTGCGGGCATTTTCGCTGATCCCGATCGAGCAGGACACTTACGAGGCCGATGATCTCATCGCCACCTATGCCCGCCAGGCACGGGCGCGCGGCGCCGATGTGCTGATCGTTTCGGCGGACAAGGACCTGATGCAACTGGTGGGCGATGGCATCGCCATGTATGATCCTGCCTCCGGCGAGCGTGAAGAGCGGCGCATCGGCCCGGCCGAGGTGATGGCCTATTTCGGGGTTGGCGCCGAAAGGGTGGTCGAGGTGCAGGCGCTGGCGGGTGATGCTTCCGACAATGTGCCGGGCGCACCGGGCATTGGTGTGAAGACCGCCGCCCAGTTGATCAATGATTATGGTGATCTCGAAAGCCTTTTGGCGCGGGCGCACGAGATCAAGCAGCCAAAAAAGCGCGAGACTTTGACCGATCCGGCCGTTATCGAGAAAATCCGCATTTCGCGTCAACTGGTGCAATTGGTGGAAGATGTGGCCCTGAAAGTGCCGCTGGATGATTTGCGCCTGATCGCGCCAGAACCGCAGCCGCTGATCGGCTTTTTCAAGGCGATGGAATTTTCAACCTTGGCGCGGCGGGCGGCGGATATTTATGGTTGCGAACTGGCCGAGGTCGAACCGGATGCCACCGTGGCCGGGCCGAACGGCTGGCAGGGCCGTGACGGCGTGCCCAAGCCGCAACCTGAAGCCGTTGCGGTTGCCGATGCCCCTGAAGGGTCGGCGTCGGAGGGGATGACGCCGCAAGCACTGGCGGGCACGCGTCTGGCCGACGCCAAGGCCACAGTGCTTGACCGCAGCCGCTATGAAACCGTGCAGGATTCGGAGGCTTTGGCGCGCTGGGTGCGGGAGGCCATGGCGGAAGGCGTGGTCGCGGTGGACACCGAGACCAGTTCGCTCGATCCGATGCAGGCGGAACTGGTCGGCATTTCACTGGCGCTGAAGGGGGGACGGGCCTGCTATATCCCGTTGGCCCACCGCGCTTCGGCGACGAGCGATTTGTTTCAGGGGCACGAACTGGTAGCTGGGCAACTCGCTGCCCGCGCGGTTCTGGACGCGTTGAAGCCTCTGCTCGAGTCGCCCTCGGTGCTGAAAATCGCCCAGAACATGAAATATGACTGGTTGATGTTCGTGCGCCACGGCATCGAGGTCGCGCCGTTCGACGATACGATGCTGCTGTCCTATGTGCTGGATGCGGGCGCTGGCGGTGACGGCCACGGCATGGATGCGCTGAGCGTGAAATATCTCGGCCATCAACCCATTGCCTACAAAGAGGTGACCGGCACCGGCAAGGCGGCGATTTCTTTCGCACAGGTGCCGCTCGATGCCGCCACCGCCTATGCGGCGGAAGACGCAGATGTGACTTTGCGGCTGTGGCAGGTGCTGAAACCGCGCCTCGTCGCGGAGGGCATGACCAGCGTTTATGAGACTCTGGAGCGGGCCATGCCGATCGTGCTGGCGCGCATGGAGCGGCGCGGGATTTCGATCGATCGCGCCATGCTGTCTCGACTTTCGGGCGAATTTGCGCAGGATATGGCGCGGCTCGAAGCTGAAATTCATGACCTCGCTGGCGAGAGTTTCAACCTCGGCTCGCCCAAGCAATTGGGCGATATTCTTTTTGGCAAGATGGGCTTGCCCGGCGCCAAGAAGACGCCGACCGGTGCCTGGTCAACCTCCGCCAGTGTGCTCGATGATCTGGCGTCGGAGGGCAATGTCTTTGCGGCGCGGCTGCTTGACTGGCGTCAACTCGCGAAACTCAAATCGACATACAGCGATGCGCTGCCCACCTTTCTGAACCCTGAAACCGGCAGAGTGCACACTTCATATGCACTTGCATCAACCACCACGGGTCGGCTGTCATCGAGCGAGCCCAACCTGCAAAACATTCCGGTGCGCAACGAGTCGGGGCGGCGGATCAGGCGTGCGTTCATCGCTGCGCCGGGACACAAGCTGATCTCTGCCGATTATTCGCAGATCGAATTGCGGATTCTGGCGCATGTGGCCGAGATTCCGCAACTGAGCCGCGCTTTTGCCGAAGGGCTCGACATTCATGCTATGACCGCATCGGAAATGTTTGGTGTTCCGGTGAAAGACATGCCTTCCGATGTGCGTCGCCGTGCCAAAGCGATCAATTTTGGCATAATTTATGGGATTTCGGCGTTTGGTCTTGCCAATCAACTCGGTATTTCGCGCGAAGAGGCCGGTGCCTATATCAAGAAATATTTCGAGCGCTTTCCCGGCATTCGCGACTATATGGACGCCATGCGCAAACAGGCGCGGGCACAAGGCTTCGTGACCACCATTTTCGGGCGCAAATGCCACTACCCGCGCATCAATTCCGGCAATCCTTCCGAGCGCGCCTTCAATGAACGCGCGGCGATCAACGCGCCCATTCAGGGTTCCGCAGCCGATATCATCCGTCGCGCCATGATCCGCATGGATGATGCACTTGCATCAAAAAGGCTGAGCGGGCGCATGCTTTTGCAAGTTCATGACGAATTGGTGTTCGAGGTGCCGGACGGCGAGATCGATGCAACCATTGCCACGGCCCGCGCCGTGATGGTCAATGCCGCTCTGCCGGCTTTGGCACTGCGTGTGCCTTTGCAGGTGGACGCGCGCGCCGCCGCCAATTGGGACGAAGCCCATTGAAGTTGCGCGATTTGAAGTTGCGCGATTTGAAGTTGGGTACAAGGCCGGGCGTGCAGGTGACGCCCGGCGCTTGAACTTTCTCAGGCCGCTTCTTCGACTTCGCCGTCGATCTCGGCTTCCAGCGCCGCCTCGTCTGCGCCCTGATCGCCTTCTGCCGCAGCCTTGCTCGTGCGGCGCGGGCTCTTTTGCAGCTGCGCTTCGATCAACTGAGTGGCCTCGGTGTCGGTCACATCGTGTGCCGCGGCAACTTCCCGCACCACGCGGTCGAGCGCGGCTTCATAGAGCTGGCGCTCGGAATAGGATTGCTCGGGCTGGGTCTCGGAGCGGTAAAGATCGCGCACCACTTCGCAGACCTGCACGAGGTCGCCGGAGTTGATCTTTGATTCGTATTCCTGCGCCCGGCGCGACCACATGGTGCGCTTGATTCGCGCCCGGCCCGCCAATGTCTCCATGGCCCGCTTCATCACAGCCGGTTCCGCGAGCTTGCGCATGCCAACCGCCGTCGCCTTGGGCGTCGGCACCTTCAGCACCATCTTGTCCTTGATGAAGTAAATGACGAATAATTCCAGCTTGAAACCGGCAACCACCTGCTCCTCGATGGTCTTGATCTCGCCAACGCCATGCGCCGGATACACGATCAACTCACCAACCTTGAAGCCGCCGCGCGTAACGGCAGGCTTTGCGGCTGGTTTGCTCGCGGTCGCAGCCTTGCGACGCGGTGGATTGGCCCCCGTTTCGCTGCTTGCTGAAGCGAAGGTCTCAACGTCAGAATTATCCATGGTCATGTTACGCAAACCTCAGGGAGGATGTCGGCAGCCCCGTTTTGGCGGCAGCGATTCCCAAAGTCGCCCGATATCACAGCAACCACTAACGGCTTGCTGCATCAGCGATTTTCCTGAAAAGGCAGGAAATGGGATCAGCCGAGGCCGGACAGGAACCATCCAACTCGTTAAATAATCGTATACCACAAGATTACGCAAAAATCAAAGGGAAACGGCGATTCTGCGGCACCGACCCTTGACGATGCTTAACGGCGGCTGACCAAAACCCCATGGATTTGCATTGGCGCGAATCTCCGGGGGCTCAGTCGCCTTCGCCGGGCTTGTCGGAAAAATACTGCGCTAGCTTGTTGGGCTTGCCGTCAAATTCCTTGGCGTCGGCAGGCGCATCGCGCTTGATGGTGATGTTGGGCCAGGTCTTCGCCATGTCACTGTTGAGCTTCAGCCATGATTCAAGGCCCGGCTCGGTGTCGGGCTTGATGGCTTCAGCCGGGCATTCAGGTTCGCACACGCCGCAATCGATGCACTCGTCAGGGTGAATGACCAGCATGTTCTCGCCTTCGTAGAAGCAATCGACCGGACACACTTCAACGCAGTCCATATATTTGCACTTGATACAATTATCGATGACGACATAGGTCATGGGGGTCAAAACTCCGCAAGCGGCGGTTATTCTATCGCTGGCGTTCTGCTATCGCGTTAGCGCGGCGCATGCAAGAGGCAAGCTTGTTTCGCGGCGCGCGGCATAAGCGCCAGCGTGATCAGGCAAATTATCGTAGATCAGGTGCGCTTGAGGTGGCGAAGCCGGTAATAGATGGACTTTGCCAGTTCGCGCGTGTGTCTTTGCATGCGCTCCAGCGCTGCATGCAGGGCGAAACCCCGGGTCTGGTGTGTGCGCATCGAAATCAATGTGTCGGTGATGGCCACACGGTCACGCCAGATATGATTGATCATCGGATGGTTGGGAATGGCCGCCGAGTCGGTCATGCGCAAACCCGGTTCGGCGAGTTGAGCGCGGGTGAAATCCGTCAGAAACTGCACGCCTGGCGAGGTCGCGGCATAGGCTTCGTCAAAGGTGATCTTCCATAGCCAGGCGCAGTCACGGTCGCGAAGCATGACACCCATCGCTACAGGCTTGCCATCGAGGCGCAAGGCATCAATCCGGCATTTGCGATCGCGGGCCAGCAACCGTGTCAACGTGCGAAGGAACGTGCTGTTGCCGGGGTCATTCAGAAAAGCCGTGCCGCGCTCCCCTTTCCAGCCCGAAGCTTCCAGAGCCAGAAATTCCTCGGCCGCGGCGCGCACTTCGTCTGGTTGCTGGGCCGATGTGTAGGTCAGTTCGCCCTGATCGCTCAAGCGGTTGCGCTGGCGGCGCAGTTCGCGGCGCTTTTTCGAGGAGAGCGAACGCGCCAGCGTGTCGCCTCCGGTATCGTCTGCAAGCAGGGCGGCGCGCTCGTGGCGGTCAAAGTCCCGCATCTCGCGCCCGGTCAGCGCCGCGCGGGTGCGCAGCAGTCCAGCAAAGGCGCCATCGCCGCGAAGCTTGCGAAACATCAAGCCGACGGTGCTGCCGTTCTGACGGCGCAACCAGTCGAGCATCAGATCCACGGTTTCAATAGCGTGTTCGCGGTCGATCAGCGGTGTGCCGAGCGCGGCAAAATCATGCAGCCAATTTTCTGCGAGCGGGCGGCCGGTCAGGGTGCGGCGGTATTGAAACGGCAGCAGGCCACATAATCTGGCGCGCTCGCCGCCGGTTTCATCCCAGACCAGCAAAAATTGCGGACGTTTGGAGGCGGCAAGGTGCAAGGCGGCGGGCAGAGCGAAGCAGGGGTCATAAAACGCATTGGCTTCCATGGCGCGATCCATCAAAGCCATCCAGGCATCAAAATGCAGAGCCGCCGCCTGATAATTGACCGCTTCAACGAGATATCGCTGATCGGCGGCGACATAATGCCAGCCATTGCCGGTCGGGCCTGGCTCAGGGCGCGTCTCGCCATCTACCGGAGCGCGGATGCCGATGACTTTGCCAGGCATCGGCAGTTGCCATTCGGCAGTCCCAAACCATTCCGGCACATTCAACACGGCATTTGCTCCACATGTCCTGCAGTTCGACAATTGCGACGAGGTAGCGCCCAGCTTGTTCCAATGCGGCACCCAAAATCTGTCATCGAGCGCCGCTGACATGTGGATTACAAGTTTCGGGCCAAACCACGCAGGGCGCTTGTTGCGCGCTTCGACACCCGCTAAAGCCATGGGGTCATATCAGCGCGGATTTATACGGATGAATCGGGCCTTAGCTAAACCTCTGTCGCGGCGAGATTTTTTTGCGATCGGGGCTGGCCTCGCCAGCGCTGGAACCCTGCTGCCGACCCAAGGCTTTGCAGCGGTAAAGCCCGGAAAAAGCGCAAAACTCGGGCTTGATGACCTCGTGCATCGCGCTGCCGAGATGGCGGCTGCGCCTTATGTGGCGGTGCGCGACACGCTGCCGCAGGCGCTGCGGGGCATCTCGGAAAAGCAATGGCAATCCATCCAGTTCCGCAGCACCAAGGCGTTGCGATCGGGGGCACACAGCCCCTATAGCGTCGAATTATTGCCGCGCGGCGGGCCTTGGCCGCAGGCGATGACCGTCAACACGATCCGCAATGGCATAGCGACACCCGTCCCATATCTTGCCGACCTGTTCGATTTTGGGGCAGTTCCGAAACCGCAGCACGTCCCCATCAATTTTGGCTTTGCCGGGTTCAAACTCATGGGGCCGCTCAACGCGCCTGCGCGTCGCGACGACATGCTCGAATGTCGTGGTGGCGGCCAGTTTCGATTTTATGGACGCAATCAGGTGGCGGGCACGACCTGCCAGGCGCTCAACGTCCAGAGTGACGATGCCGCCGACAGTGCCGCGACCTTCCGCGAGGTATGGATTGGCGCGAGCGATGCCGATGCCGATCATGCGACCTTTCTGGCGTTGCTGGATGGGCCGGGCGCAACCGGGGCGTTTCAGTTTGAGCTTTATCCGGGCGAGCGCAGCTCGCTGATGGTCACCGCGACGCTCTACGCGCGCAAGGCGGGCGTGAAATTCGGCCTTGCGGGGCTTGCCAGCCTGTTTATGTGTGGCGAAAATGACCAGCGCGTGCGCGATGCGTTTCGTCCTGAAGTTCATGAGGCCGATGGTCTGCTGATCCATGGTGCCAGTGGCGAGTTTTTATGGCGTCCCCTGCATAATCCAGCCGTGCGGCTGGTCTCGTCATTTGCCGCGACGGACGTCAAGGGATTCGGGTTGATGCAGCGCGACCGGCATTTCAGCCATTACATGAGCCTTGGCCACGCCTACCAGAATTGCCCGTCTTACTGGATCGAGCCGATCGAGGGCTTTGGTGCGGGCCGCATCGCCCTGGTCGAGACACCGGCGCCCGATACCACAAAGGCCAATATATTCGCCAGCTTTCAGCCTGATGCCGATGTGGCGCCGGGCGAGCCGCTGCATCTGCGCTACCGCATCACGGCAACCCGGAACCAGCCGCATCTTTCGCCCGGCGGGCGCTGCGTGAACAGTTTCATCACGACTTTGCCGGCACCGGCGCGCCAGCCCAACAAGATCGCGCGCCGCATCAGGGTTGATTTTGTCGGTGATGAATTGGCCTGGTTTGCGCAGAACGCAGCCACGATCAAGGTCAATGCTTCAGCCGACGGGGCCGATATTTTACATGTTTCTGGTGCCGCCAACCCTGCGCTCAAGGGCTATCGTGCCGTTGTTGATCTCGCCGTGCCGGAAGGCGCAAGTGTCGATCTGCGGATATTCCTGAGTGCTGCGGGGCGCACGCTCACCGAAACATGGACCTTTCCGCTGCAAGGGGCCAACTGATGGAGCGCGATGCCGAGGAGGTTCATATCAGACGGGCGCTCAAGCATGATCTCGATGCGATCGAGCGCCTGGAAATGGCAGCCTTCTCGCATGATCAATTGCCACGCGACAGCTTGCGCTATTACATTGGCGCGCCCTCGGTGAGCATGTTGATCGCAGAAGCGCAGCGCGGCATTTGTGCTTATGCCCTGGTGGCCTTCCATCGGCGCTCCATTGTCGGCAGGCTTTATTCCATTGCGGTCGCGTCCGATTGTGCCGGGCGGGGGGTCGGCCGCAAGTTGATGAGCGCTTGCGAGGCCAGCGCCAGGCTGCGCGGCGCCCATTGGATGCGTCTCGAAGTGCGGCCCGATAATGGCGGAGCCATCGCGCTTTATCGCAATCTTGGCTATCGCCAGTTTGCCGAGGTCGAAGATTTCTACGAAGATGGCTCCAATGCCTTGCGCCTTGAAAAGCCCTTGACTGCGGAAGCGCTCACTCGCCCGCGCCCGCGCCCCTCGCGCATGTGATGAGGGGCATGAAGGTCGCGAACCATCGTGGCCCGGGCTTTGGCAAACGTGGCTGCGGTTGACTTTGCCGCCATTGTTTCTTCATAAGCCGCTACCATGAATTTGCCCGACGATCCCGTAGCACGCCGCCGCACGTTTGCGATCATCTCGCATCCTGATGCCGGCAAAACCACTCTGACTGAAAAGCTGCTGCTGTTTGGAGGCGCAATTCAGCTTGCAGGGGAAGTGCGTGCCAAAGCCAACCGCCGCCAGACCCGCTCCGATTGGATGGGGATTGAGCGCGAACGCGGCATTTCGGTCGTGACCTCGGTCATGACATTTGAATATGGCAATTGCGTTTTCAATTTGCTCGACACGCCGGGCCATGAGGATTTCTCCGAAGACACCTATCGCACGCTGACAGCGGTCGATTCGGCGGTCATGGTGATTGATGCGGCCAAGGGCATCGAGGAACGCACCCGCAAATTGTTCGAAGTGTGCCGCCTGCGCGACATTCCGATCATCACCTTCGTCAACAAGATGGATCGTGAAGCGCGCGATCCGTTTGACCTGCTCGATGAAATCGAAAAGACGCTGGCGCTCGATGTCGCGCCGCTGACCTGGCCGCTGGGGCAGGGACGTGATTTTGTCGGCACCTATGATTTGCGGCATGATCTGGTGCGCCAGCTTGGTCGTGACGATGAGCCGATTGCGGTTGGTGGCCCCGATGATCCGCTGCTGGCGGCGCTGTGCACCGGCCCGGCCCATGCCAATACGGCTGAAGGCATTGAACTGGCGCGCGATGGCTTGAAGAGATTTGATCTCGATGCCTTCCGCGAGGGGCACTTGAGTCCGGTATTTTTTGGTTCGGCGCTGCGCAATTTCGGGGTTCGTGACCTGATTGACGGCTTGCGCGAATTTGCGCCGCCACCGCAACCGCTTGCTGCAGCAACGCGGCTGGTTGAGCCGGGTGAGCCGCGCATGACCGGCTTTGTGTTCAAGATCCAAGCCAATATGGATCCAAACCATCGTGATCGCATTGCCTTCATGCGGGTGTGCTCAGGGCGGCTGCAACGCGGCATGCGGGCCAAACTGGTGCGCACCGGCAAGCCCATGACGCTGAGCGCGCCGCAGTTCTTCTTTGCGCAGGACCGCAGCATTGCCGATGAGGCCTTTGCGGGCGATGTCGTCGGCATCCCCAACCACGGCACCTTGCGTATCGGCGACACACTGACGGAAGGCGAGACCATTGCTTTTCGTGGCGTGCCCAGTTTCGCGCCGGAAATTCTGCGCCGCGTGAAGCTCAACGACGCCATGAAGGCCAAAAAACTGCGCGAAGCCTTGCAGCAAATGGCCGAAGAAGGCGTGGTGCAGGTTTTTACCCCGCGCGATGGCTCGGGCGCGCTGGTCGGTGTGGTCGGGGCCTTGCAACTCGACGTGCTGACCGAGCGGCTGGCCGGTGAATATGGCTTGCCGGTGAGTTTCGAGCCGAGCCGTTTTGAGCTTGCCCGCTGGATCAACGCCGATAGTCAGGTCGAACTGGAGCGCTTCATGCGCGCCTATCCGGCCTCGCTGGCTGACGATCTTGATGGGGCGCCGGTCTATATGGCGCAAAATGCCTGGGGCCTGCGCTATGAGGCGGACAAATGGCCGCAGATCGCGTTTTCCGACATCAAGGACTATCAACGTCCTGGTTGAATGACGCCGTCAATGAACGATCCAGCTTTTGACCACGCCGAATATGAACAACATCAGCGTTGAGACGCCAACCACGTAGAATACGGTCAGGTTGATGCCGGTTATGTCTTGATATTGCCCATAATTGGCCCGAGCATAGAGCCCAACGGCCGAACCTGCCACAATCAATATGCCATTGCCGATGACACCAAAGCCGTGTTCTTTCATGAGGTAATTCGAAAAAAAGCCGAATACCCCCGCGATGACAGCGATAAAGGTGATAAGCAGGGTCAATTGCAGGTAGGACTCAACGCCTATATATTCGTCCAGGCCGAATAACTGGTTCATGTCAGTGTCCTTGAGCGAGCGTTCTTGATGTAGGCTGACCTCAAAAGCATTCATCCCATCAGGCATTGGGTAACACGAAGAATATAAGCTTTCGTTAGCGAAGCCGCTAAAAAAGCATCGATCGGGCCGCATTAGCCAATATGCTCTATGGTGCACTGCAACAGTGATGCTAAGCTAACGGATACAGCTCAGTCATGATGGGGTAAAGACGTGAAAGACCTCTACGAAATTGGTGAAATTCCACCGCTCGGTCATGTGCCGAAATCCATGCACGCCTGGGTGATCCGCCGCGAGCGGCACGGCGCGCCCGAAGACTCGATGCAGCTTGAAGTGGTGCCGACATGGACCCTCGACAGCCACGACGTGCTGGTGCTGGTGATGGCGGCGGGGGTCAATTACAATGGAATCTGGGCCGGTCTCGGCCAGCCGATTTCACCCTTCGATGTCCATAAGCAGCCCTACCATATCGCCGGCTCGGATGCTTCAGGAATTGTCTGGGCGGTGGGCTCCAAGGTCAAGCGCTGGAAGGTGGGCGACGAGGTCGTGGTGCATTGCAACCAGGACGATGGCGACGATGAAGAATGCAACGGCGGCGATCCGATGTTTTCAGCATCGCAGCGCATCTGGGGCTATGAGACGCCCGATGGCTCATTTTCGCAATTTTGCCGGGTGCAGGACCGGCAATTGATGGAGCGTCCGCGCCATCTTACGTGGGAGGAGAGCGCCAGCTACACACTGACTCTGGCGACCGCCTACCGCATGCTGTTTGGTCATGATCCGCACCGCCTGAAGCCCGGCGACAATGTGCTGGTGTGGGGCGCATCGGGCGGACTTGGCGTGTTTGGCGTGCAACTTTGCGCTGCGGCCGGTGCCAACCCGATTGGTGTCATCTCTGACGAGAGCAAGCGCGAGTTCGTGATGTCGCTCGGGGCCAAGGGCGTCATCAACCGCAAGGATTTCTCCTGCTGGGGCCAGATGCCGAAGGTGAATTCCGACGAATACAACGTCTGGACCAAGGAAGCCCGCAAATTTGGCAAGGCGATCTGGGACATTACCGGCAAGAAGGATGTCGATACGGTGTTCGAGCATCCGGGCGAGCAAACCTTTCCGGTCTCGTGTCTGGTGGTCAAGCGCGGCGGCATGGTGGTGTTCTGCGCCGGAACCACCGGCTTCAACCTGACTTTTGATGCGCGCTATGTCTGGATGCGGCAAAAACGCATCCAAGGCTCGCATTTTGCGCATTTGAAGCAGGCCGTGGCGGCGAATAAATTTGTGCTCGAACGGCGCATCGATCCCTGCATGTCCGAAGTTTTCGCCTGGGCGCAGATTCCGCGTGCCCACACCAAGATGTGGAAGAACCAGCATGCTCCCGGCAATATGGCGGTGCTGGTCAATGCCGTAAGGCCGGGCATGAAGACGCTCGAAGACGTGATCGCGGCAGGGCAGGGCGGCTAAGCTGGCATGGCGGGCGGCCATGTCGTCCGGCGTTGATCCTTGAAGGGCCGCGCTGAGGGCGGCCCGGCGCGGGTCGAGGTGGGGATTTCCCGGCCTCGACCCTGCCGATCTCGTTCAGAGACCGCGGAGCAAAGCGGCGCTGCGCCAGAGGCCAGTTGCCAACAGGGCGGCCAGCAGCGTCTTGATCACGGTTGCCGCATAGAACGGCGCCACACCGAACAGCCAGGCCTTGTCATAGCCGACAAAATGCACCAGCCAGGCATAGCCGAAGGCAAAGATCACCGCGTGGCCAAGGCTCATCACCAGCAACCGCCGCCAGAGTGAGCCATCGAGGCGATGATCGGCGGCATAGCCGATGAGCAGCACGGCCATCGCAAAGCCGACAAGATAGCCGCCTGTCGGCCCCATCATATAGGCCAGACCAATGCCTTTTTCTGGCGTGCCCGCAAAGACGGGCAGATTGGCTGCGCCTTCCCCCAGATAAAGCATCACGCTGGCGAGCCCGAGACGGGCGCCGAACAGGCCGCCCAGTAGCAGAACCACGAGTGATTGCAGCGTGATCGGGATAAACAGCGGCACCTGCGCCTTGGCAGAGAGCGTCAGCGCCAACGCGCCGACAAATGCCAAAGCCGTGCCGCGCGCCAAACGGGCAGCTGCGGTTTGCCCTTGTCCGGGCCATAAAATATCAAATATCGCGCCGTTGCGTTGCGGCGCGGCGACAATGTCCAGCATGCTTATTCCCTCAGTTGATCGACAACCCTGCTTGCATAGAGTCATTGCTGCATTGCAACAAGGTTGCTGCTACACATGGGTGCGAAAAAACCACCAGATGACCCAATGGGGGCGACGAAATGACGACACCCGACAGCGTTGAAATCCCGCTTGATCATGCTGCGCCGCAGGCTGGTCGCGT
>JAJZGX010000149.1 GCA_021804825.1 Pseudomonadota bacterium | reverse complement strand
CGTCAAAATCGCCGCTCTCGACGCTGATGGTGATCGGGCAGGTTTCAGCCATGCTCATCCACCGGTCATCGGTGGAAAAAACGCCAGCTCGCGCGCTCCGGCGATCGGCGCGGAGGCGGGCACATGCGCCTTGTCGAGCGCCGCCCGGATGCTCTTGCGGGCCGCAAAAGCGTGCGCATAGTCATCGCCGCGGGCCACGAGAAAATCAATCACGTCATCGACGCTGCGCACATCGGCAGGCAGGTCGATATCTTCGCTGGCACGACCGACCCGTTCGCGAACCCAGGCAAAATACACAAGCCGCATCAATCATCCGCCACATGTTTCAAGCCGGCCACCATATAATCCCAGCCGCTGTAGAGCGTGAGCAGCGCGGCCAGCCAGAGCAAGCCCAAGCCGTAAACCTCGGTATGCGGCAGGATCGCATGACCGGCCGGGCCGAGGATCAGAAAACCCAAGGCCAAGAGTTGCACTGTGGTCTTCCATTTGGCGATTTTTGTGACCGGTAGCGAGACGTGCAACTCGGCCAGATATTCGCGCAAGCCCGATACCAGAATCTCGCGGCACAAAATCACGATCGCCGCCCAGATCGACCAGCCATTGATCGTGCTGATGGCGCTCAGCGACAGCAGGATCGCCGCCACCAGCAGCTTGTCGGCGATGGGGTCAAGCATCCGCCCGAGCGAAGATTGCTGTTGCCATGCCCGCGCCAGATAGCCATCGAAAAAATCCGTCACGGCGGCAATGGCGAAAAGCGCGAAGGCGACCCAGCGCATCCAGTCAGTATGCGGGGGCAGGAGAAACAGGCACACCAGCGGCACCGCGACCACGCGCCCGTAGGTCAGCAGATTGGGCAGAGCCCAGCGCTTGCTTGTGGTGACTGCGGAGGCCTCAATCATATCTGCAACCAACATCCCCAGCGGTTACGCGTCAACCCAAATACGCAATCTATCAACAAGGCTTCAAACTTTGCCCTGAAAAATGAAGGCAGCGCCTGCGACAATCAGCGCAAAGCCCACAAACTGGTGCCAACCGAGCGGCTGTTTCAATATATAGGTGCTGAAAAGCGCAAATACAGTGAGCGTGATGACTTCCTGAATGGTTTTCAACTGCGCGACCGAATAGGTCGCCACCCCGATGCGATTGGCAGGCACTGCCAGGCAATATTCAAAAAACGCAATGCCCCAGCTTGAAACCACGGCCAGCCACATGGCCTCGGTTTTGTAGCGCAGGTGACCATACCATGCGAAAGTCATGAAAACATTGGAAAAAATCAACATGACAACAGGGAGAATGGTCGCAACTCTGAAGATCGGCATGTAAGGGGCACCTGATTGAGGCAGAAAGTTGTGCCGTTAGACCGCAAAGCGGCACCCAATTCAAGCCATCACAGGGTGGTTCACAAGGAGTTGCGCACCAGCTCTGCGCCCATGGCCAGTGCCGCGAGCTTGCCATAGGCGATTCTTGCGGAAATCGGCGCAAGGCCGCAATTGGTGCAAGGGAACAGTTTTTCGGCCGGTACAAAGGCGAGGGCAGCACGAAGGGTCGCCGCCACCTCCTCAGGGGTCTCGATCTGCGGACTGGCGACATCTATGGCGCCCACCATCACGTCCTTGCCCTTCAGCAAACCCATCAATTCCATAGGCACGTGCGAGTTGCGGCATTCCAGCGACACCTGATCGATGCGGCTTTTGGCGATCACCGGAAAGGTCTGCTCATAATGCCGCCATTGCGCGCCGAGCGTGGCCTTCCAGTCATTGTTGGCCTTGATGCCGTAGCCATAGCAGATATGCACCGCCGTCGTGCAGGTGAGGCCCTGGGCGGCGCGCTCCAGCGCCGACATGCCCCATTGCGCCACTTCCGCCATGTAGACGTTGAAGGCCGGCTCATCGAATTGCACAATATCGACACCCAGCGCCGCCAGTTCCTTGGCCTCCTCGTTGAGCACTTCGGCAAAGGCATGTGCCAGCGTGGCACGGTCACCATAATGCTCGTCGGCGATCGTATCGACGATCGTCATCGGCCCCGGCAATGTGAATTTCAGCTTGCGGGACGTATGGGCCCGAGCCGCGCGCGCCTCGGCTTCATGCACCGGCCCCTTGCGCCGGATAGGCCCGGTCACGGTCGGCACTTCCGCCTTGTAGCGGTTGGCGCGAATGCCCATCATGGTTTTCTTGCCAAAATCAATGCCGTCGAGATTGGCCAGAAATCCATGCACAAAATGAATGCGTGCCTGCTCGCCATCACTGACAATGTCGATGCCCGCATCTTCCTGCAATTTTATCGCCAGAATCGTGGCGTCGATCTTGCCGTCCTGCAACGCCTCGCCTTCGAGCCGCCATGCCGGCCACAGCCGCTCGGTTTCGGCGAGCCAGCCCGGTTTGGGCAATGAGCCTGCAACGGTTGTTTCGAGCATGACGACCCCTTGGCTGAACTTCGATCACAAGAAAAACCATTGGCCTTGCACAGCACCGCACGCAAGCGGTGCTTTGGTTGCAGAGCAACCGCCTTCATGCGCGCCCACTGCGCCGGGCGATGGTCCACAATACCCGGTCGAGCATCGGCTCGGCAAGTTGCGGCAGGCTGCGCGTCGAAGCGACGGCCTGATGCACGGCATCGATGATCTGTTGCAGGCGCGGGGCGCTCAGCGCCTTCAACTGGCCGGTCAATGATTGCCGCATCGACCCGCCAAACCCCTGCCGCATGAGGCTTTGCAACGCCGCATCGAGTGGCTTGCCGACATCAAGCTCCAGCCGTGCCCGGTGCAAAGCCAGAGCCTGGCGTAACAGCAGCGGCAGAACCGCGTTGGTATTGCCGCCGGCCCGCAGGCGCTGCAAGCGCGCGTCGACTTCGGTCAGGTCGCCCGAAAACGCGGCATCAACAAGCCCTTCGACCGCCAGCAGCGAGGTATCGGCGACAATCTCCTCGACATCGGCGCGCTGCACCCGCGCCTGACCATGGGTGTAGATCAGCAGTTTTTCCAACTCGGCGCGGGTCGCAAGCCGATCAGCCCCCAGATGCGCCAGCAACATGTCGCGCGCATCGGAATCGAGGGCGCGGCCCGCCTCGGCAAAAGTGGCATCGACCAGGGCTGCAATATCCTGCTCGCTGTCAGGATAACAAATCAGCGCGGCGGCGTTGCCATGAGCCTCGATCAGCTTGCGCAATGGCTGGTCGCGCTTCAAGTCTCCCGCCTCGATCAGAATGCGCGCGTCTTGCGGCGGATCCTTGAGCAGACGCTCCAGAGCCGGAATGATGGATTTGCTGCCAAGGCTGACGTGCAGCAACCTCTTGCCGCCGAACATCGACACCATATGCGCCGATTCGATCAGACCCAAAGGCTCGTCGGCAATGTCATTGCCTTCAAAGTTTTCGACTTCGAGCGCTTCGCTGTCACGCTCGCGCAGGCCTTTGCCCAGCGCCCGCAGCCGCTCGCTCACCAGCCCGGCATCCGGCCCGAACACCAGAAACACCACAGTCTGCGCAGGTGGTCGCGCCAGAAAACGCTCCATCTCGCGCGGCGCGACGATCGTCATTGCGTGGTCAGCCGCCGCGCGCGAAATAGGCGGCGATGCGGGTGTGGATCTGATCCGCCAGAATCTGCGCATTGCGCACTTCGGCGTCGTCATAGGATGACAGGTTGGTGTAGCCTTGATTGGTGCGATCATAGGTGACGAAATTCACCACGTCGCCGCTCACCAGCACTTTGTTGCTCGCCAGATCGATCAGCTTGTAATCGGCCCGATCATTGTCGGAGGCCGCCGAGGCAAGTCCCGTGACGGTATCGACGAGCGGCACCCGCACCGCCTGATGCAGGAGAATATCGAGGCGGTAGTGCGGCTGAACCGTCGATCCGGTGCCGTTGAACGCGAAAATCAGGTCATTGCCGAGATAATGCCCG
>JAJZGX010000004.1 GCA_021804825.1 Pseudomonadota bacterium | reverse complement strand
CGTGGCAGCGCATCTGGCACTGCTGGGCTTTGTCGTGTTCAATTTTGCCTCATCGCCGAAATTCCAGGATGCCGCAGAATCGACGCCGGTCGAGGTGGTGAGTTCCGCGCAGTTGAACGCCATCATGAAAGGCTCGCGGCAAGCACCCAAGGCCAAGCCCGTGGCCCACCCCAAGCCAATGACGCATGCGCAACCGACGCCAAAATCGCATCCTGTGCCCCTGCCTGCCTTGCGCCCGGCCACGACGCCCAAGGTTGCCGTGGCAAAGCCGCCACCGCAACCCAAGCCCGTGCCCAAACCCGTGGATGACAAGGCCATGGCGCAGAAGCTGGCGGCCATCGCCGCGGCCCAGCGTCATGCCGATGCCGTGAAGGCAGCCGCAGCCAAGGCGCGTGTCGAAGCCAAAGCCAAGGCTGATGCGCAAGCCAAGGCTGAAGCGCAAGCCAAAGCCGAGGCAAAGGCCAAGGCTGTAGCTGATGCCAAGGCCGAAGCAAAAGCCAAGGCCGAGACCGAGGCCAAAGCCGCCGCGAAAGCCAAAGCTGTTGCGCAGGCGAAAGCCGCCGCCGCCAAAGCCGCAGCAGCGCAAGCCAAGGCCAAAGCTGAAGCCAAAGCGAAAGCCGCTGCCCATGCCAAAGCCCTTGCCGCCGCCAAGCTGAAGACTGAGCAAAAAAAGAAGTTTGAAAAGACACTCGCCAGCGCGGCCAATTTTCTGAAATCCACGCATGATCCTGCCGAGGACAATCAGGGTCGCCGCGACGCCAACGACACCAAGCCCGCGCCCAAGGCCAAGGGCACCTCACGCATGTCCAACTCCATGATTTCACAGTTGAATGCCCTGCTGGCGCATAGTTTCAACCACTGCATTCCGCCGAGCGACCAGCACACCGCCTATGTGCCGCAGGTGGAATTGCACCTCAATCGTGACGGCTCGTTCAGCGCTCCGCCGCACCTGATCAACCCCTCCAGCGATGCCGCCGAGCAATCGCTGGGCGATACCGATGTTCAGGGCATCGCGGGCTGCGCACCGCCGGTCATCCCTGCCCGTTTCCTGCCCTATTTCAGCCAATGGCAGGATATTGTTTTCAAAGTCCCGGCCCGCACTGACGGCTGAAATGACCACGCATTTTCCAGAAGGATCCCGCCCCATGCTGATCTCGCAACAAGCCTTGCCTCTCTCCCGTCGCGCCTTGTTGGGTGGTGGCCTGGCAAGTCTCGCGGCAGCGACGGCGGGCGCTGCGCCGCTCGTTGTCGAACTCAATCCCAGTGGCACTTTCAAGCCGATCAGCATCGCCATCACGTCATTGCAAGGCGGGGATAGCGCAGGTCAGGTCACCGGCATCGTCACCCATGACATGAGCCAGTCGATATTCCTGTCGCCGCTCGATCCGGCAAGCTTTCCCGAAAGCATCGCCAACCCTGCCGCCGCCCCTGACATGGCAAAATGGCGCCAGGCGGGCGTGCAATATGTGGTGACCGGCAGCGCCGAGGGCGCTGGCACGCTCAACGTGCAATTCCGCATGTGGGATGTCAATTCCGGCCAGCAGGTCGTAGGCCAGCAGTTTTCAGGGGGCGCCGCAAGCCTGCGGCGCATTGCCCATAAAGTGTCTGACGCCATTTTTGAGCGCGCCACCGGGCGCGGCGGTTTCTTCGACAGTCAGGTGGCCTTTGTCGATGGCACTGGCCCGGCTACGCATCGCATCAAGCGCATCGCTCTCATGGACGAGGATGGCGCCAACGTGCGCTATCTGACCCGCGGCGATGATCTCGCCGTTACCCCGCGCCTGTCGCCCAACGCTCACGAAATCGCCTATATGTCGTTTGGAACCGGCCACCCGAAAGTCACCATGATCGATGTTGGCTCGGGCCGCCGCGAGACGCTCGGCAATTTCCCCGGCATGACATTTTCGCCACGCTTTGCCCCCAATGGCCGCGCGGTGCTGATGTCACTGTCGCAGGGCACCGCCTCGAATATTTTTCTCTATGAGCGCGGCTCGCGCCAGACCATGCAACTGACCAATTCGCAATCGATCAACGCCGCGCCCTGTTTTTCGCCCGATGGCAGCAAAATCGTGTTTGAATCTGATCGCGGCGGCAACCAGCAGATTTATGTCATGTCCGCCTCCGGCGGCAATGCGAACCGCATCTCCTTTGGCGACGGACGTTATTCGACCCCGGTCTGGTCGCCTAAAGGCGATCTCATTGCCTTCACCAAGCAGCACGCCGGTGAATTTGCCATTGGCGTGATGAAGCCGGATGGTTCAGGCGAGAAAATCCTCACCCAGGGCTTTCATAACGAGGGGCCGACCTTTGCGCCAAACGGGTTGTTTGTCATGTTCTTTCGCGATCCGGGCGGCAATGCCGGATCGCATCTGCTGATGAGCGACATTTTCGGCCACAGCCTTGTGAAGGTGGCAACGCCCCACTACGCCTCAGACCCGTCGTGGGGGCCGTTGCGGCCTTGAGCCTCCCTCGGCTCCGACCGCACCGCCCCTCATCCCCACCAGGCTTCCGGCAGGGTCACTTTCGGGGCCGCATCTTCAATCACCTGCGCCAGCGTGAACAGCGTTTCTTCCTCGAATGGCCGTCCGATGAGTTGCAGACCGAGCGGCAACCCCTCGGCGGAAATTCCGGCCGGCACAACAAGGCCCGGCAGACCTGCCATGTTGACGGTGACGGTGAACACGTCATTGAGATACATTTCAATGGGGTCAGCCGCGCCCTTTTCACCTATGCCAAAAGCCGCCGTAGGCGTGGCCGGTGTCAAAATGGCATCCACGCCTGCCGCGAAAGCCTGCTCGAAATCGCGTTTGATCAGGGTGCGGATTTTCTGTGCGCGCAGATAATAGGCGTCATAATAGCCTGCTGACAGCACGTAAGTGCCGATCATGATGCGGCGGCGCACTTCTTTTCCGAAACCAGCGGCTCTGGTTTTCTCATACATGTCAATAATATCACGGCCTTGCTCACGCAGCCCATAGCGCACGCCATCATAGCGCGCGAGGTTGGAGGAAGCCTCTGCCGGAGCCACAATATAATAGGCCGGCAAGGCATGGGCAGTATGGGGCAGTGTAATATCGACGATTTTGGCGCCAGCCGCCCGCAGCCAGGCAATACCCTGTTGCCACAAAGCCTCGATATCGGGCGACATGCCATCAACCCGATATTCCTTGGGAATGCCAATGGTTTTGCCCTTGATCGAGTGCCCGAGCGCAGCCTCATAATCAGGCACCGGGCGATCGACGCTGGTCGAATCCTTGGGGTCGAACCCGGCCATGGAGCGCAGCAGAATGGCGGTATCACGCACGTCGCGGGCGATCGGCCCGGCCTGATCCAGCGAGGAGGCGAAGGCGACAATGCCCCAGCGCGAGCAACGGCCATAGGTTGGCTTGATGCCCACCGTCCCGGTGAAGGCTGCAGGTTGGCGGATCGAGCCCCCGGTGTCGGTCGCCGTCGCCCCGAGGCAAAGGCGCGCCGCCACCGCCGCTGCCGAGCCGCCCGACGAGCCGCCGGGCACCAGCGCGACATTGGAGCCCTGCCTGCGCCACGGCGAAGTGACCGGGCCGAAATGCGAGGTCTCGTTGGACGACCCCATGGCAAATTCATCAAGATTGAGCTTGCCCAGCATCACCGCGCCATCGCGCCAGAGCTGGCTCGAAACCGTGGATTCATACTGCGGCACAAAGCCTTCAAGGATATGACTTCCGGCCGTCGTCGCGACCCCTTGCGTGCAGTAAAGGTCCTTGATGCCAAGCGGAATGCCCTCGAGTGGGCCAGCCTCGCCCTTGGCCAGCCTCGCATCGGCGGCTTTGGCCATGGCGCGGGCCTGATCGGGCGTTTCGACAATGAAGGCATTGAGCGCGCGGGCCTGTTCCATCGCCTCAAGATGCGCCTCAGTCAGTTCCAGCGCGGTGAAATCCTTGGCGCGCAGCGCATCGCGTGCACCTGCCAGCGTCAAATTGTTGAGATCGAGCTTCGCCATCAGATCATTCCACCACTTTCGGCACCAGAAAAAACCCATCCTCACTCTGCGGGGCGTTTATGGTGACTGCGGCAACATTTTCGCCGTCATTCACCTCATCAGCACGCAACCGCAGCTTCATCGGCATGACCGAGGTCATGGGCTCGATGCCATCGACATTGACGCTCTCGAGCGCCTCGACAAATTTGAGAATGGCGTTGAGTTCGCCCTGGAGCGGCGCGACATCGGCCTCGCTCAAAGACAAGCGCGCCAGCCGCGCGATGCGACGCACCGTCTCCTGATCCACCGACATTATGGCTTCCCCATTGCAGTTGAAGGTTCGTCCCATAACACCGTGATCGCCAAGCGGCAAACCGCGAGTCATCCGTTGCGAACAGGATGTGAGGCACGCAGCTAACGCCGCTTCTTGAACCCACCGGCAGAAGCATTGGTTTTCGATTCAGGCCGCCTCTTGAACAAGACAAAAACCGCAAAGGCTCTCCGGTCTTTGGGCGAAGCATCCTCAAAATCAGAGATCGCACTCGTGGTTTTCTCGATTTCGGCCATTAATTCCGATTTGGTGAGGCGGAACGCGGGGTCATAATCGGCAGAATGTCTTTTCTCCTGCATTTCACCAAAATGGCCTGCAAAGTCCTGAATGGTCTGCGGAAATTTTTTGATCAGCACTTTATCATCGCATGCAGATCTGGCGGAACCGTGCTCCAGGGCTGGATACGTCTGACGCCAGGCAGGCTCACTTCGTTGGCTTTTTCGTCTTGCCAACCAGCATATCAGCACAGTTTCCAGCCAGACAATGGAACATTGCATAATAGGCTGAACTCATGGCCCTTCGCAGGCTGGCTTGCGAGGGCTTGCCCTTGAATGACTCGATGAGAATTCTGGCAGTCTCGATCAGGTCAAGCGGCTTCATGTTTCAGCCGCTTATAATCACGCTTGCTGATAAACCGGAAAATCGGAAAGCCGGGTTCGCCCAAGTCTTCCAGCTCAGGACGCATGATACGGCCCATGCTCGTCAGCCTTCTGGGGTCGATGGCGCCCATGTCTGACGAAATAACCACCGTGATCCACAAAACGGGGTCGCCGTCGCTGCCCTCGTCGGGTTGCACGGTGATGGCGTCGATCGTGGTGCCTTGCAGATGCTGCCTGACGGTCTGCTCGACCACTTCCTCAAGCGACTTCACCATGGCCTGCCTCACCAGAAGTTCAAATTTCAAGACACCGTCATCATACTTGCACCATCAGGCAAGGCAAGGCCGGATTACCGCGCGCCTACAACCCGGCCTTATGGACAGACCGCGCCGCATCCGGCAAAGTCAAGGCCATGTCGAATCATGACGCCAGAGCCTTTGTAACCTGCGAATCGCCCGAGGCCGCCGTCATCGGGCTGACGGCGCTCTACGGCCACGCGGTTGCGGCCGAGCGCGCCGCGCTCACGCGCTTCTTCGAAACCGGCGAAGGCCCCAGCGCCGCAGAGCGCGCCGCCTTTGTTTACCCGCAGCTGCGCGTCACCTATACGGCGCAATCACCACAGCCCGACAACCGCCGTGCCTTTGCCAAGTTCCAGTCACCCGGCGTCTATGCCACCACGGTGACGCATCCGGCGGTTTTTGAAACCTATCTGCTTGAGCAGCTGAATCCGCTGACCCGCGAATTTGCCGCCAGGATCGAGATCGGCCCCAGCCAGCAGGAAATCCCCTATCCCTATGTGCTGGAAGATGGCCTTGACCGCGGCAGCGACGGCGCCGAGGCCGGCGCGCTGGCGCGGCTGTTTCCGGTGCCCAATCTTGCCGACATTGGCGACGAGATCGCCGATTGCGCCTTTGATGTGCCACCCGGCGGCGTGCATCCCCTGGCGCTGTTTGATGCGGTGCGCGTCGATTATTCGCTGAAGCGGTTGCAGCATTACACCGGCGGTGACTGGCGGGCGATACAGCCGTGGATCTTGCTGACCAATTACCATCGCTATGTCGACCAGTTCCTGGAATGGGGCCTTGAGCAGGTGTGCAGCGGTGCCTGCAAGCGCATGATTTTGCCGGGTAATACCAGCATTGACGCCCAAACGCCGCCGCGCCTTGCCAAGCGCACCATCGCCCAACTGGCCTCGACGCGCTGGCAGATGCCGGCCTATCATGTGCTGCGTGAGGATGGGCAGGGCGTGAGCCTGATCAACATCGGCGTCGGCCCCGCCAATGCCAAGAATATCACTGATCATCTCGCGGTGCTGCGTCCGCATTGCTGGCTGATGGTGGGCCATTGCGGCGGGCTGCGCCAATCCCAGCACATTGGCGATTACGTGCTCGCCCATGCTTATTTGCGCGAAGATCATATATTGGACGCGCTATTGCCGTCTGGCGTCCCCGTTCCGGCCCTGGCCGAGGTTCAGGTTGCGTTGCAACAGGCTGCCGCGCAAGTGACGGGAGATCATGGCGAAGCCCTGAAGCAGCGCCTGCGCACCGGCACCGTTGTCACCTACGGCGACCGCAATTGGGAATTGCGTTTCAGTCAGGAGCGTCGCCGCATCAACCAGTCGCGCGCCATCGCGGTCGATATGGAATCGGGCACCATCGCGGCGCAAGGTTATCGGCTGCGCGTGCCCTATGGCACCTTGCTCTGCGTCTCCGACAAGCCGCTGCATGGCGAAATCAAGCTGCCGGGTGCGGCCAATGCCTTTTATGAGCGCGCCGTCAGTGAACATCTGCGCATTGGTCTTGCCACGCTCGATATTCTGCGCGCCAACCGCACCGGCCTGCATTCGCGCAAATTGCGCAGTTTCGACGAACCGCCGTTTCGCTAGATTTGCGAAATGTCGCGCGGCACCGAAATTGCGGTTGATCTTCGTAGATTATTGTTCGCTAATATGCCCTTGTAGATTCAACAGAAAATCACCTTGGGGAGAGACACATGTCACGCGGACATAATGGATCATGTTTAGCGCTGGTGGCTGCATTCGTGAGCTTGGGACTGGGTTCAAGCCAAGCTGCAACGCCTGGCGCGCCACATTATCGCGGCGCGATGTTTCCGCCTTGGCAGAACGGCGCCAATGCCCCCGCCACCGACAAGGGCCTGCCCTTCACCGTGCCGGAAGTGAACGTGCTGGCCGACTTCCATGGCAATCCTGCCGGTGCGAAACTGGTGGTCTTTGTCGCTGGAAATTACTATTTCGCGATGGCGCCGCTGGTGGCGCAGTTCACGCAAGCCCATCCGGCCTTCAAGGGCCGGGTGTTTTACGAAACCCTGCCGCCCGGCATTCTGCTGCGCCAGATGAAGGCAGGCGGCACCATCACGCTCGGCAATTTCACCATGACCGTCAAGCCTGATGTGTTCGCCGCAGGGCTGAAAAAGGTCAATGCCGCCATCAAGTCGGGGATACTGACCGGCAAGGCCATTCCCTATGTCACCAATGACCTGACCATCATGATCGACAAGGGCAATCCGGCACATATCGCGACGCTGACCGATCTTGGCCGGGCGAATGTGCGCCTGTCCATGCCGAACCCGGCCTGGGAAGGTGTGGCGCGCCAGATCAAGGCCTCGCTGGTCAAGGCTGGCGGGCAAGCCTTGTCCGATGAAGTTTATGGCGCCAAGGTCAAAAGCGGTGCCACCATTCTCACCCATGTCCATCACCGCCAGACACCGCTCTACCTGATGCAGGGGCTGGCCGATGCTGGCGTGACCTGGAAATCTGAAGCGATTTTCCAGGAGCAGGTGGGCCATGCCATTGGCCATGTCGATATTCCCGCTGCGCAGAACACCACAGCCATTTACGCCAGCGCCGTTGTCAAAGGCGCCGCGCATCCCGACGCCGGGCTGTTGTGGGCGCAATTCCTCGCCAGTCCGCCTGCCTTGAAGATATTCGAATCCTACGGCTTCAAAGCCTGGAAAGGCAGCAAGTAAGGCGAAGGCCGGGATATTCGCGGCAACAAGCCTTGTGGCAGCACATGCCAACAGGGCTTGCGGTCTTTGGCGGCAAGGGCTTGGGTCTTGATCGTCAGCAGCCGCGCGCCGCACGGGTTTTATCGCGCGCCACGCTAAGCCCGAGCGCCCGCATCCCGGCGCTTGCTTTAATCAAGATTCCACTTGGCGGCGCTGGCCCCGGCGAGTTCGCGCACGCGCTCCTCATCACGGCCAAATTCGGCGGCATTACCTTCGTAAACCATCTTGCCGTCTTCCAGCACATAGGCGCGGTCGGCAATGGCGACAGCGGCGCGCACATTCTGTTCGACCAGCAGCACCGACATGCCCTCGGCACGCGCCGCAACGACAATCCGGAACACTTCCTCGACGATGAGCGGTGCCAGCCCCTGCGAAGGCTCGTCCAGCATCAGCAATTTCGGATTGAGCAGCAGCGCCCGCGAGATCGACAGCATCTCCTGCTCGCCCCCCGAAAGCTGACTGCCCTTGTTGCCCTTGCGCTCGGCAAGGCGCGGAAACAGCTTGTAGACGCGCGCAATATCCCAAGGGCCGGGCAGGCCATCCGGCACCTTGAGGTTTTCCTCGACCGTCAGGTTGGTGAAAATGCGCCGTCCTTCCGGCACATAGCCGACCCCGAGCGCCGCCAGTTTGAAGGTCGGCAGATGCGTCGTGTCCTTATCGAAAAACTTGACCGTGCCGCTTTTGGGCGGGGTCAGCCCCATCAACGAGCGGATGGTGGTGGTTTTACCGGCACCATTGCGCCCGAGCAGCGCGACAATCTCGCCCTCATGAAGTTCGAGTCCGACGCCGTGCAATATGTGGCTTTTGCCGTAAAAGGTATTGAGGCCAGTAGCTATCAGAGGAGTCATGCGGCTTCTTTTCCAAGATCGGCTTCTTTACCGAGGTAGGCCTGTTGCACCACGTCGCTTTGGGCGATCTCATCGGGGGTGCCTTCGGCCAGCAACGCGCCTTCGGCCAGCACCATGATGCGATCAGCGAGGTTGAACACCACGCGCATATCGTGTTCGACCAGCATGATGGTAAGTTTCTGTTCGCGGTGCACGCGGCGGATCAGCCGCGAGACATCATAGGTCTCCTGATCACCCATGCCGGCGGCAGGCTCGTCCAGCAGCAGAATTTTCGGCCGCAGCGCCATCGCCATCATGATCTCGACCGCGCGCTGGTCGCCGTGCGAGAGCGCGCCCACTTCATCATGGGCGCTCGTCGTCAGATTGCCCAGCGTCAGCAATTCATCGATGCGATCTGCAACCAGCTTTTTTTCCGCGCCATTGAGCCAGGGCTTCATGCGAAACCCGGCGGCGCTTTCCACCGCAATGCGCAGATTGCCGGCCACGTTGAGTTCCGGAAAAATCTCGGTGATCTGAAAGGTGCGGGCCATGCCGCGCGCCACCCGCTGTTCCGGCGTCAACTTGGTGATGTTTTCGCCATCAAAGCTGATTGTGCCGGAAGTCGGCGGGAAAAAGCCGCTGATCATGTTGAAGAATGTGGTCTTGCCTGCGCCATTGGGGCCGATGATCGCCCGCAATTCACCGGGCTCGACGTTAAGTGACACATCATTGACAGCAATCAGCTTGCCGAAATGGCGCGAGACATGATCGATCTGCAGCAGGCTCATGATTTCACCGTCGATAATTTGAAGCCCAAAATGCCGCGTCGGAAAAACAGCACCACCAGCACGAACACGATGCCGATATAGGTCTGCCAGTTCGGCGTATGGCTGCTCAACACTTCCCGCAGCCACTGGAAAATCGCCGCGCCGAGCAAAGGCCCCCAGAAGGAACGCATGCCCCCCATGACCGCCATGACGACCAGAACGCCGGAAAGATCGAAGCGCAAATCTCGCGGGTTCACGAAATTGTCGAGCAATGCCAGCATCCCGCCCGCCAACCCGCAAATCGCGGTGGAAATCACGAAGGATATCCAGACGTGAAGCTCGATATTGATGCCGAGAAAGCGCGCACGCCGCTCGTTTTCGCGGATCGCCATAAGGCTGCGCCCAAACGGGCCATCGAGCAGCAGCCCCATGGCGCCGACCGCCAGCGCGAACAGAAGCAGCGTGAAATAATAATAGACCAGCGAATTGTGAAACAGCGGGATGGTCGTGAAGCCGAGATTGATCGGCATCCGATGCCAGTTGCCGACGCCATCATCGCCGCCCGTCACTGAATTCCAGCGGTTGGCAATGAAGAAGAACAATTGCCCGAAGGCAATGGTGGCCATGGCAAAATACACACCGCGGCGTTTGATGATCAGCGCCCCGATGACCATGCCGGCAACGGTCGCGGTCAGCACGCCGACCGCGAGGCCAACCAGCGTGCTCGGCACCAGGAATTTGATGGTCAACGCCGTGCCATAGGCACCAAGCCCAAAGAACGCCGCATGGCCGAAGGACAGCACGCCCGTGAAGCCGAGCAGGAAGTTCAACGCCATCGCCGCCAGCGCATAAATGACGATTTCATTGGCAAGGCCGAGATAGCCACCGATATAGGTGAACCAATAAGGGATCGTCAGCAGAATCGCCCAGACGATGATCTTGGCATAATGTTGCTTGAGGCCGTTCAATGCAGCCTCCCCTCTTCCCCGAGCAGGCCGCGCGGGCGCAACACCAGCACCAGGCCGAGCATCACATAGATCACCGCCTCGCTGGCCGCCGGGTAAAACACCGTCGTCAAGCCCACGGCGACGCCGATTAGCAGGCCGCCCAGCAAGGTTCCGAGCAGTGATCCGAGGCCGCCAATGATGATGGCGACGAAACTTGGCATCAGTAACGCGGTGCCAAGCGCCGGGCTCAATCCCAAAAACCCGGCTGCCAGCGCACCCGCAAGGCCAGCGAGATAAATCCCGAGACCAAAATTGAGGTTGCGCAGGATGCGGGTGTTCACGCCGAGCGTCGAGAGTGTTTCGAGATCCTTGGTGCCAGCCCGGATGCGCAATCCGAGTTTGGTATAGTTCAGAACGTAAAACAGCGCGGCCACTGCCGTCACAACCAGCACCACCATGAAGACGCGGTAACCGGTGAGAAAGAAATAGGTCGACGACAGCGGGCTGGTGAGCCATTCCGGCACTTGATAGGGCGGCGAGCCCGGCCCCCAGATGATGCGCACGCCATCTACAAGAATGAAGGCAAGGCCAAAGGTCAGGAGCAGCGAATAGAGCGGATCGCGGCCATAAAGCGGGCGTATCAGCACGCGTTCGACCAGCAGACCAAGCAGCGCCGTGATCATCGGGGCAATCAGCAAGGCACCGAAAAAGCCGATCTTCTGTTGCAGCACATAGGCGAAATACGCCCCGAGCGTCAGAAACCCGCCATGAGCGAAGTTGATGACGCCGGACAGATTCAGGATCATCGACAGGCCCAAAGCCATGAGCGCGTAGAACGCGCCGGTGATCAGCCCGTTCGAGATATCAAATAATAAAAGCTGGGCCATCTGCGATCCATCATATTCAACGCGAAGGTCAATTCACGCGCAACCGCATGATTTCACTCAAGACAAACGACGCCACCCCCGCAAAGATGGGAGGTGGCGTCATTCCTGATTCGCCGATCGACTTACGCTGGCCAGGTCATCTTGCAGCCGGTTTCGGCAAGCGTGCCTGCGACCGCCGTGCCTTTGACGACATCCGTGACATCGAACAGATCATCGGGGCCGTCTTTGCCGGTGTGCAGCGCCTTGCCAACATAAAGGTTCGCGATCAACTGGTTCTGCCCGGCGCGGAAGAAAGCGCCATCGGGGCAGAGCGCGATTTCCGGCGGCAGGTGCATGCCTTGCAGTGCCTTCGCCATTTTCACGGCATCCAGCGATTTTGCACCATTGGCAGCCAGCGCACAGCTCCAGATACCGGCATAGCCGAACCACGTACGCGCCGTCGGCACCTTGCCGGATTTGGCCATGATCAGCTTGTTGAAATCAGCAACATGCGGCACGTTGGGCTGCTTGTAATACCATTCCATCACCCAATTGCCGACGCGCGCCTCGGGCGGCAAACCTTCAAGGGCTTCCAGTTCCTGCTGGGCACCGGCCAGATGCATTTTCTTGTCGAGCCCGAACTGCACCGCCTGTTTCAGGGCGTTGATCATGTCCGTGCCCTGCGTGAGGAAAATCAGCACATCGGGCTTGGCCGCTTCGGCCTTGATCAGATAGGCGGAATAATCGCTCGTGCCGAGCGGTGTCAGGTCGCCACCGATGCGGGTGCCTCCCAGCGCCGCGCAGGCCTTGATCATACCGGCTTCGAGCGCATGGCCGAACGCGTAATCCGGCGTGATGTAATACCACTTCTTGCCGTAATCCTTGATCAGGGTCGGCGCGATGGCGTTGGCCTCGGTCTGCGTGGTGTTGCAGATACGGAATACGTTCCAGTGGCATGTCGCCCCGGTGATGGTATCGGAGTGACCACCCGGATCCATCATCAGCACGGACTTTTCATTGGCGACCTGCGCCATGCCGATGGCAAGGGCTGAATTGACGTTGCCGATGAGGAAATTGACCTTGTCCTGATCGATCATCTTGCGGGCGACCTGCACGGCGACGCCGGCATCGCCGCTGGTCGAATCCTGCACGACCAATTCGGCCTGACGACCGAGAATGCCGCCCTTGGCATTGATCTGCGCGATGGCGAGTTGCGCGCCGATGAGTTCGTTCTTGCCGGGCTCGGCATAAACGCCAGTCAAAGGATTGTCCCACCCGAATTTCACCGTATCTGCGGCGCGGGCAGTCATGACGAACGGGCTGGCAATTTGCGCTGCAGCCAGCACGGCGCCACCCTGCAGAAGCTTGCGGCGCGGCAGTTTGAAGCCATTGTTTACAGACATGATAATTCCTCCCTTTGCGACCGCTATATGCTGCGATCCGTCGACGCTTCATAAATGAACAGTCGCGCCAACTCTAACGTTGAAGTGCACATGCATGTCCATCTATACTTTAGTGTAAGTAATCCGAGGCTTTGTGCTTTTTAAGTTGGCCGCTTCGTCAAGCTGCGTTATCGAACGCGCCATGAGATATGAAATTCAGGCATTTTATCGGTTTTTCCCGCTGACCGACCTCGAATCCAAGCGCGCCAAGCTCGAAAGCCTGTGTTTGGCCCGCCACATCGTCGGCACGGTGATATTGAGCGCCGAAGGCATAAATGCCGCCTTGGCCGGCACGCCGACAGAGCTTGGATCAACGCTGGCAGAATTGACACGCATTTGTGATGTTCGCGACCTGCAAGCGCATGTATCGCGTGCTGATTCATTACCATTCCGACGCCTGAAGGTGACGATCAAGCCGGAAATAGTCACCCTGCGCGATTCTCGTGCCAGACCTGATCAAGCCGTCGGCACCTATGTCGACCCGCAGACCTGGCACGCCTTGCTGGATGACGCCGACACTCTGGTGATCGATACCCGCAACCATTTCGAGATCGGCTATGGCAGCTTTGCCGGGGCCATCGACCCGATGACCACCTCATTCAGCGAATTTCCGGCCTTTGTGCGCGAGAAACTGAGCGCCGACAAGACCCGCAAGGTGGCGATGTTCTGCACCGGCGGCATTCGCTGCGAAAAGGCAACGAGCCTGTTGCTCGCCGAAGGCTTCACGAATGTCTATCACCTGAAGGGCGGGATTTTGCGCTATCTCGATGAAGTGCCGCCGCAGGAAAGTCGCTGGCAAGGCACCTGCTTTGTCTTTGACGAGCGGGAAACTTTAGGCCACGCCCAACCCGCCGCCAGCGCAACATCCCGGCCCCTTGATGGCGCCAGTTCCTGGCCCATGGCGCATACACCTGGCACGAAAATTCCGGCTGAGTGAAGGCAGCAAGTCCTCGCTATCACCCGCGGCTGCCGATCAAGAGCCAAGGCGCCAGCCCAGCCTTGATGAAAGCCGGACTGGCACATGGAGATAGCGGCGCGGCCCTGCGGCTATTTCACGGCCGTCGGGTTCGTGCTCGGACGCGGATTGAAATCCGCCGGAATGACATTTTTGATGCCGAGCTTGATATCGACCGGGGTCATGCCGATGGCCTTGCAATCCGGGCCATTCTTTTCCGGCATCTGGGTCAGCCATGCTTTCGGCACTTCCGCGTAGCTGGCAGGCAGAGGCTTGGCCGAACCCATCAACCGCGCCGGATCAAAGGCGGACACGAGCGTGCTGACATCAGGGGTTATGGCATCGTCAGGCCCCATATTGGCCAGCCCGAATTCGCGCTTGCCAAGTTCGCGGGCCTTGACCTCATCAGGCAATTTGGCCAGCGGCGTCAGGTTGAACAGGGTATCGACGAATTTCACCACCGAAGACTGGCTGCCGCTCTCGTGCACCACGACGTGGGCTTTGGCATAGGGGGAAATCACCAGCAAAGGCACGCGCGGCCCATTGGTGATGACCGAACCATCCGGCCCGCGCGCCCGCAGCGGTGGGATGACATGATCATAATCGCCCTCGGAATCATCCCAGGTGATGATGATCGCGCTGTCTTTCCAGTAGCGGCTGGCGGCGATTTTATTGATGGCCGTGGCCACCATGATCTCGCTGATCGCCGCATCCGAATAGCCGGGATGATCATCATCGCCGACAAAATTCTTCTGGATTTTGGCATCCGGGTTCACCGGTTTCAGCCCCAGCGTGTTCTGATAACCGCCCTTCACGAAGAATACGCCCGAAGCCGGCAGGGTCTGCTTGTCGAGAGCGGTGAAGAAATCACCTAGCCCATGCAATTCGCCGCGCATTTTCGAGTTGTTGGAAACATAGCCGAAATACTGCGGCCCATTGTGGTGGGCAATGTAGGAGGCATGATGGCCTTCAGCATCCACCGGGCCTTTGTCGGTCGGCTCGTGATCATAGCCTTCTTCATACCAGCCGAACGGAATACTGGCCCCACCCTTTTTGGTCAGGAAAGCAATATCGTCCTTGATATCACCTAGATCACCCGCCTTGTCATCGTCATCACCGGTCACGGCACCCGTTGCCCCCTGCTTCATGCTGAGCTGGATGGTCGGGAACGTCAGGTTTTCCTGCGTGTCATATTCCTTGCGCGGCGTGCCTTTGAAATCGCCCGGATTGACCGGCATCGGCTGCTTGGTCTTGTCGAGTTGCGAGCCCCAATAGGGATCGGCGTCGTTCAGGACCGGCACGCCCATGCCGCCATTGCCGTTGCCCTTGTAGGCTTGATCGGGATGCAGCGCCCATTGCGTCTCGCCCGTCTGGGCGGCGATGATGGCGATGTTGCCCGGCGTCGAAGGCCCGGTGCTCATCTCGAAAACATGGTCAAACAGCGCGAAACGATCTGCATAGCGCCAGAGCAGCGGCACCGTATCGCAATCCTCATGGGCCATGGCGAGTTCGCCGAACTGCTTGGCTTTCAGAGATGGGTTGCCTTGCGGCGAATATTTCTTTTCTTCGGCTTGCGCATAGCGATCCATTTTCGCCACGCCATTGACGGCATCCATCTTGAAGACCGTCCAGCTATGCGAATGGTCGATATCGTCGGTATCTGCCGCTGATTGCGCCTTGCCGATGCGGAACGGCTGCACCACGCCCTTGGAGCCATCGGTGTTGATGATCACCTGGTTGAAACCCGGCATGTCGCTGGCCGGGCGCGAATACAGCCCGTCAGCGCCCGGAAACGTCCCAAAATACGAATCAAACGAGCGGTTTTCCTGATAAATCACGAAAACATGCTTGACCTTCTTGCGCAGCGCCGCAATCAGCGCTGCTTGATCGGGGGCCGAAGCTGGCGCTGTGGTGACATAGGGCGCGATGTCCTTGCCGGGTGCACTCACATGATAATTGGGGGCGCTTGCCGCCAGAGCCCCCGCGCTGGCAAGCGCAATGAGGGCGACGGAAAGCGAAAGGGCGGACTTTGAGGGGCTAGGCTTGCAGCGCTGCATGGTGATGGTCTCCGATTGCGGCGGAAATTACGCATCAGCCTATGACAGGCATGTGACGTTGGCAATTGAGTTTTCGGAGGGGAATTTGAAAGGGCGCGCAGCCCGGTCGCTCAACCCCGGACGTACATCCGGCCCGGCGTTGAGCGGCTGCGTTATTTGCAACTCAGCTTCGAGACGTTTAGCATGAACATGGTTACAGAATTATGAACATCCACCCAACGGGAGCGCGCCACCATGGCCAAAGGCTATATAATCGCCAGTGTTAACGTCACTAACCCCGATGCCTATGCCGCCTATGCCAAGGCCGCGAGTGTGGCTGTAGCGAAATTTGGCGGCACCTATCTGGTTCGTGGCGGGCGTTCTGAAGCACTTGAAGGCATCACGCGCGCCCGCAATGTGGTGCTGGAATTTCCCCATTACCAAGCCGCGCATGATTTCTACCATTCACCTGAATATACAGCCGCCCGCGCGCTGCGCCAGCATGCGGCAGAAGCCTCTTTCCTGCTGGTTGAAGGCGCGTAAGTGTCAGCAATGACACCGCAAGATCGCGCGACGGTGCAAGCGCTGAGCGAAGTGATAGGCTCCGCTAATGTCCTCACCGATGCCGACATAACCGCCGCCTTTCTGCGCGAACCGCGCGGGCTTTATCAAGGCAAGGCTGCCTGTGTGGTGCGCCCCGGCTCCACAGCCGAGGTTGCCTCGGTGCTGCGCTTTTGCCACGCCAACCGCCTCAATGTGGTGCCGCAAGGCGGCAATACCGGCTTGGTCGGCGGCCAGACGCCTGACGATACCGGGCATTCGATTGTGCTTAGCCTACAACGTCTCGCCAAGCTTCGGGAGATTGATGCCGCCGCGCATGTGATGATCGTCGAAGCGGGCATGACTTTGGCGCAAGCGCAAAGCCACGCACGTGAAGCCGGGATGCTGTTCCCCTTGTCGCTGGCCTCCGAAGGAACCTGCACCATTGGCGGCAATCTTGCGACCAATGCCGGCGGCACTGCGGTGATCGCCTATGGCAGTGCGCGTGATCTGGTCGTCGGGCTTGAGGTCGTGCTGGCCGATGGACGCGTGCTGAACGGCCTCTCGAGTCTGAAGAAAGACAACACCGGCTATGACCTCAAACACCTGTTCATGGGATCGGAAGGCACTCTTGGCGTCATCACCGCGGCAAGTTTGAAGCTTTTCCCCAAGCCGCGCGTCGTGGAAACCGCCTTTATCGGCCTTGCGGACCCTGATCAGGCGCTGGCATTGCTCGCTCTGGCACAGGCTCACGCAGGCAGCGCCCTGAAAACCTTTGAACTCATGCCGCGCTTGGGCATCGAACTCGTGGTGCGTCACGCGCCTGGCAACCGCGATCCATTGCAGCAGCCGCACGCTTGGTATGTGCTGCTGGAGTTTGCCGCTTCGGCCGAAGGCGACCTTCAGGCCACCGCGCTTGATCTGCTTGAAACCGCCCTCAATCGCGGCGTGATCGAAGACGCAACCCTGGCCGAATCTGGCGCGCAGCGCGACGCCCTCTGGCGCCTGCGCGAGGATTTGCCCGATGTGCAAAAGCGCGAAGGCGGATCGATCAAGCATGACATCAGCGTGCCCATTGCCCGCGTGCCCGAGTTTTTAAGGGTCGCCAGCGCCGCGGTGCTGCAAGCCATGCCTGGCGCCAGACCGGTGCCTTTCGGCCACCTTGGCGATGGCAATATCCACTTTAACATCTCGCAGCCCATCGGTGCCGATACCAAGCCGTTTCTCGCGCGCTGGGGCGAGATCAACGCCCTTGTGCATGGCATCGTCACGAATATGAGCGGCTCGATTTCGGCAGAACACGGAATTGGCCAACTCAAGCGCGACTTGTTGAAACAGGTGAAAGACCCGGTAGCGCTCGAGGTGATGCGCGCCTTGAAAGCCACGCTCGATCCAGAAGGCATTCTCAACCCCGGAAAGGTCTTGTAATTATTCCACATATGCGCAATTGAATTGTGGGCATCATAAATACAGACATCTTCAGGAGCAGCATCATGAAAATCAAGCCCTTGTTTACAGCGCATGGCACAGCCAAAGGCGGGCGCAACGGCACCACCGGCGCCGATGACAACACCTTCAGCGTGAATTTATCGGTGCCCAAGGAAATGGGTGGCCCCGGCAAGCCCGGCACCACGACGCCTGAGCACCTGTTTGCGGCGGGCTATGCTGCCTGCTTTGGCGGCGCGCTTGATTTTGTCGCCAAGCAACACAAAAAGGATGCGTCAAAAGCCACTGTGCAATGCGCCGTCACCATCGGCCCGCGTGAGCTTGGCGGTTTCGGCCTTGCCGTCAAAATCGACATCACCGACAAGAGCCTGGCGCAGGCGGAGTTGCAAAAGCTGGTCGATGAGGCCCACGCCAATGTCTGCCCGTATTCGCACGCCACCCGCGGCAACATCGATGTCGAGGTCACCGCGCACGGCGCGTAAACCGGATCAGCGGCCAAAGCGGCCTGTAAATGTCGCTTTGGCAAGTGCGTTCATGTTGACCATGAAGCCTGTCAGCGAGGCGGTGGCCCCAGCGGGCAGGTCGAGATGCGGCACCTTGAGCGCATAGACGGTGAAATTGTAATGGTGCGGCGCATCGCCGGGCGGCGGACAAGGCCCACCCCAGCAAGCTGTGCCGTAATCCGTGTTGATCTGCGTCGCACCTTTGGGCAGCCGCGCTCCATCCATCGTGCCCGCGCCCTGCGCCAGACCTGTGGCGCTTGCCGGAATGTTGACCACCACCCAATGCCAGAACCCGGCACCGCCGGTGGGCGCATCGGGATCATGCACCATCACCGCAAAGCCCTGTGTGCCCGCCGGCGCATCCGACCACGCGATTGCCGGCGAAACATTGTCCCCCGAGCAACCAAAATCATTGAAGGTGAATTTCAGCGAGATCGTGGCGCCGGGCGCAATGTCGGTGCTGCTGGCTTTGAAAGTTGACGTCATGCGATAATCTCCCGTTCAATGCTTGCGTGAGCGGCGCAATGTGGCGGCAACCGCCATGCCCGTCAATCAGCCTGCGCCTTGTGCGCGACAAAATCACCCAAAGCCAGCAGAAGTGCGGTCGCCGCAAACCCGAGCAGCACCAGCACCGACCATTGCAGATCGGCCGCCTTGCCATCCGCGACTTCCAGATAAGCACGCAGCAGATGGATGGCGGTGATGGCCGTGATCGTCGAAAGCAGCTTGAGCTTCAGACCACCAAAATTGATCTGCGTCATCCATTCGGGCCAGTTGTCATGGGCTTCGGGCGTGACCCGCGACACGAAATTCTCATAGCCCGAGAAAATGATGAGGATGACCATTGACGCGGTCAGCGTGGTGTCGATGACGCCCAGAACGTGCAGCAACAGGTCATTGTCGCTGGTGGAGAAAACCCCCAGCACCATTTCATAGACATGCAGGAAAAGTCGAAGCAGCAGCGCGAGCAGGCTGATGATCAGCGCCGCATAGAACGGCACCAGCAACCAGCGGCTGGCGAACAGCGCACGTTCGAGCCATTTCAGCATGAAAATCTCCGTCAGGCCAAGCTGCGCGCCGGCACGCGGCGGTAGTGATAGGGGGCAGACGCTGTTTCCATATCTGACGCCAGAATTTCGGCAAGACGCGCATGATGCGGTGATTTGTGACAGACCGGATCCGTCGCCGCAGCATCCCCCGCTAGCGCCAGCGCCTGACAGCGACAACCGCCATGGTCGATATCACGACGCTCGCAGGTGCGGCAAGTCTCGTTCATCCACGCCGTGCCGCGGTAAGCGTTGAAGGCAGGAGACTCAAACCAGATGTCTGCCAGAGATTTGTCGCGCACATTCCAGAATGTCAGATGCTCGATAGTCTCCGCAGCGTGACAAGGCAGCGCCTTGCCTTGCGGCGTTATGTTGAGCGTGCGCCGTCCCCAGCCGCTCATGCAGGCTTTCGGCAAGCGCGCGTGATAATCTGGAACCACATGATCAACGACGATCGTGCCCGCCAGTTCGTGTTTTTTTCGCTCGACTTCGGCCACCGCCGCCTCGGCGGCAGCCCGGCTCGGCATCAATTGCCCGCGGTTGGGCACCGCCCAGCCGTAATATTGCACATGGGCGATTTCGACCCGGCGCGCGCCCAATGCCACCGCCATATCCAGCATGGCTCCGGCCCGCGTCGCATTGGCGCGATGGATCACGGCATTGACGGTCAACGGAAAGCCTTCGGCCGTGATCAGCGCGGCAACTTCCCTCTTTTTGGCAAAGGCGCCAGCATAGCCCGCAATCTTGTCGGCGGACGCCGCATCGGCATCCTGGATTGACAATTGCACATGATCGAGCCCGGCATAGGCAAGCGCCTTGGCCAACTTGCCATTCATGCCAATGCCTGAAGTGATGAGGTTGGTATAGAGCCCCAGAGACGCACAATGGCTGACAATTTCAGTGAGGTCGCGACGCGACAAAGGCTCGCCGCCCGAAAGGTGCACCTGCAGCACACCCAGCGCCGCCGCCTCGCTGAAAACCCGCTTCCATTCATCGGTGGTCAGTTCACCGTCGCGCCCTTCGAGCGCCAGAGGGTTGGAGCAATAGGGACAGCCAAGCGGACAACGGTGCGTCAATTCCGCAAGAAGCCCAACGGGTGCAGGGGCCGTCATCTTCATGGGTCCCCCTCAGAAATCCAGCAAGCGCTTTTCGGCGAGCGCCATCAGCAATGCCCGCACATCAGCCTCGATCCGCGCTTCCGGCGCATCAAAATTTTGCGCCAGATCAGCAATGATGTCCTGCAAGGTCAGCGTGCCAGAGCAGCGCTCCAGCACGGCCTTGGCAACGCCATTGGTCTTGATCACCCGCTCGGGGGCCAGCAGCAGCCACTCGCCACGCACCTCATCATGTTTCAGGCGCACGCCGCGCGGCAGCTTGGGCCGCGATGTAGCTTGCAACGTCTGGGTCATGACGCCCCTTCGGATCGCATGGCCCCCTCGATGCTGGACGCCGGATCCCAGCTACCGGGCGGCACATGGCCATCGACATAGGCGCCCCACAGCGCATCGAGCTGCGCCCACAAGACGTCGCATTTGAATTCCAGCGCGCGGATCGCCAGTGTCTGCGTTGCCGCCGTCGTCGCGTGAGATTTCACATAGGCCAGCGCGAAATCGCTATCACGCTTGGCTTGCGTCGGGCGCGCAGAAAAATACGCCAGCGTATCGCGGCTGACATAATCATAATGGGCCAACATGCCACTGACCCGCTCGCTGATGATTCCCGGCGAGAACAGCTCGGTCAGCGACGAGGCGACCGCCTCGAGCACCGATTTTTCAGCGCAAAAATGCACATAGGCTTCAACTGCATAGCGCGTTCCGGGCAGAATCCCCGCTGTTGAAGTCACATAGGCGCGCGAAAACCCCAGGCTGTCGGTAAGTTTCAGCCAGCGTTCGATGCCGCCATCTCCCGGCGCCAGACCGTCATGATCTTCAAGCCGATGACGCCATTCCCGCCGCACGGCGCTGTCATCCATGCGCGCCAGCACCGTCGCATCCTTGATCGGGATCATGGATTGGTAGCAATAGCGGTTCAACGCCCAGGCCTGCACCTCGCTGCGACGCGCCTTGCCGCTGTGCAGCCGCGCGTGAAACGGGTGCAGATTGTGATAACGCGCCGCGCCCACCGCGCGGAGGGCGGCTTCAAGCTCATCGGCGGAGAGCAAGACTTGCTGGTGCGTCATAAATCGATCTCCATGCCATCATGAGCGATTTCCCACCCTGCGGCCTCGACGGCTCGACGCTCCGGCGAATCCGCAATCAGCGCAGGATTGGTGTTGTTGATATGAATGAAAATCTTGCGCGGCCCGGTCACATCAGCCAATGCCGCCATGGTGCCACCCGGCCCACTCATCGCCAGATGCCCCATGCGCGCTGCCGTCTTGTTCGACAGACCGAGTTGCAGCATTTCGTCATCGACAAAGGTCGTGCCGTCGAACAGCAGCACATCGGCCTTGGTGATCCGCGCCTTGATTTCGGGTGTCATGCGCGCGCAACCGGGGATGTAGAGCGCCGTGCGACCAGCATGACGCAAAGCAAGACCACTGGTCATGTCGCCAATTTCATCGGTCAACACCTGAGCACCCTCCCGATAGAGCGGCACTTTACCCGGCACGGCAAAGCTCGTGACGTTCAGCCCGTAACCTGTGGCAATTTCAGCATTGTCAGGGATTGCACGCCGCACCACCACATCATGCGCCAAGGCGCTGAAGATGGCATTGGATGCAAGTTCGTCGAGAATGCCCCGGGTCGCGAAGATCGTGAAGTCTTGCTGCTCGCGAAGGCTCAACAACCCCGCGACATGATCAATGTCGCCATTGGTGAGCCAGACGCCAAAAATCGGGGATCCACGCCTTCCTGAGCCTGGATGTAACACGGCATTTGCTGAAATCTGCTGGCGCAGGTCAGGTGAGGCATTCAAAAGCAGCCAATGGCTTCCATCGGCGCTGATAGCTAGGCTCGATTGCGTGCGTGGCGAAACTCGCGGATCATTGTCCCAAGCCAAGGCACAGACAGGACAACGACAATTCCACTGAGGAAATCCGCCGCCCGCTGCTGAGCCGAGAACTCTGATCTGCACGATTCGTCACTCGCCGCACCGCAAAATGCGGGCTGACCCTTGTCGTTCAGAGCTCGGCTGACTCGTAGCTGGTAACTTCCATGCCGACGCACACTTCGGTAACTTCCGGGGTTGTCCACGTCATGATTATTTCCTCCTTGGAACAGGCTCTATCCTGAGCCCGGCCATAATGTGCACGCCCCATGGCCAGGAGCAAGTCAACTTTCGCATGGCCTCGAACATACTTTGGCAGCACCCCCCCCCGCAACCATGTTGGTCGATATGGACAAATTTCCCGACGGAACCTATACAACGCCACCTATTTCTGGTGGCAAGAATGTTCCGGTTGACACTGCGGCTCGTGGGATGGTTGGCCCTTGCAGGTGGCTTTGTGATGCTCGTGATCAACGGCACGCAAACCATCGCCGTCAACCGCCTCGTGCTTACCAATTTTGGCAATCTGGCGCAGCCAGTGCTCGGCGCCCGCTTCGATGCGCTGGACGCGGCGCTGACGGCGCGGCACGCACAATTTCTGTGGAACCCTGTCATCACCTCGATCCTGGCCGCACCTGCATTCGTGGTGCTGATGGTGGCGGGTGCTTTGGTGGTGCTGCTCACCGAGCGCCGCAAGAAACTCATCGGCCATTCAAGCCGCCCGTGAGCTTGAGGTTTTTCACCACGCCATGACGCGCTCGTGAACTGACAATTGTTGGATAATGCGCTAGAGAGCCGGGCCCTACTCAAGGAGTTGTCGTGATGAACATCTTCCGCAAGCTCACCATGCCCGAAGCTGCGAGCGCCTTGCCCGGCCGCATGACACCGATCTCCACCGCCGCCAGCCATTTTGTCAACGGCCACGCCTTGCAGCCCCCCTTCCCGGCCGGTAGCGAAACCGCCATCTTCGGCCTCGGCTGTTTTTGGGGTGCAGAGCGCAAATTCTGGGAACTCGGCGAGGGGATATTCGTGACGGCGGTTGGCTATAGCGCTGGCTTCACGCCCAATCCCACTTACGAGGAAGTTTGTTCGGGCGCGACCGGCCACAATGAAGTGGTGCTGGTCGTCCATGATCCGCGCAAGATCAGCTATGCACGGCTTTTGCAGGTGTTTTTTGAAAGCCATGACCCGACGCAGGGCATGCGCCAGGGCAATGATCGCGGCACGCAATATCGCTCGGGCATTTACGTCAAGGACGGGGCGCAGCGCCGGGCGGCAGAGGCGGCGCGCGATGCCTATGGTGCGGCGCTGGCGCGTCAGGGCATGGGCCAAATCACCACTGAAATTCTTGACGCTTCGCCCTTTTATTACGCGGAAGCCTATCATCAGCAATATCTCGCCAAAAACCCCAGCGGCTATTGCGGGCTGGGAGGAACCGGTGTTTCCTGCCCGATCGGGACGGGCGTCAGCGCCTGAAATCTAGTGCTTAGGGCGCAAATTCAGCGCGGATCGCGGTGGAATCCGCGCCCAAAGCCGGAACCGGCCCGAGGCTTGGCGCGCCACCGCTGAGCGTGAAAGGCGGAGCGGGAAGCGAGATCACGCCTTCAGGGCTGTCGACCTCGACCCGCCTCAGCGCCGGATGGCGGGCAAAATCCGCCATTTCATTGACAAAACCATAGGCGGTGGCGGCGGCTTTCAACCCAATCGCAGCTTCGACGCGCGTCAGCCCGGCAAAATGAGCCGCAATCAACCCATCGACTTGGGCGCGGTTGCCGACCCGGGCATTGTTGGTTTCAAACCCCGTTTGCAAGGTCAGATCGGGGCGCATGAGAAACTGCGCGCAAAAAGCCGCCCATTCGCGTTCGTTCTGGATCGAGATCAGCACCAGCGCGCCGTCACTGGTCGCAAAGGCGCCGTAAGGGCAGATGCTGGGATGGGCGAGCCCGACGCGCTGCGGCGCCGCGCCGCTGCCCTCAAATTGCAGCAAGGGCACGGCCATGAAATCGGCCATGCCATCAAACAGGCTTGTCGCGACGCCGCGCCCGCGCCCGTCATGACCGCGCGCGATCAACGCCTCCAGCACCCCGGCATGCGCCGCCATGCCACAAGCAATATCGCATACCGACACACCCACCCGGCCCGGCCCCGCCGGATGCCCGGTGATGCCCGCAAGACCACTCTCCGCCTGCACCAGCAAGTCATAGGCTTTCATGTCGGCATAAGCATTGCCCTCGCCGTAGCCAGAAATATCGACGGTGATCAGCCTTGGATGACGCGCCCGCAGCGCCGCCGCATCAAACCCGGCACGCGCCGCAGCACCAGGCGCCAGATTCTGGATGAAGACATCGGCCTTGGCGATGATGGCCTGCAGCAGTCGCGCATCATTGGCGTCCTTGATGTCCGCGACAAGGCTCTGCTTGCCACGGTTGAGCCAGACAAAATAGCTCGATTGGCCTTTGGCGACACGATCATAGCCGCGCGCAAAATCACCCTCGGGCCGCTCGACCTTGATCACCCGCGCCCCGGCATCAGCAAGGCGCGACGAGCAATAGGGTGCCGCCACCGCCTGTTCGAGGCTCAGCACCAGCAAACCGTCCAGCGCACCCATCAGTAGGACCTCGGCAGGCCCAGCACATGCTCGGCAAGATAGGACAAGATCAGATTGGTCGAGACCGGCGCTACCTGATAGAGTCGCGTTTCGCGGAATTTGCGCTCGATGTCGTAGTCTTCGGCAAAGCCATAGCCGCCGTGCGTCTGGATGGCCGCTTCTGCCGCCGCCCAGGAGGCCTCGGCACAGAGCATTTTCGCCATATTGGCGAGATCGCCGCACGCCCTGCCCTCGTCGTAAGCAGCAAGGCCCTGATGCAGGAGCGCCTCGGCGGCACGCATCTGCGCATAGGCGCGAGCGATGGGAAATTGCACGCCCTGATTCTGGCCGATGGGCCGCCCAAACACCACGCGCTCTTTGGCATAAGCGGCAGAGCGCGCGATGAACCATTTGGCATCGCCGATACATTCAGCGGCAATCAGCAGGCGTTCGGCATTCATGCCGTCAAGAATATAGCGGAAGCCCTTGCCCTCGACGCCAATCAGGTTTTCGGCGGGCACACGCATATCTTCGAAAAACACCTCGCAGCTATTGTGGTTCATCATGGTGCGAATCGGGCGGATCGTCAGACCCTTGGCCGCACGCATATCGACCAGCAGCGTCGAAAGGCCGTCCGTGCGGCGCTGGCCCTCGACCTGCGGTGTGGTGCGCGCCAGCAGCAGCATCAGGTCGGAATGTTCGGCCCGGCTGGTCCAGACTTTCGAGCCATTGACGACATAATCATCGCCATCGCGCACGGCGCGGGTGCGCAGGCTCGACGTATCGGTGCCGCTCGAGGGTTCAGTGACGCCAAAGGCCTGCAACCGCAGCGCGCCTTGTGCTATTTGCGGGAGATAGCGGGCCTTTTGCTCTTGCGAGCCATGCCGCAGAATGGTTCCCATGATATACATCTGCGCATGGCAGGCCGCGCCATTGCCGCCAGAAGACTGGATGGTCTCCAATATCGCGGCGGCGGCGGCGAGCGGCAGCCCGGCACCACCAAATTCCTCTGGAATCAGCGCCGCGAGATAGCCTGCTTGCGTAAGCGCTGCGACGAATGCGGCCGGATAGCCGCGCGCCTGATCGAGCGCACGCCAGTAGCTTGCCGGAAAATCAGCGCAAAGCCGCGCCACCGCAGCGCGAATTTCCGGGTGGCTTTGGTCATCCTTGGCGATCATGATGCAGGTCTCGACAGCGTCTCCGACATTGTTCATAGCAAAATAACACGCCTCGCCAACCGCATGAGCCGGGCATAGCGTGATTTTTCATGCCCCCGGCGCTAGCCAAGCGGCGCAATAGCGTGTATCGAGCGGCCACATTCCGATTTTTCACGAGTATGTCATGGCTGTTCCGAAGCGCAAAACCTCCCCGATGAAGCGCGGCTTTCGCCGCTCTGCCGACGCCCTCAAGGCGCCGACCTATATTGAGGACAAGGATTCAGGCGAGTTGCGCCGCCCCCACCATGTCGATCTGAAGACCGGCATGTACAACGGTCGTCAGGTGCTCAAGGTCAAGAGCAGCGAAGCCTGATTTCAGGCACCGCGCCGCGCGATCAGCGCCCCGGCGACAATCAGACCGGCAGCCAGCGCCAGTGTCAAGGTTGGCGCGGCAAAGCCGCAGATCACCAGAAGCAATGTCGACAAGACCGGGGCCGCGTAGGACGCTACCCCGAGAAAACGTATGTCGCCATGCTTGACGCCATAATCCCAGACATAGAACGCCAGCCCCACCGGGCCGAGGCCGAGCGCGAAAATCGCGAGCCAGGGCCCGAAGCCTTGCGGCACGATGGTGCGCTCGAAGGAAAAATGCAGCACGCCCGCCAACGCGGCCGTGACGAGGCAAAACCCCGCGACAGGATCACTTGGCACATCGCCAAACCGGCGTGACACCACCGAATACACTGCCCATACGAATGCGGCGCACAAAGCCAGCGCAAAGCCTGCCAGCGCCCGCGTATCGGCATGGAAATTGATTCCCCGCGCATAAATCAGCACCACGACACCCGCGAAGGCCGTCAAGGCACCAAGGATATGGCGCAATTTGAGTGTTTCGCCCGGCAACAACCCCGAAAGCAGAACGATCAGCAGCGGCCACAGATAATTGATGAGGCTGGCTGGCGCAGGCGGCGCCAGTCTGAGGGCGAGAAAATAACAGGCATGATAGGTAAAGAGCCCGCCCACCCCCACGATCCACACTTCGCGTGGCGCCTTGAGGCGCGCCACCCTGCCGCGCATCACCACGACGCCAAGCCCGGCAACACCGCCAATGAAAAAGCTGAGGCTGAGGAGTTCAAAGGCCGGAATGGTTCCCGCCGCTGTCGTGAGCGCCGCGAGGCTTGCCCACAGGCCGATGGCGAGGGTTCCAATCAGTGTCGCGCGTTGTTTCTGCATGGGCCTTGGCATGAAGGCAATTCATCTGCGAGGCAAGTGATGGTCGGCAACCCCTTGTGGAAGGCGGGCATAATGCGCACCTGTCATTGACGAGCGCGGTCGCAACACGGCAAAGACGAGCTACCATGAAATTCAGCCCCAGCTTCATAGACGAGATTCGAGCCCGGGTGCCGGTGTCCGAAGTCGTGGGCTTGCGCGTCAAGCTGAAAAAGCAGGGCCGTGAATGGCGCGGGCTTTCGCCTTTTGGTTCGGAAAAGACGCCCTCGTTCTACGTCAATGACCAGAAGGGCTTCTTTCACGATTTCTCGTCCGGCAAGCATGGCGATGCCTTTGGCTTCCTGATGGAGACCGAGGGCATCAGCTTTCCCGAAGCCGTCGAGCGTCTGGCGGCCATGGCAGGCCTGGCGTTGCCCGTGGAAACCCCGGCGGCCCGCGAGCAGGAGCAGGCTCGCGCCGGCTTGCTCGATGTGCTGGAATGGGCCGCGCAATGGTTCGAGCAGCAATTGCAGGCGCGTGAGGGCGCCAAAGCGCGCGGCTATCTCGCAGATCGCGGGCTGCGCCCCGACATGCAGGTGAAATTCCGCATCGGCTATGCACCGCCGGAGCGTTTCAGCCTGCGCGAGGCTTTGGCGCAGCGTGGCGCGCGCCTTGAAACCATGATCGAGGCCGGATTGCTGATTCACGGCGATGATATTCCCGTGCCCTATGACCGGTTTCGCGATCGCGTGATGTTTCCGATCTGCGATCGGGCGGGCAAGGTCATTGCCTTCGGCGGCCGCGCGCTCAGCGCCGATGCCCCTGCCAAATATCTGAATTCGCCGGAAACACCGCTGTTTCACAAGGGCGATGTGCTGTTCAACCACCACAATGCCCGCAAGGCTGCACATGACACGGGCGCCCTGATCGCGGTCGAGGGCTATGTCGATGCCATCAGCCTCGCGTCAGTAGGCATAGCCCATGTCGTGGCGCCGCTGGGGACGGCACTGGGTGCGAACCAGCTCGAACTCATGTGGAAAATGGCGGAAGCCCCGATCCTGTGCTTTGACGGTGACAAGGCCGGGCGCAAGGCTGCCCATCGCGCGCTGGATATTGCCCTGCCGCTGCTGGGGCCGGGACGTTCCTTGCGCTTTGCCATGCTGCCCGAGGGCCAGGACCCCGATGATCTGGCGCGCGCCAGCGGCCAGGCCGGGGTCATGAAGGTGCTGGACGCGGCGCTGCCGCTGGTTGATCTGCTGTGGCAGCGCGAAGCCGAGCAGCACCCGCTGGAACTTCCCGAAGAGCGCGCTGCTTTCGAACGGCGCCTGCGCGAGGCCACGCGCGTCATCACCGACGATGTGTTGCGTCGCCATTATCAGATGCATTTTGAGGATCGTCTGGCAAAATTGTTTGGCGCGCTGCCACTCAAGGGCCAAACCCCTAACCGTTACGACCCTTCGCGTGGCGGGCAATTTCAGCGCGGTGCAACCCGCGCCCGGACGGTTCAGAGCCTGCCGCAACGCGCCGGACACATGGGCGAGATGTCGCTGGTGCCAGTGATCGGCGCCGGTCTGGCGCAATCGGCGCTGTTCAAGCCCGCGCCCTCGCGCATCCCGCCGCGCGTCGAATTGCTGTTGCTGATCCTGATGCGCCAGCCAGCCTTGCTCGAAGCCAGGGCCGAGGAACTCGCCGGACTCGATCTGGGCCATGCCGAATGCAACCGCCTGCGCGATGCCATGGTGATCATGTCAACGCATTATTTCCCCGACCACACCGCCCTTGAAGCCGCCTTGGATGACGCGGGTTTTGCAATGCTGCGGCAGAAAATTGCGACCAGCGCCGCAATTTCGACTCATTCTTCTGCCAGCCCGAATTGTCCCTTGCCGGAGGCTGAACGTGCATTTGATCAGGCTTTGGCCTTGCATGGGAAATCCCACGCATTACATCAACAGTTGAGAGATATAGAATCGGTGCTGGGCGATCCGGCCCTGAAGCCCGAAGAGTTTGATGTGCATTTTGAGCGGCTGTGCCAGACCCGCGAGCTTATCATGTCGATGGACGGCATGGAGACTTCCGGAGATGAGGTGCGCAGCTTTTCAGTGGGTGCATGACGTCGATGCTGCGTTTGGCCAGGATCACGGCGCTGGAGCGTCAGGGTTGTGGTTAACGCTGGCTTAAGCCCGTTGGGGGCATAAACATTTGATGCGCGAGTCGGCCTGCCTTTGGTAGCGCTGCCAGTGTCAGGAACAGGCGGACGGGAGAAGGCTTGATGGCGAAGAAGGCTGAAGAGAAGATTTCTGGTGAAACGGCGGTTGCCGAGGCACCGGATAGTCCGCTGCTGGATCTATCGGATGCCGCCGTCAAGCGCATGATCAAGCTCGCCAAGAAGCGCGGCTTTGTCACCCATGCCGAACTCAACGCCGTTCTGCCGTCCGAAGAAGTGACTTCAGACCAGATCGAAGACATTTACGCCATGCTCAGCGAAATGGGTATCAGCGTTTCGGAAGGCGACGACGTCGAAGATACCGAAGCGACCGCTGAAGAAGCCGCCGAGGAAGACGAGCCCGAAGGTGGCGATCTCGTGGCCCAATCGCGCTCGAGCGCAGTGGCGACCCGCACATCCGAGCCGATCGACCGCACCGACGATCCCGTGCGCATGTATCTGCGCGAAATGGGCGCGGTTGAGTTGCTCTCGCGCGAGGGCGAGATTGCCATTGCCAAGCGCATCGAAGCCGGGCGCGAAGCCATGATTGCCGGCCTTTGTGAAAGCCCTTTGACCTTTCAGGCGATCATCATCTGGCGCGATGAATTGAATGAAGGCAAGGTTCTGCTGCGCGAGATCATTGATCTTGAAGCCACTTACGCTGGCCCGGACAGCAAGAATACCCCCAAGGTCGATGTGCCCGCAGCCGCTGACGCCGCCGGGGCCCCGGCGACCGCGCCGCGCGATCCGCCCGAAGGGCTGGATGCCGATATGCCGCCGCCGGAAAACTTCGACGACGAAGACGACATGGAAAATGCCCTGTCGTTGTCGGCGATGGAATCGGAATTGAAGCCCAAGGTTCTGGAGACCTTCGACCGCATTGCCAGCGCTTCGGAAAAATTGCGCCGCCTGCAGGATACCAATGTCAAGAACAAGCTGAACAACGAGGTGTTGAGCCCCTCGCAGGAGCGTAAATACAAAGCGCTGAAAAAAGAGATTGTTGTTGATGTCAAATCGCTGTCGCTGAACCAGAACCGCATCGACGCGCTGGTCGAGCAACTCTATGACATCAACAAGCGCTTGATTGGTTTTGAAACCCGGCTGCTGCGCCTTGCTGAAGGGCACGGCGTCATGCGCGAGGATTTCCTCAAGAATTACCAGAATTTCGAACTCGACCCCAAATGGCTGCTGCGCGTTTCCAAACTCAGCGGGCGCGGCTGGAAGGAATATATTGCGGTCGAAAAGGAGCGCATCAAGGAATTGCGCGGCGACATCCATACGCTTGCGACCGAAACCGGCCTCGAAATTCAGGAATTTCGTCGCATCGTGCTGATGGTGCAAAAGGGTGAGCGCGAGGCGCGGCAGGCCAAGAAGGAAATGGTCGAGGCCAACCTGCGTCTGGTGATTTCCATCGCCAAGAAATACACCAACCGCGGCTTGCAATTCCTTGATCTCATTCAGGAAGGCAACATCGGCCTGATGAAGGCCGTTGACAAGTTCGAATACCGCCGCGGCTATAAATTCTCGACTTACGCGACGTGGTGGATCAGGCAGGCCATCACGCGCTCGATCGCCGATCAGGCGCGCACGATCCGGATTCCCGTGCACATGATCGAAACGATCAACAAGATCGTGCGCACGTCGCGCCAGATGCTGCACGAGTCCGGCCGCGAGCCAACACCCGAGGAACTGGCCGAAAAGCTCGCCATGCCCCTCGAAAAAGTGCGCAAGGTGCTGAAAATCGCCAAAGAGCCGATCAGCCTCGAAACACCGATTGGTGACGAGGAAGACAGCCACCTTGGGGATTTCATCGAGGACAAATCGGCGCTCCTGCCGATTGATGCGGCGATCCAGAACAATCTGCGCGAGACCACCACCCGCGTGCTGGCCTCACTGACGCCGCGCGAGGAACGGGTGCTGCGCATGCGTTTCGGCATCGGCATGAATCAGGATCACACACTCGAAGAAGTAGGCCAGCAGTTTTCGGTGACGCGCGAGCGCATCCGGCAGATCGAAGCCAAGGCGCTGCGCAAGCTGAAACATCCGAGCCGTTCGCGCAGATTGCGCAGCTTCCTGGACAACTGACGCGTGCCGAGCGCAGGGCACCGCTACCCGAAAGGCAGCGGTCGTGAATCTATCATCTGCATGTAACTATAGTGCTATTGCGAACAGCCGCGTGCAGTTTCATGATCTTCGTTCGGGTTTAAGTTTCCGCGGCCCGCGGAAGGTGCAAGTCTGGCATGTTTTTTGCCGCACAGCAGGTATTTGAAGTTTTGTAACATTTTGAATTTTGGAATCGTTCAAGTATCATACTTGCCATTTGACTGGATTTATCGTGTTTGTTTGACGCAACACAAAGACAGTTGGTGGGGTTATGACGGGTCGAAGTAGCAATGCCATAGTAACTTGGCTAGAGTCGCTCGGCTTGTCCGCTTATGCGGCGAGCTTTAGCTCGAATCATATCGATTTTGATATTCTGCCAACGCTGACCAAAGACGATTTACGCGATCTTGGAGTGCGTTCAGTCGATCATCGCCGGTTGTTGCTCGATGCCGCGCAGAAGGCCAGCCAGATCAAATTCCGTCCCGAGACGAGCCAGGACAGGACTCTCCACTGGCGCGTCGTCACCATACTTGTGTTTGATCTGGTCGGCTCCACGGAGTTGGCCGCGCGGTTTGATCCGGAAATTGCCCGCGATATCATCCTCGCCATGCGCAAAATCGTCACCCTCGCCGTGGATGCGAGCATGGGCCATGTGCTGCGCTTTGAGGGTGATGGCATTCATGCCAGCTTCGGTTATCCCCATGCGCAGGGCCTCGATGCGGAGCGCGCGGTGCGAGCGGCCTTGCAATGTTTACGCGACATCAAGGCCTTGGCTCCCATTGCCGGACATCAGCCGCGCCTGCGCATCGGAGCCGCGACCGGCCCAGCCATCGTTCAGGACAGTCTCGGCGAAAATGACGGCCTGCAGGTTGATCTGGGCGGCGACGTCACCCGCATTGCCGCCAGCGCCGAACGCATTGCGCCGCCTAATGAGTTGATCATCGCTGCCTCGACCCGAAAAATGCTCGGCAACCTGTTTGTTTGCCAGGCTTTGGAGCAGGATGGCAAAACCGCTGCACCTGCGGCTTTCTGGCGGGTCGAAGGTGAAAGCCGCGCCAGAAGCCGATTCTCTGCGCTGCGGCATCTGCATGGCGAATACCGGCTTGTCGGGCGCGAGAGCGAGATTTCGCGCCTTGATACATGGCTGGAAGCCGCCCGAAACGACAAAGGAACCGTCGTATATTTATGCGGCGAGCCGGGGCTGGGCAAATCAAGCATTGTCGAACACATGATTTTCACCACAAGCACCGCGCATTCTCCAGATGTTCTGATGCAATGTTCGCCATTCAACATTCATGTCGCTTTATATCCCGTCAGATATATGATCGAGCGGCTGTCAGGTTTTACCGTTTATGGAACCAACGCTAAAAACATCGAATCTTTGAACAGATTTTTGGAATATCATATTGATATGTTCCAGGAAAATTTGGTTCTTGTTTATGAATTTATGGGCCTTGATCTGACCGCAACCCATAATTTGCCATCCATGAACTCGCTGGAAAAACGCCAGCGAACGTTGCGCGTGCTTGCCACATTGGTGGCGGCTCTGGCGCGGCAATCGCGCCTGCTGATCATCGAAGACATCCAATGGATGGATCCGTCCACCGCCGAACTCTTTGAGATTGTGCACCAGAGCGCTGCCTCCAAAACCTGGTTGACGGTGCTGACCTCGCGTGATTCTGCTGAACCGGGGTGGTTGCGACGGTTGGGCACGCGCCGAATCGAGCTTGATCGCATGAGCCAGAGCGAAATTGCGCAGGTTGTGGCGCAGACTGCGCATCCGGTCGCCTTGCCGAAAGATGCGTTGGCGGCGCTGGTGGCGCGCGCTGACGGCATTCCGCTGTTTGCCGAGGAATTGACCAAAGGCTATCTCGAGCCAGCAATGGGCGCGGCGGGTCAGCCGACAGCGCAGGCAACCATACCCGCAACGCTTACCGAGTCGCTGTATGTGCGCCTTGACGCTTTGCTTCATGGACGCCGGGTCGCGCAATTATGCGCCGCCATTGCGCGCGAATTTCCCCTGATGCTGCTGGAGGCCTTGCAAGAAATGCCCGAGCAGGACCTTGAAGAGGGCTTGCGCGAACTGGTGGAAGCTGGCGTGCTGGCGAAAACCTCCAGCCGCTATGGTGTCACCTACCAATTTCGACACCGCCTGATGCACGAAGCTGCCTATGAATTGCTGCTGCGCTCCGAGCGTCAGCGTCTGCACGGCAAGATCGCTGCGACGATGCTGCGTGATTTTGCTGAAATCACCAAAACCTTGCGCCACACCCTCGCTTATCAACTGGCTGGGGCCGGCAATATGGAGCAGGCCGCCATGCAATGGGAGGAGGCAGGCTTGCAGGCCAGCCAGCAGTCCCATTATTCGGAAGCTGCCGCCTATTTCGAGCAGGCGCTGAGCGCCAATGCCGAAGTGACGCCAAGCCGCGAGCGCGACGTGCGCGAACTCTCCTATCGCCTGTCTTTGGTTGGCCCGCTCGTTTATCTTTATGGCCCTGGCGACCCCAAAGTCGTTGAACAGATCGAAGCAGCCAGCCTTCTCAGCCAACGGGTAGACCAGAAATCGGCGCTGATTTCGGCGCTCGCCGTCAGGTGGGGAGCGCTTGGCAATGTTGTTTCGATGGCGTCGAACTATCAATTGGCGGTGCGGATTTACGAGCTTGCCAAGGACGGAACGAGGTTTGAACGGCTGGTGGGGCACCGCGCGATCGGCACATCCAATATATTTGTCGGTGAACTGGATATGGCGCAGCATCATCTGCAGCAAGCCGTTGATCTCTACAAGCCCGACGAGGACGAGCTTGATCTCGTCAAGGTCGGCCCCTCGCACCAGATCGTCAATGCCAAGGTCGGCCTCGCCCAGTTTTATGCGTTGCGCGGCGATTTTGCTCTTGCCCGCCATTGGCGCGCCGAGGCGCTGGCGATGGCCCGCAACACCGGGCGGGTGAACCCGCAATATTACGCGGTTCTGTTTGCAGGCTGCGTCACGGCATGGATCATGCGCGATCGCAAGGCTCTGGCCGATTACGCCGGGCAGGCCCATGCCCTGCAAATGCTGCACAACCCGTCGTTTTGGCGCGGCCATGTCCTGCTTTTCCGTGGCATGGTGCTTGTGCTTGAAGGCCATGGCGCCCGCGGCATCACTCTGGCGCGCGAGGGCCTGACGCGCATGGGCGAGGTCAGGGCCTATTGGAACGCATGGCACGTGCAATTTGCCGAAGTCTGTCTGCTTCAGGGGCATCTCGACGAGGCGCAGATCTGGCTGACGGCCGCCGCACAATTGCGCGATGACGGGCTGGGCTACTTGACCATGGAGGCCGAGATCGTGCGGCTTTCAGGCGAGTTGGCATGGCGGCGCGACGCCGATGAGGCCGCCGCCCGCGCCGCCTTCATCAAGGCGGAAGCTTTGGCGCAAAGTCAGGGCGCGCTGCTTTTTGCCCAACGCGCCCGCGAAGCTCTTGCGGCCCTGCCCTGAAAGCGCGCGTCAGCCTCAGCGGCGCGCAAAATGCGCCTCAAGCCGCAAACGGGCAATCTTGTCGATTTCCGTGAGCGCCTGCGCCTGTTCTTCGGCCCTCGAATGCCCGAGCCGCCGCTCGAATGCCGCCTTGATCTCGGCCTTGCTGCGGCCGCGCACCGCCATGACGAAGGGCATGGCAAATTTCTGGCGATAGGCATCATTGAGCACGTGAAAGCGCGCGCGTTCGTCCTCGGTCAGCCGATCAAGACCGGCGCTGGCCTGTTCATCACCCGACGCCTCGCTGAGATGGCCCGCCATCGCCAAGCGGCCGGCAAGGTCGGGATGGGTGCAGATCAGCGCCAGCTTTTGCGCGTCGGTCAAGGCCTGCGCCGCCTGCGCCATGGCACCGGCAAGGCCCGCAGCATGATCATGTGCGGGGCCAAATCCGGCCCGATGCGCCGCCTCGGCAATATGCGGGCTATGTTCATAAACGCCGCCGAACACCTCGACAAACAGCGCGCGCGGCATCTTGCTGGGCAGGTAACCGCCGGGTGGCGGGTTGGTCGCAATCCAGTGGCGGGCGATGTCGAGCCGCGTCGCGACATAAACCTGCTCATGGCCCGCAATATAGTCCAAAAAGCGCTTCACCGCCGCACTGCGTCCCGGACGCCCGGCCAGACGGCAGTGCAGCCCGATGGACAGCATTTTCGGGTGGTGCGCGCCTTCTTCATGGAGCGTGTCGAAACTGTCTTTGAGATAGGTGAAAAACTGGTCGCCCTCGGTAAAACCGGCCCCCGGCGCAAAGCGCATGTCATTGACATCCAGCGTATAGGGCACAATCAGTTGCGGGCCATGCGGCCCCGTCATCCAATAGGGCAGATCATCGGCATATGTGTCACTCAGATAGACGAAGCCCTGCTCGGCTGCGCCCAGATCCAGCGTCGCCACCGACGAGCGCCCCTGATAAAACCCGAGCGGGCGCGCCCCGGTGAGTTCGGTCTGCAACGCGATGGCGCGGGCAATGTGCCGAGCCTCCTCATCGGCATCGACATGGCGATAATCGATCCACTTCAAGCCATGCGTGGCAATCTCCCAACGCGCCTCCAGCATGGCGGCAACCGCTTCGGGGTTGCGCTGGAGCGCGCTGGCGACACCAAACACCGTCACCGGCACATGGGCTTGTGTAAACAGCCGCCACAGCCGCCAGAACCCGGCTCTGGCGCCATATTCGTAAATCGACTCCATGTTCATGTGACGTTGACCAAGCCACGGTTCGGCTCCCGGAATCTCCGATAAAAACGCCTCGGATGTCGCATCGCCATGCAGGATGTTGCGCTCGCCGCCCTCCTCATAATTTATGACGAATTGCACGGCGATGCGCGCTGCGCCCGGCCATTTCGCCACAGGCGGGAAGCGGCCGTAGCCAACAAGGTCACGCGGATAATCAGCCATCGGACAGAGCCTGAGGATCAAGGACAAGGTGGCGCAAAAGATAAGCGGAAATCCGGCGCTTGCCCAGCGGCATCAGCGCCCTTCAGGCGCAGCGTGCGGCTTTTCCGTGCAAGGCCGCCATAGCGCCCTGTTGATCAAGGGCGCGGCATGCTCATGTGCAGGCGCGCCGCCCGTCGAAAAGGGCTGGCCCATCACTCATGCCCGGAGCCACCAGCTTTCAGCCCACCAGTTCGAGCCGTTTCTTGCCGGTCTTGCCTGGGCGCTGCTGGGCGATGGTTGCAATGAAATCATTGATGCGCGGCACGATTTCGGCGCGGAAGCGCGAGCCGTTGAACACACCGTAATGCCCGACGCCAAGCTGCAAATGATGCGCCTTGCGCGCCGCCGGAATGTTCGGACACAAGTCGTGGGCTGCCTCGGTCTGGCCGACGCCGGAAATATCGTCCTTCTCGCCCTCGACCGTCAGCAGGCCACAATTCCGAATCGCCTTCAGATCCACCAGTTTCCCGCGATGCGTCATGGTGCCTTTCGGCAGGGCATGATCAACGAACACGGTCGCGACGGTTTGCAGATAATATTCGGCGGTCAGATCCATCACCGCGAGATATTCATCGTAAAATTCGCGGTGCTTCTCGGCAAGATCACCATCGCCTTCGACCAGATGCTGGAACATGTCGCGATGAGCATCAACATGGCGATCATAATTCATGGCCATGAACCCGGAGAGTTGCAGAAAGCCCGGATAGACCGGACGCCCCATGCCCGGTTGCGGAAACGGCACGACCTGAATGCAATTATCAGTGAACCATTCCGTGCCGCGCTCCTGCGCCAGCTTGTTGACCGCAGTCGGGCTGCGGCGCGTATCAATCGGCCCCCCCATCAGTGTCATGGATTGCGGCGCGGCCTTGTCGCCCGCCGCCTCCATCAGCGCCACAGCGGCAATCAGCGGCACGGAAGGCTGACACACGCCGAGCGTATGCAGGCCGACGCCCGGGAAACTGTCGCCATGAAGCAATTGTGCAATTTCGATGAGATAATCGATATAATCATCGAGATCGAACGCGCCCATCATCATCGGCACGGTGCGCGCATCCTGCCAATCGGTGATATAAACCTCGTAATGCGGCAAAAATGCTTCGACTGTGCCGCGCAACAAGGTGGCGTAATGGCCCGACAGCGGCGCAACGATCAGCAATTTTGGTTGCGGTGCGCGCGTGACCGCGAGATCGCGCACGAAGTGGATGAGCCGACAGAACGGCTTTTGCCAGACGATGTCTTCGCGCACGCCAACGCGCTCGCCAGCCACCAGTGTCGAGATCAAATCAAAGGCAGGCTTGCCATAACGACGGGTCATGCGCTCGAACATTTCTGCACTGGCCGCGATATTGCGGCCCATGCTGGTGTGCGAAAGCGGATTGGCGGGGTTGTTGAAAATGAACTTCGTCGCATCAGACCAAGCGCGCGCAGGCGCCAGCGACAGCATTGTCATTTCGTACATATTATATGAAAAACGAACCATGGCCACCGTCCTTCCGGTTACCGTGCATCATGGTAGCGATCTAAACCTTATGACAATCCTACCTTCAGCCTTTTTTGGGTCTTATTTATCCAATTGGCCGAATTTTCTCGGCAACTGGGTTAAATATGCAACACTTAGCATCTTAGAACCGGGGGGCTGAACCGGCCATGAACGGCCCAACAGCTTGGTCTGCTTCCTCACAACCGCCGCAGGTGGAGCCTGAAAGCCATGGAATTTTTCAGCATTCCCGCAACACGCCAAGCGCGCAACCTCCGGGTCGATACGCTGGTGCGCCTGCGCTGGCTGGCTGTGCTGGGGCAGACGCTGGCGGTTGTCGGCACCGCCGTCGGCCTCGGATTCAAGCTGCCCTTGGTGTTGTGTGCGCTGGTGATAACAGCTTCCGCCTGGGTCAATCTCGGCCTGCGGGTTCGCTATTCGCGCAATGATCGCTTGGGCGATGCCCCAGCCGCAGCTTTGCTGGCTTACGATATTCTTCAGCTCTCCGCCCTGCTGTTTCTGACCGGCGGGTTGGAAAATCCATTCGCGCTGCTGTTTTTGGCGCCGGTCTTGATTTCCTCGGTGTCGCTTCCGCCGCGCTACACCATATTGGTGGGCCTGCTGGCAATCGTGATGATCAGCCTCCTCACTGTCATTCATTGGCCCTTGCCCTGGTATCCCGGCCAATCTTTGGAACTCCCGCAACTTTATGTGCGCGGCGTCTGGGCGGCGCTGGTTCTGGGATCGATATTCATCGGGGTCTATGCCAACCGCGTCGCGGTCGAAGCGCATAATCTGGCCGAGGCTCTGGCGGTGACCGAATTGGCCCTGGAGCGCGAACAACACCTGACCCAGCTTGATGGCCTTGCCGCCGCCGCTGCCCATGAACTTGGCACGCCGCTCGCGACCATCACTCTGGCCGCGCGGGAGTTGCGCGCCCGCGTCACCGAGGAAGGGCCGGTGCGCGAAGACATTTTGCTCATTGGCGAGGAGATCGGCCGCTGCCGCGCCATTCTTGGCAAGCTCGCCTCGCTGCATAGCGAGCCCGGCCTGCTTGATCGCATGAGCGTCAGTCTGCTGCTGGCCGAAGTCGTCAATCCGCAGCGTGATTTTGGTATTGACGTCAATATTGCCGCGTCGGGTGAAGGCAAGGAACCGGTGTGCGAACGTAATGCCGGGGTGATTTACGGCATTGGCAATCTGGTGGAAAACGCCTTGGATTTTGCCCGCACCAAAGTTGAAGTCACCGCAAGTTGGAGCGCCAAGTCGGTGGTTGTCATCATTGCCGATGACGGCCCCGGATTTTTGCCCGAAGTGCTGGCGCAATTGGGCGAGCCCTATGTGACCACGCGGCTCAACCGCCGCGCCAAAAAAGATGAAGGCTCCGGTTTGGGACTTGGGCTCTTCATTGCCAAGACTTTGCTCGAACGCTCCGGCGCCAGTGTAACCACGGATAATGCACGCGCGCCGATCACTGGGGCCGTTATTACCATCCGTTGGCCACGCGCGAAATTTGAAGCCTTGAAAAGCGCCGACAGCCGTAATTTGGCTTGAGCAAGCGAAGATTGTTGAAGCTCATTCGTAAGTGTGCATATTCAACCTAGAATGCAAATAAAAGGGATGACGCCATGATCCAGCGACCTGCGACAGTTGCCCTGGCAGCGGGGGAAGGTGCTGACACGGGTGCCGAGCGCAGCCTGCTGTTGGTCGACGACGACAAGGCTTTTCTCAACCGGCTGCAACGCGCCATGCAAACGCGCGGCTATCAGGTGGTGACCGCTGACAGCGTCGCCAGCGCCATTGCCGCCTTGCAGATGGCACCACCGGCTTTTGCCGTCATCGACATGCGGCTGGCCGATGGCAGCGGGCTTGATGTCATGACCAAGCTGAAAGAAATTCGCCCCGATGCGCGCGCCATCATTCTCACCGGTTATGGCAATATTTCAACGGCTGTGACGGCGGTGAAGCTCGGTGCCTTCGATTATCTGGCCAAACCTGCGGATGCCGACGAAATCGAGGCAGCGCTGCTCGCGACCGGGAATAACAAAAGCGAACTGCCCGAGAATCCGATGTCGGCTGACCGGGTGCGCTGGGAACATATCCAGCGTGTTTACGAATTATGCGGGCGCAATGTCTCCGAGACCGCCCGCCGCTTGAGCATGCACCGGCGCACGTTACAACGTATCCTTGCCAAACGCGCGCCGCGCTGACCGCCCATCAGGTGCTGGATTTGCCGATCGTCCAGTCATGTTCGTAAACCATGCCCTTGGTGTCGCGAGCCAGGGCGCGGATGAGTTTGGTGCCATTGCGGATGTAATTGAAACGGAAATGCGGATTTTGAGCAATCGAGATGCCGCCGTCCATTGACATGATCAGATCATCACCCTGCCAGACATCGAGCCTCTCGATCACATCCGTGGGGATGTAGAGCAGCGAGACCTGATCCATCTGCATCCCGGAATTGTTGGGATGGCGAATCATTAGAATGCCTTCGGCGCGATCCGGCGAGGCGGCGGTGAAAGATCCGACCTCGCGAAAGCGCATCTGCCCGATTTGCTGGCCCGGAGCCATGGCCTCGATCATCGGCGCTGAACACCCACCGGCTGCCTTGACAAAGCGCTTGACCATGTAAAGCCGACCATCACTCAATTTCGCAACGGCGTGCACGTTGGAATAGGCATCGACGCGAACGCGGGTCGCCAGTGCGGTCATGCCGGATTTGTGGCCAATGGTGAAAGTGCCGACGAGCGGCGAGGGATTTTGATCGACCACCAGCCATAGCTTTTGCAGGAGCCGTTGATCGCCGGGCGGCAGGCGCAAACGCACGCTCACCGGCACGATTGCCGCATTTTCTGCCCGCACCGGCGCGTTCAACGCCATGATGTGCGCGCCATCTTCGAGCTTCCTGTCGTGAAAAATGCCCGTGACCAGCCCCGGCCAGGGATCATTCGCAACCGGTGCATCCGCGAAGGCCCCGCTTGGGAGCGCCAGCAGCCCCACTTGGCCAATGGCTTTCAGCATGTGCCTGCGATCTGGTTTCATGATCGTGTCCTCCACGGGTTCAAATTTATGTCAGTTCCATTCCAATTCGGCATAGGCCGTTGTCGCGTTGCGCTTGTTGTAATCGTCAAACAGCTTCCACTTGTGTGCCTGACTGGAACCTGCGCTGCGCACCGCCGCACGCATCCCCAGACCATGCTGCAGTGACGCCTTGAGATCCGCCTGCAGCACATCGAAATAATGCCGCTCGTCCGCCACCGCCCGATGCCAGTCACCGGGAATGGGGCCATGCCCCGGCACAACGACGCGCGCGTCCTGTTTCTGCAACCTTTGGGTATCGAGGATGAACCCCTTCAGCGAATTGTCAATAACCGGAATATGGGAGACGAACAGCAGATCACCGGCAAACAGCACCTTGGTCTTTTCGTCTTCGATGGTGATGTCGGTGTCGGTATGGCTGGCAGCCCAGGTTTTGAGCGCGAGCTTGCGCCCGCCAAGATCGAGCGTCCGATGATCCTTCACCAGCAAGGTCGGTGGCACGATCTTCACATCGGCGAGCAGCCGATGGCCCATCGCCGGCAGGAATGATTTCAAATAATAAGGCCCCTGCGCCGCCATGGCGCGCGGCAGGTTGGCATGGCCGACAAAGGTTGCACCAAGCCCCAGAAATGCTGCATTCCCAAAGATGTGATCAGGATGAACATGCGTATTTATGACGTACAAGACAGGTTTTTTGCTGATGGCGCGAATGGCCGACAATAACTCACGGCCTTCCTTTACGCTGCCCCCAGTATCTATTACCGCGCTACCTTTGTTGCCAATCACCACCCCGAGGTTGGCAATGGCCCCGGAATTTGCCCGATCCATCAGGGCAATGGCGCCTTGGAATTCGTAAACGCCATCCGCAATCCGCCGCAAATGCATCGGCGCACCAAAGGCCCCTGACCCGATGCAGATGGCTGCCAGGGCGAGGGCGCAACTTTGACGAGGCATGGCCAAAAACCGACACATAAGCGCAAGATATTGCTGGTTTTCTGATTTTGCCATTGTTCTTTAGGCGCGGCATGGCAAAACGCATTAAAAATAATTCATATTGACCATTGCCAACTGTCAATAGTTGACATAGCCTATAGTCGATTTCGGCTTCCAGGCCGCCTGTCGTTGGGACAACAGGCGGACCCTCGAAGGCTAGGCGGGGCCGCAAGCCCTTGTGCCTCGCGCAAGTCGTGACACGCTGTCGGAATCATAATCCCATCGAAATGTCATGCTGTCGGCGTGCCAAAAGGCACGTTGCCGTCAATGGCTGAATTTGACCCGGGAGGACTGATTCAATGCGCAAACTACTATTAACAACTTGCATTGCGGCTGTGGCCGCAAGCACGATTAGTGCGGCTTTTGCCGATGATCTGCTGAAAATGTCGCAAGACCCGAAACAATGGGTCATGCCGACAGGGCAATTCAATAACCAGCGCTATACGGCGCTGAATCAGATCACACCGGCCAATGTTGGCAAACTGGCCCCAGCCTGGACGTTCTCGACCGGTGTCCTGCGTGGCCATGAAGGTTCGCCGCTGGTGATCGGCAACATGATGTACCTCAACGCGCCCTTCCCCAACACAGTCTATGCGCTTGACCTCAACCATGATGGCAAGATCGTCTGGAAATACACGCCCCGCCAGGACCCGAACGTCATCCCGGTGATGTGCTGCGATACGGTCAACCGTGGCGTTGCTTATGGCGATGGCAAAATCTTCCTGCATCAGGCGGACACGACCCTGGTTGCCCTTGATGCCAAGACCGGCAAGGTGGTCTGGTCGGTCAAGGACGGCGACCCTACCAAGGGACAGACCGGCACCGACGCTCCGATGGTGGTGAAAGACAAGGTGATCATCGGCGTCTCTGGCGGCGAATTCGGCGTTCGCGGCTGGCTGTCGGCCTATGACATCAAGACCGGCAAGCTCGTATGGCGCGGCTATTCGGAAGGCCCGGATTCGGACACCTTGATTGATCCGGTGAAAACCACCTCGCTCGGCAAGCCCGTCGGCCCCAATTCCAGCATCAAGACCTGGAAGGGCGATCAATGGAAAATCGGCGGCGGCGACACATGGGGTTGGTATTCCTATGATCCGAAGCTGAACCTTGTTTATTACGGCTCAGGCAATCCCTCGACATGGAACCCAAGACAGCGTCCCGGTGACAACAAATGGTCGATGTCCATCTGGGCGCGCGATCTTGATACCGGCAAAGTCAAGTGGATCTACCAGATGACCCCGCATGACCAGTGGGATTATGATGGCGTCAATGAGATGATCCTCGTCGATCAGAAGATCGACGGCAAAATGCGCAAGACCCTGGTGCATTTTGACCGCAATGGTTTTGCCTATACGCTGGATCGCGAGACCGGCGCTTTGCTGGTGGCGGCAAAATACGACCCCGCCGTCAACTGGGCGACCAAAGTGGACATGGATCCCAAATCTCCGACCTATGGTCGGCCTTTGGTGGTGCCGCAATATTCGACCGATCACAATGGCGAAGACGTCAACACCAAAGGCGTCTGTCCGGCGGCGCTCGGCTCGAAGGATGAACAGCCCGCGGCCTATATGCCTGAGGACAATCTGTTCTTTGTGCCCACCAACCATGTCTGCATGGATTACGAGCCGTTCCGTGTGAAATACACCGCAGGCCAGCCCTATGTCGGGGCGACGCTGTCGATGTATCCGCCCAAGGGCGACACCAATATGGGCAATTTCATTGCCTGGAATGCAGCAACCGGCAAAATCGTCTGGTCGAAGAAGGAGCCTTTCTCCGTCTGGTCAGGCGCGATGACGACGGCCAGCGGCCTCGTGTTCTATGGCACGCTCGAGGGCTACCTCAAGGCCGTGGACGCCAAGACCGGCAAGACGCTCTACAAATTCAAGACGCCGTCGGGCATCATTGGCAATATCATGGCCTATGAGCACGCCGGCAAGGAATATGTAGCCGTGCTGTCGGGTGTGGGTGGCTGGGCTGGCATCGGCCTTGCGGCAGGTCTCACCAAGCCAACTGATGGCCTTGGCGCCGTCGGCGGTTATGCCGCCCTCAGCGATTATACGGCTCTGGGTGGTGTGCTCACCGTGTTTGCGCTGCCCAATAGCTGAGCGTGAACCTGTGATGTGATTGTCAGTCGGCGCGGGGCACTTCGCGTGTGCCGCGCCGAAAGCTGCAAACCAAGGCCTCGATGCCTAGGTTGCAAGATCGAGACCCAAACCCAAAAACAGCCACGCTCCTCGTCGCGTGGGCAGGGAGAGTGATAATGATATCAATGAAGCGGCATGTGGTGCTGATCGCCGGAGTGACCGTTGCCCTAGCGTGCGGCATGGCCGCGGCAGCGGTAAAAACCAGCGACGGCTCAGGCAACCCGGCGGTCGTCAAACGTGATGGCGCCCGTGCCTATGACAAGAATGGCAATCCGACATTCGATATCAAACCGGATGGCACGGTCGATTGGCTGACCTTCTCCGGCTATATTCGCTACACTGCCAACTGCATGCAATGTCATGGCCCGGATGGGATGGGATCATCCTATGGCCCGGCCTTGGTCAATTCACTTCAGCACTTGAGTTATACCGACTTCGCCAATGTCGTCACCAATGGCAGGGTCAATGTCACAAGCTCGCAGGACAATGTCATGCCGAAATGGGGGCTGAACCCCAATGTCATGTGCTATCTCGATGATATTTATGTCTATTTGCGCGCCCGCAGCGATAATGCCGTGCCGCGCGGACGCCCCCGCAAGCATGCGGCCAAGGGCGCTGCCTATGCCAAAATGGAAGACAGCTGCATGAGCTGAAGCTTGTGATGGAGACCAGATATCATGCAGATGAAATATGTTCTGGGGCTGGCGCTGGCGCTTTGCGCCTATGGTGCGTCGCACGCCCAGCAAACCAACCCGGCCATCGAATTGGTCGATCCCAAAGTGCTGCGCGTCTGCGCTGATCCGGCTGATTTGCCACTGTCCAACGACAAGGGCGAGGGCTATGAAAACAAGATTGCCGCACTTCTCGCGGCGAGCCTGCACAAAAGACTCGCCTATACCTATTACCCTGCCTCCACAGGGTTTTTGCGCAACACGTTGATGAAATTCCGTTGCGATCTGGTGATGGGCGAGCCGCAGGGCGATAATTCCGTTCAAGCCACCAATCCCTATTTCACCACTGCTTATGCGCTGGTGTTCAAGCCCGGAACCGGCCTCGACGGCATAACAACGCTTGAAGATCCGCGCCTGAAAGCCAAACGCATTGGCCTGATCGCGGGCACCCCCCCGGCCACCAACATTGCGGCCAATGGCCTGATGGGACATGTCAAATCCTATCCGCTGGTGGTTGACACGCGCTTCCATCTGTCCACCGTGCACATGATCAAGGATATCGAGTCGGGACGCATCGATGTTGGCGTGTTGTGGGGGCCGATGGCCGGTTACTTTGCCAAGGAGAGCAAGACGCCGCTGCGTGTCGTGCCGCTGGTGCACGAGAAGAGCGGGCCAGCCATGGCCTATCGCATGGTCATGGGTGTGCGGCCTTCTGACCAGAACTGGAAACGCCAGCTCAACGCCGTCATCGCGGCCCACCAGCCCGAGATCACCCAGATTTTGCAAGGTTACGGGGTGCCCCTGCTTGACGCCAACAACCAGCCGATCAAACCTTAGTTGGCTCGCGCTGCCGCTTGCGACATGTTGCTTCGCTTCGGCAATGGCCACGACGGCCCCGCCCGAACCTGCGCATTATCATATCGGGGCCTATCACGCGCCGACGCCGCTCACCCTCAAGGGCGCCACTGTGGTGAGCACCGCGGCGGCCCGCAAGCTGTGGCTGGCGCATGCCGCTTTTGTCGATGTCTGGCCGCAACCGCCCAAGCCCGTCGGCTTGCCGAAAGGCACCCTGTGGATACAAAAGCCGCGTCTCGACATTCCCGGCTCGATCTGGCTGCCGGACACAGGCTACGGCCAGATTTCGGGCAGGATGGAGTTTTATTTCGAGGACGGCCTCGCCACGGCGTCGCACCATGACCGCAGCACCAAACTGGTGATCTATTGCCTGAAGGATTGCTGGATGTCGTGGAATGCGGCCCGGCGCGCAATCACGCTCGGCTACAAACAGGTTTATTGGTATCCTGGCGGATCGGATTCCTGGCAGCGGGCCGGGTTCCCTTTGACCAGGGCCACCGAGGCCCCGGGCCGTTAGCATGGGATCAGGCTGCGTCAACTAGCCCCGCCGCCAAGGCTTGCGCGGCGTCGATGACCGGCTTAAACGGATGATGTCAAGGTTTAAGACCAAGATAAGCTTGTCGCAGAAAATCTCCGCAGTGCGGGAACGTTATGGCAATGTTCTTGCGGCAAGCACAAGACGCCAAGGTGCAGGAGCCGTGTGATGAATTACGATCGGTTTTTCGAAGACCAAATCACCGCTCTGCGGGCCGAAGGCCGCTACCGGGTATTTGCCGATCTCAAGCGCGAACGCGGCGCCTTCCCCAAAGCTGCGCATCGCCGCGACGCTGGTGCCTCGCGCCCGGTCACGGTCTGGTGCTCGAATGATTATCTCGGCATGGGCCAGCATCCCGTCGTCATCGAGGCCATGCACGCCGCGCTGAATGAAACCGGTGCTGGCTCGGGTGGCACCCGCAACATTGCAGGCACCACACATTATCATGTCGATCTCGAACACGAACTTGCCGACCTCCACGGCAAGGAGGCCGCGCTTCTGTTCACCTCCGCCTATGTCGCCAATGATGCGACACTATCGACTCTGGTATCGATGATGCCGGGTTGCGTGATATTCTCCGATGAGAAGAACCACGCTTCGATGATTTCCGGCATTCGTCATGGCGGCGGTGCCAAGATGATTTTCCGTCACAATGACGTCGAGGATCTTGAGCGCCTTTTGAAAACCGTGCCGCTTGATACCCCGAAGATCATCGCCTTCGAGAGCGTCTATTCGATGGACGGCCACATTGCGCCGATTGCCGCCATTTGCGATCTGGCAGAGCGTTATCAGGCGCTGACCTATCTCGATGAGGTGCACGCAGTCGGCCTCTATGGCCCGCGCGGCGGCGGCATTGCCGAACGCGACGGTGTCATGCACCGCATCGACATCATCAACGGCACGCTGGCCAAGGGCTTCGGCGTCATCGGCGGCTATATCGCTGCCAGCCGGGCCTGCATCGATGCCGTGCGCTCATGCGCGTCCGGGTTCATCTTCACCACCTCGCTGGCCCCGGTGCTTGCAGCCGGTGCGCTCGCCAGTGTGCGCCATCTCAAGACCAGCGACGCCGAACGCAAGGCTCACCAGGAGCGCGCGGCTACCCTGAAAGCCCGTCTTGCCGATGTCGGTGTGCCGGTGCTGCCCAATCCCAGCCATATTGTGCCGGTGATGGTGGGCAATCCCGTGCATTGCAAGGCCATCACCGACGCTCTGATGGATCAGTTCGGCATTTACGTGCAGCCGATCAATTATCCGACCGTCCCGCGTGGCACCGAGCGCCTGCGCATCACGCCCGGCCCCATCCATACCGACGCGCAGATGGACGCGCTGGTCGGAGCCCTGCAAACCCTCTGGGCGGCTTGTCCCGTGGGCAAGGGCCAATACGTCCGCATCGCCGCCGAATAAGACCAGCGCCGTCAAGGTCTGGTTTCAGCGCCGCAGGTGCGCCCTAAGGGCTGACACCGCACGCGAGCGCGCGGACTTGTGTCTGGCAAAGCCTCCCCGGATTGTCATGGCATGACAATGACTGGCGGCGCATTGGAAATTCTGCGCAGCGCTGACGCGCGGGCAGCTTCAGTAAAGTCCGCGCAAATGCCTGATCACCACCGAGCGGGACATGAAAGCCGTCAGCAAGGCAATGCCAAGGGCGATCATGACAATGACGCCATAGCCGCGACCACCGATCGAAAACGAGCCGAACAGCGCCCTCAACTGATCACCGCCTGCCGTTGCCATGGCAAAATGCTCGAACAGCCCGGCCGCCGCATAGATGAGCACCGCCAGCGTCGCCCCACTCGCGGCACCTGTGGCCCCCAGCCGCAAGAAATGCCCCTGAAACTCGCGGGCGATATAGCCATCCGTGGCCCCGACAAAATGCAGCACATCAATAATATCGCGGTTGCCTGCCATGGCGCCACGGGTCGCAAAGCCCACGGCCAGAGCTGTGGCAACCAGCACCAGCACAAAGACCAGCGCAGCCCCGGTTTCCATCGTGCCCGCCATGGTATCGAGCCGTTGCAGCCACAAGCGATGATCATCCAGCGCCGCATTCGGCACGCTCTTGGCGAGCGCGGCGTTCAGGGCGCGCAAATCCGGCGCGGGGCCGACACCAAGTTTCAGTATGATCATGCGCGGGATCGGCAGGTCATCAAAATTCAGCCCTGATCCCAGCCATGGCTGCAACAGGCGCTCCGATTCGGCCTTGCTGACAATGCGCACCGAGGCGATGCCCTTGGTGGCGCTGGCCAGTGCGGCGGCGGCGGCAGCATCCTTGTCGAGCGAGCGGCCCTCGCTCGGGCGCACTTGAATGGTCATTTCGCGCGACACCTGATGCTGCCAGCCATCAGAAGCCTGCGCCACCAGAAACGCTGCACCAGCGCTCAGCGTCGCCAGAAACGTCATGATCGCCACCACCGTCACCAGCGCCCGGCCTGATATGCTGTCGCGCTGCACCAGGGCCACGCGCCGCTTTTCGATCAGGCGCCCCTGCACCACATCGAGCGCCACAGCCTTGGGAAACAAGGACTTGCGCGGCAGAAGTGACTTTATGTGCAACAAGGAGCGGCCCTCGATTAAGTATGGTCAGGAGTGCGGTTCGAAGACATGCAGGCGCCCATCAGCCAGCACAAGGCGCTTGGCACCGGCAAATTGTTCCATCAGCCCGAGATCATGCGTCGCGATCACCACCGATGTACCGGAGCGGTGCAACTCGGCAAACAGGCGCAACAGCCGACGGGCCAGTGTCGGATCGACATTTCCCGTGGGCTCATCGGCCAGCAGCAGTTCCGGGCGGCCGATCAGCGCCCGCGCTATGGCCGTGCGCTGCTTTTCGCCACCGGACAGGACGGCGGGGAGCACCCGCATCCGATCCCCCAGCCCGACCCATTGCAGCAATTCGATCACCTCGGGGCCATATTTGGATTCGGGCTGGCCAAGCACACGCAAGGGCAGTGCAACATTGTCATAAACGGTAAGATGGTCGAGCAGGCGAAAATCCTGAAACACCACGCCGATGCGGCGGCGCGCCGCCGTCAATTGCGGCTTGCTGAGGGTCTCGACCCGGCTTCCGAACACCGAAACATGGCCACTGGTCGGTTTCAGCGCCATCAGCATGAGGCGCAGCAACGAGGTCTTGCCTGCGCCCGAAGGCCCGGTCAAGAACTGGAAAGAATGCTGCTCGATGGCGAAATTGACATCGCGCAGCGTCGCATGCTCGCCATCATAACTGAGCGAAACATTCTCAAACCGCACCAAGAACGTATTTCCTTTCATGTGAGGCCGCCCGGCGCGGCCACGCATAACCTTACCTTAACCATAATAGCGCTCAATGGCATCGTTCCTGAACGGCTTTGCGTCAGGTTGTCCAGAATTCTTTCAGGTCCCGGACCGATGATCATTGAATGTCCCGCATGCACATCGACCTATCACATCACCAAAGCCTGGCTGGGCGCGGAAGGTCGGCGCATGCGTTGTGCCGCCTGTCGCCACATCTGGCATTGCACGACGGAGGTTTCCGAGGCGCCCGCCCCCGATGATGCACTCGCCCATCGGTTGTCGATCACCAGCCTGTCGGAAGCCGCCGTGCGCGCCAGCGCCGATGATCTGCGCGTCGAGGCCTCGAGCGATCGTGTCACGCCACCGAGCTATGAAGACATTTACGGGCACCGGGTGCCCCGCGCCGCCCTCGCAGGGCGTCGTCAGCGCGCCAGCCTGCCGCTGCCGTCACGCGGCATGGTCGTCATGGCCCTCGTCATCGGCGCTGGCATGGCTGCCATTGGCTTCCGGAATCAGGTGGTTGCGGCAGTGCCCGCCACCAACATCGCCTATGCAGCGATCCATCTGCCGGTCAATCCGCTCGGCCTTGCGCTTGAAAACGTGACATCGACGATCAGCAATCAGGGCTCGCACAAGGTGCTGGCCGTCACCGGCGAAATCTCCAATCTGCGCCGCCACCACACCAATGTGCCGCCGCTGCGCATTTCAGTGCGCGGGGCCGATGGTCGCAATCTTTATGCCTGGCTGAGCTATCCCGGCACGCAAGGGCTTGCCAGCGGTCAACATATGTCGTTTAAGGCGCGACTGGCCTCGCCACCCCATGGTGCGCACGACGTTGCGGTCAACTTCGCTACGGGTCTGAAGGAAACGGCAGAATTAACGCGATGATCCAAGAGCGCTCGATTAGTGTGGTGTTTGACGAGGAAGCGATCCGACAGCGCATCGAGCGCCTGGCGAGCGAAATTGCCGTCTCCCTGCCCCAAGACCTGCTGGTCGTGGCAATTCTGAAGGGAAGCTACGTATTTGCGGCTGACCTGCTGCGGGCCATGCACCGCCATGGCATGACGCCGGAAGTGGAGTTTATCGAACTCTCCAGCTATCGCGAAGCAACCGTCTCGAGCGGACAGGTGCGGGTAGTCAAGGACATCGAATCGGATGTGCGCGGCCGCCGGGTCATGGTGCTCGATGATATTCTTGAATCAGGCCGCACGCTGGCTTTTGCCAAGGACCTGTTGATGGCCCGCGGCGCGGCGCAGGTGGCCATTTGCGTCATGCTGGAAAAGCCCAAGAAGCGCGCAGTGCAGATTGATGCCGATTATGTGGGCTTCATCTCGCCGGATTATTTTCTGGTCGGCTACGGCATGGATGTCGCCCATCGCTACCGGCAATTGCCCTTTATCGGCAAGGTCGACGACTGAAGCAGCCTTGGGCCACCCTAAGGCCCAAGCCCCCGACGCTTTCACAACATGCGAAAAGCCGTCGCCAGCGGAACTGACCACACCGAAGTGCTGACAAAGAAGCTGGCCACAGCTACCAGCACGATCAGGCTCATCGCGAACCGGAACTGCCGGTCGGGCTGATGATCCACCGGTGACTCGGAAAATCCGAAATGTTCAATATCGTTGCGGGCTGGCGTGCGCATGGCGGCTTCCATCTGTTATGGTGCCTTGATACCAGCGCATTGGGGCAAAATTTCCGTGCAATTGCGACAATTATCGGGTGAACACGAGAAAGTGAGAACCCAGAAAATTGAGCGACATGGCCGTGCCCGATCCAGCAACCACCGCCGCGCCCAATACCAACGTGCTGGTTGGTGCAAATCCGGCAAGCGGGGCCAGGGCCAGAATGAGCGAGAAGATGCCGTAATTCACCAGCGCGCCAGAAATATTGACGGCGAAATAGCGCAGCATCTCGCGTCCCCGCGACGCAGCTTTGGATTGAAACGTGAAGCTGCGGTTGAGAAGATAGGTCACGCTCATGGCCACCATCATGGCGATGATGCGGCTGATCAGCGGATGCAGCCCCGCCAACCGCGTCAAGCTCCAGGTGAGGCTGAAATCGACCACAAAGCCCAGCGCACCGACACCAGCGAAGGTCAAAAGGCGGCGTTGCAGTTTGGCGTCAAGCTGCATCGGATGTCCAGACTGCGCGCGCCGCCAGCGCCGCAATGAGCGCCGACACCAGCGCATTCCAGGTGGCCAGCGACAAGCCGAAAACATGAAGTGACACCACATCACAGCGCACGATTTCGACATGCTGCAATTGTTTCATGAAATCCTTCATGCTGGCCGCCGTTGCGCCCGAACCGGTGCAGGCGGTGGGGCCTTGCCAGACATGCGCTTCGACACCGGTATGGTAGATGCCGAAAATCATCGAGCCGACGAAGGTCAGCGCAAGGATACCGAGCGCGGCACGCAGCCACGCGCCCGGCATGCGGCGCGCGGTCAGCGCCACCACACCCGCGAAGGGCACGCCGACATCATAGGGCCAGCGCTGCGCGAGGCACAATTCGCATGGCGCGTAGCCAGCCATCTGAAACGCCCAGGCCCCAGCCAGCGTGGCAAAAGCGAGGCCGAACACCAGCCATGCCGTTGTCGGGCGATCAAGTTTCCAGCTTGCCATAGGTGCCTCTTGCTTAACCGAACCGCGCCACGGCCCAGAATCCGCCGATCACCGCCACGACCAGCAGCCCCAGAAACCAGCCGAACCAGCGCTCCAGCAGGGCGTTGATCTGCGCACCATAAAACCGCATCAACACCGCCACGATGAAAAACCTGGCGCCGCGGGTGATGGCGGCCAGTACCACGAACAGGCTAAAATTATAACCCATCAAGCCGCTGACGATGGTCACCAGCTTGAAGGGTATGGGGGTAAGCCCCTTGATCAGAATGGCGAGTGCCCCCCATTTGGCATAGAAGGCCCGCATCGTCGCAATTTTGTCGCCATAGCCGTAAAGCTGGATCAGCCAGTGGCCAACCGTGTCATAGAGCAGCGCGCCAATGGCATAGCCAAGCATGGCACCCAGCACCGATCCTATGGTGCAGATCAACGCATAGGCCCAGGCGCTGCGCGGCTTGGCGATCGACATCGGGATCAGCAGCGCATCCGGCGGGATCGGGAAGAACGAGCTTTCGGCAAAGGCTATTGCGCCCAGCGCCAGCGGCGCGTGGCGGCTCTGCGCCAAGCCAATAGTCCAGCGGTAAAACCTGTCAAACAGGCCATTGCGAGGGGGCGCTGCCGCCGGAATCATGGTTTCGGTCATGGCCGCTTCATAAAGCGCAGAAGTTACTAAGTCCATGCAGCTTCATGCCGGGGTCGCCTCGCCATAGCTGCGCAAGCCCGGAACCGGCGAGGCAAGGATCACCAGCCATTGAGCGAGGAAGCACAGCGCCGCGCCATAGAGGCAGGCATCCACACCCCATACTGCCGCTATGCCGGCGGCCAAAGCCGCGCCGAGCGGACGGGCGCCAAAGCCACCCGTGACCATCACCGCCGACACCCGGCCGAGCAAGACCCCCGGCGCGGTGATCTGTCGCACGGTCACTGTCGCAATCACCCAGAGAATCGCGCCAAGCCCGAGCAGGTAAAACGCCAGCGCCACCAGCAAGGTAGAAGGGAAGGTGATGCTCAGCGCCACCATCAGCGCCGCGCCAAGGCCCGCCGTCGGGCCCAGCAAAATGGTCAACCCCGGCCGCAGCCGCGCCATCAGCCAGGGCGAGATCAGCCCCGAGCACAACATGCCGAAGCCAAAGCAGGCCAGCACCAGCCCCACCGTCTTGGCGCCCATGCCAAGATGATGCACGCCATAGGCGACGAACACGCCCTGAATCATGAAAAACCCGATATTGTAGATGATCGAGCAAAGAAACATCGGCTTCAGCAGGCGGTGGCGCATAACGAACTGCCAGCCTTCGGCAAGCTCCACCACGGGATGGCGTTGATTCCGGGTGATCGGTGGCTCCTTGGGCAGCGTCATCTGGAAGATGACCGCCAGCAAGGATAATGCGATGGCGAGACTATAAGCGCCGGCAGCCCCAATCCAGCCAACAAAAGCCCCCCCGATCGCCGGCCCGGCAGCAAAGGCGGCACTGCGCGCCAATTCCAGCCAGCGGTTGGCCGACGCCAGACCGCTGCGCGCCACCAGATCAGGCACCAGCGCCGGTGCCGCCACATTATAGACCACCGTGCCGACGGCACCGCAAAAGCCCAGCGCGGCGAGCCATATGAGGTTGAGATGGCCACTCAGATACAGCGCCAGAATGAGGCCCAAAGACGCCGCGCGCATGAATTCGGCCCGCGCCATCAGCCCGGCACGGGCATGCCGGTCAGCCAGCACCCCTGCGGGCAAGGACAGTAACAAGAAGGGCAATGTTTGCGCCGATTGCAACAGCCCGGTCGCCGCCGCACCAGCCTGCATCGTCAAGACAGCGACCAGCGGCGCCGCCGCCAGAGCCACCTGTTCGGAAAATTGTGCGCTGAGATTGGCCATGAACAGGGCACGAAAAGCGCCAGGTGCATGTTGTCGAGGCGACGGCGTGGTCATGAAAGCATGGTCTCCAAGACAGGGACAGGCGCGCACCATAAGCGCCCATCACTAGCGCACAACCCGATTTCGTCGCCTTGCCGAGGTTACGCAAATAAGATATTGAGATCGCCATGCACTCGTAGCTCAGCTGGATAGAGCGCTGCCCTCCGAAGGCAGAGGCCAGGGGTTCGAATCCCTTCGAGTGCGCCATTGCCTTCACGATCAACAGCGTCACTGGGTGCCCGCCCGAGGCCGTGCCACCGACGATTTCACGCCCAAAAGACGCGCCGC
>JAJZGX010000066.1 GCA_021804825.1 Pseudomonadota bacterium | reverse complement strand
CGCTTCGATACTGTCTGACCATTCCTGCTGCAAGCGGCTGAAAATGCCAATGCGCAGCGCCTCGTCGGCGACCAGATCGGCATAGCGCGAGGCAATGGCGATCGAGCTTTTCGCCAGCACCATGTCCATATTGGAGAGTGTCGTCTGAAAGAACGGCCATTCGCGCGCCATGGCCCGCAAGGTGGCATCGGCGGTGTCAGGATGGGCGGCGCGATAGGCCTTGACCGCTGAGCCAAAGCCATACCAGCCCGGCAGCATCAAGCGACATTGCGCCCAGGAAAACACCCAGGGAATGGCGCGCAAATCTTCAATGGCGCGGTTCTTCTTGCGCGAGGCCGGGCGTGACCCGATGTTGAGCGTGGCGATTTCGGCAATGACGGTCGCCGACCAGAAATAGTTTTCAAAGCCGGGCGTCTCATAGACGAGCCCCCGGTAGGCCTTGAAGGCCAGATGCGAGATCTCCTCCATGGCCGCAAGATAGGCCGGATCGGGCGCAGCTTCATCGGGGTTGAGCAGGCTCGCCTCCAGCGTCGCAGCGGCAAGCACTTCGAGATTGCGGCGGCCGACTTCGGCGTTGAGATATTTCGAGGCGATGATTTCGCCCTGCTCGGTGACGCGGATCTGGCCCTTCACCGCACCGCCCGGCTGCGCCAGAATGGCTTCATAGCTCGGGCCACCGCCGCGCCCCACCGATCCGCCGCGCCCGTGAAACAATCTGATGCCGACGCCATGCCGGTGAAACACTTTCACCAGCTCGATTTCTGCCTTGTAAAGCTCCCAGCCCGAGGTGACAAAGCCGCCATCCTTGTTGCTGTCGGAATAGCCCAGCATGATTTCCTGGACATTGCCCATGGCCCGCACCAGCCGCATGAACACCGGCAGGCTGAAAGCCGCTTCCATGATCGCGGGGGCGTTGCGCAAATCGGCGATGGTTTCAAACAGCGGCACCACGCGAATGCGGGCTGCACCATCGGGCGCAATCAGCCCGGCTTCCTTCAACAGCAAGGCGCATTCGAGCAGGTCGGAAACGCTATCGGCTTTGGAAATGATGCAATTTTCGATCGACGCCTCGCCATAAAGCGCCTTGCCGCGCGCCGCTTCGCGAAAAATCGCCATCTCGTCGCTGGTTTCCTGATCATAGGTGACGAAGGGCGAAACCAACGGGCGGCGCATCTGCAATTCATTGATGAGCACGCCGGTGCGCTGTTGTTCATCGAGCGTCAGATAGGCAGTGCCGGGCGCGGCGACTTCCAGCAGGTTGGCGACAACCCGCTCATGCACATCGGAATTCTGGCGCAGGTCAAGCCGCGCGAGATGAAAGCCGAACACCTCCACCGCGCGACGCAGACCGCGCAGGCGACCGCGTGCCAGAATGGCGCTGCCGTGCCCGCACAGCGACTGATCGATGATGTCGAGATCATGCAGCAACTGCTGGGGGTTTTCATAGGGCGCAGCCTGGCCCACCGGCGGATGCGCCAGCGCCACACCGAGCTTGAGGGCCGCTGTCGTGGCGGCCAGCCGCGCGTAAATGCCGGCCAGCGCGCGCCGATAAGGCTCGTCGGCGCGGTGCGGCGAGGTATCGGGCGAGGCGTCGGCCAAGGCGCCAAGGTCAGCCGATACGGCAACGACGCGCATCCCGAGCGATAATTCGCCGCCGAGCAGATGCACCTCTTCGAGATAGAAGCCGATGGCCCGCGCCGCCTGCATCCGCAGGGTTCGCGCCACCACGTCCGCGGTGACAAAGGGGTTGCCGTCACGGTCGCCGCCAATCCAGCTGCCGGTCACGAGAAATGTTGGCAGCGGCGCGTTGGCGCCGGGGGCGAATTTGGCCACCTGGTCCTCAAGCGCGCCGTAAAGCCGGGGCAATTCGCGCAAAAAGGTGTAATCGTAATAAGACAGCCCGTTGGCGACTTCATCGAGCACGCTGAGGCGGTTCTGGCGCAACAGGCTGGTTTGCCAGAGCGTGAGGATTTCGCGGCGCAGCGCAACTTCGGTTTCGTCATTTTCTTCGGGCGTCAGCAGCCCGGAATCGCGACGGGTCAGCAGCGCGGCAATGGCATTTTCGCGGTCGATCGTGCTTTTGCGTCGCACCTCGGTGGGATGCGCCGTCAAGACCGGGCTGATGAGCGCCGTTTCAAAGAATTCCTTGATCGCCGTCGGCTTGATACCGGCTTCGCTGGCCCGCGCCAACGAGCTTGCCATGGTGCCGCGCCTTGGCTGCGAGCCGGCCATGGCGTGAGCTCTGGTGCGGCGAATGTGGTGCAGATCTTCGGCAATGTTGGCAAGATGCGAAAAATAGCTGAAGGCGCGGACAATTTGCGTGGTCTCGACGGGCGACAGGCTGTTCATCAGCCCTTCCAGCGCGCGCCGTGCCGTATCCGTCTCGCCATGGCGATGAAAGGTGATGGACTGCTGGCGGATGCGTTCCACCAGATCATAGACATGCTCACCTTCCTGCTCGCGGATGGTGTCGCCGAGCAGGCGCCCGAGCAGGCGAATGTCCTCACGCAGCGGCAAGTCCTTGTCTACGGCATCGGCAAGATTCATCTTCGTCATTTCCGCACTTCCATCACATGGCCCGTCATTGCGGGTTGGCGCGACTAAAGTCTAGCGGAAATTCCTCGGCCCTGGCCAGTCAGTGCGGCATTGGTCGTGGATGGTCAGTTGTGCGTGCCGTTCATGCGGTGCGTGATCGCCTCGATGCGCCCGGCAACACCTGACAATTCCTCACCAATATCGCGGGCGAGCGCGTCGCCAAGCACATGCGCACCCGCTGACAGATGCCGCTGGTTGACGAGATCAACCTCCAATTCGGCAATGCGACGCCGTGCGTCGGCGAGTTCGTCGGCAAACATCAATGACGCCATGACGATAATGCGCTGGTCGCCGATCTCGCCAAATGAGCTGTGGATATCAGTGATTTTTGCATCAACAAGCTTCGCCAGACTCTCGAGGTGGCGCTCCTCGCCGTCGCCGCAGGCCATACGATAGACCTTGCCGGCAATCGTGACTGTCACTTGTGGCACGTTACTCTCCTCCACCAACGGGACTTGAAGACGCGATACTATCAATAACGCCACGCACAGATGACCCAAGTTGGCGAAGCCTTGCGGCAACTTCCTCATTGGTTTCAGATAATTGTCGGCTACGCGCCAGTGCGCTGTCAAGATCGACCGCCAGCCGGGCGCGGTCATCTTGCAAGATCGCCAGTTCTTCGTCGAGATTGGCATGAGCAGCATCACTGCTGACCCGGCGCTCAACCGCAGCTTCGAGCTGGTCGAGGGCCGCATTGACCCGCGCAAACAGGCTTTGGAGGGCAGTAGGCAGAGCCATGAGCTTCAAACACAATTCCAAGTCACCACGGCAAATAGAGCTTGGTGCCGGAGAATTTGTCAATCAGGCGGCAGAATGAATTTGCAGGCGGCAGAATGATTTTGCAAGCAGAGCAATGATTGCCGTATTAGACTTTGGCTGCGTCAGTGCGCCGCCCTTCCCAGTTTGGAGTAATTCCTATAATCCGAAGGTGAGGGACGCTAGAAATCTCAAAGGGGGATTTAATGGATCAACAGAAGCCCGCCGCAGCAACCCAACGCGCCAGCCACAAGGACATGGCCAATGCCATCCGCGCCTTGGCGATGGATAGCGTCGAAAAGGCCAAATCCGGGCATCCGGGCCTGCCGATGGGCGCGGCCGATGTCGCGACGGTGCTGTTTGGCAAAGTGCTGAAATTCAACCCGGCAGATCCGCATTGGCCTGATCGCGACCGCTTTGTGCTTTCGGCCGGCCATGGCTCGATGCTGATGTATGCGCTGTTGCACCTCACTGGCTACAAGGCGATGACCATCGCCCAATTGCAGAATTTCAGGCAGCTTGGCTCACTGACGCCCGGGCATCCGGAAGTGCATCACACCCCCGGCGTCGAGATGACCACCGGGCCGCTCGGACAAGGGATCGCCACTTCGGTTGGCATGGCGCTGGCCGAGCGGATGCTCAATGCCGAATTCGGCGGCATCGTCGATCACCACACCTATGTGCTGGCATCCGATGGCGACCTGATGGAAGGCGTCTCGCAAGAGGCCATTGCCATTGCCGGACATCTCAAGCTCAACCGGCTGATCGTGCTGTGGGACAACAACAACATTTCCATCGACGGGCCGTTGTCGATTGCCGATTCGGTCGATCAGGTCATGCGCTTCAAAGCCTGCGGCTGGAACGCGTTCCACATTGACGGCCATGACGAAAAGGCAATTTTGCGCGCGCTGAAGAAGGCGCAGGCGTCAGATCGCCCGACGCTGATCGCCTGCAAGACCATCATCGGCTTTGGTGCGCCCAAGCGGGCCGGCACCAGCAAGGCGCATGGCGAGGCGCTCGGGGCGGAGGAGATCGCCGGTGCGCGTGCGGCGCTGGGCTGGCCCTATCCGCCGTTTGAAATTCCGGACTTCGTGGCCGCTGCATGGCGCCGCACCGGGGCACGCGGCAAGCGTCTGCAGAAGGACTGGAAGCTCAAGCTCGCGGCCATGGACCCGGCTGCGCGGCTCGAATTCGAGCGGCGGCTGAAGGGCGAGATGCCCGCAGCCTTGGCCACCAGCATCGCGGCCGAAAAGCGCCGCCTTGCCGGTGAGCGTGGCGATATCGCCACCCGCAAAGCTTCCGAGTCGGCCCTCAAGGTGCTGGCCCCGGCGGTGCCGGAACTGATCGTCGGCTCGGCGGATCTGACCGGATCGACCAATAATCTGGTGGCCGCAACACCGGCGATTTCGCCGGGGCACTACCATGGTCGCTTCGTGCACTGGGGCATTCGCGAACATGGCATGGCGGCGGCCATCAACGGCATGACCCTGCATGGCGGCTTCATTGCCTCCGGTGCGACCTTCATGGCCTTTGCGGATTATTGCCGCCCGTCACTGCGGCTGTCGGCATTGATGGATATCGGGTCGATTCAGCTCTTTACCCATGATTCCATCGGCCTTGGCGAGGACGGCCCCACGCACCAGCCGGTGGAACATCTGGCATCGTTGCGGGCGATCCCGAATATGGTGGTGATGCGCCCCGCCGATGCAACCGAGACGCTGGAATGCTGGCAATTGGCGCTGGAACACCGCAAAAACCCCAGCATTCTGGCCCTGACAAGGCAAAATCTGCCAGCTCTGCGGCATGACTATACCGAAGCCAACCTCTGTGCGAAGGGCGCTTATGAATTGCGCCCGGCGGAGGGCAAGGCGCAAGTGTCGCTGTTCGCATCCGGCTCGGAAGTTGCGATCGCGGTAGAAGCCCAGAAGCTTCTGGCCGCCAAGGGCATCCATGCGCGCGTCGTGTCGGTGCCAAGCCTCGATCTGTTCGAAAAGCAATCCAAGGCCTATCGTGTCAGCACGATTGGCACGGCGCCGGTGAAAATCGCTGTGGAAGCGGCGATTCGCCAAGGCTGGGACGAGATCATCGGCGCGCAAGGCGGGTTTGTCGGCATGCACGGTTTTGGTGCCAGCGGGCCGTACAAGGCGCTCTACGCGCATTTCGGCATCACGGCCGACGCCATCGTCGCTTTGGCCGAATTGCAGCTTGCCAACAAGTAAAGCTGGCTTTTGATCTGGATTTTTGCGATGCGCAGAATCCTGCGCTAGTACTTTCGTCACAACGTGGAGACCATCATGACTGTTCGGGTTGCTATCAATGGGTTTGGCCGCATCGGCCGCAACGTCCTGCGCGCCATTATCGAATCTGGACGCACAGATATCGAGGTGGTGGCGATCAACGATCTCGGCCCGGTTGAAACCAATGCGCATCTGCTGCGCTTTGATTCGGTGCACGGCCGCTTTCCCCACAAAGTGACCGTGGCAGGCGACACGATTGACGCCGGTCGCGGCCCGATCAAGGTGACGGCGATCAAGGACCCCGCGACGCTGCCGCATAAGGCGCTGGGTGTCGATATCGCCTTCGAGTGCACCGGCATTTTCACCGCCCGCGACAAGGCGGCTGCACATCTGACGGCAGGTGCCAAGAAGGTGCTGATTTCAGCCCCCGGAGACGGCGCTGATCTCACCGTCGTCTATGGCGTCAATCATGACAAGCTGACCAAGGATCATGTGGTCGTCTCGAATGCTTCCTGCACCACCAATTGCCTTTCGCCTGTGGTGCATGTGCTGCATAATGCCATTGGCGTCGATCATGGTTTCATGACCACGATCCATTCCTACACGGGCGATCAGCCGACGCTCGACACCATGCACAAGGATCTGTACCGCGCCCGCGCTGCGGCACTGTCGATGATCCCGACCACCACCGGCGCCGCCAAGGCCGTCGGGTTGGTGTTGCCCGAACTGAAGGGCAAGCTTTCCGGCTCGTCCATCCGCGTGCCGACCCCGAATGTGTCCGTGGTGGATTTCAAATTCGTGGCCAAGCGCGCCACCACCGTCGAAGAAATCAACAATGCCATCAAGGCGGCCGCTGCCGGCCCGTTGAAGAACATTCTTGGCTTCACCGATCAGCCGAACGTGTCGATGGACTTCAACCATGACCCGCATTCCTCGATCTTCCACCTTGACCAGACCACGGTGATCGAAGGCACCTTTGTGCGCATCCTGGCCTGGTATGACAATGAGTGGGGCTTCTCCAACCGCATGAATGACACCGCCGTGGCGATGCACAAGGTGGGCTGAGGCGAAGCTTCTGACGATGGGGTGACCAAATGACGTCTTTCAAGACCCTCGACGAAGCCGAGGTTGCGGGCAAGCGCGTGCTGGTGCGCGTTGATCTCAACGTGCCGATGGACAATGGCAAGGTCACTGATTCCACGAGGATCGAGCGCATTCTGCCGACGTTGCGCACACTTGCGCAGCGCGGCGGCAAGGTGATCATGCTCGCGCATTTCGGGCGCCCCAAGGGTGGGCCGGACGCGGCCAATTCGCTGCGCCCGGTTGCCGCCGCTGTGGCTGAGCAACTGGGGACACCGGTCGGCTTTGCGGCGGACTGCATCGGCGCGGTCGCGTCCACGGCGGTCGCCGCGATGAAAGGCGGCGATTTCCTGTTGTTGGAAAATACCCGCTTTCACAAGGGCGAGGAAAAGAACGATCCGGCATTGGCTGCCGAAATGGCCAAGCTCGGCGACATTTATGTCAATGATGCGTTCTCTGCGGCGCATCGCGCCCATGCCTCGACAGAAGGCCTGGCGCGGCTGCTGCCGGCCTATGCCGGGCTGACCATGCAGGCGGAACTGGTGGCGCTGGGGCGAGCCTTGGAACACCCGCAAAAGCCGGTCGCGGCGGTGGTGGGCGGTGCCAAAGTCTCCTCAAAGCTCGACTTGCTCGGCAATCTGGTGACCAAGGTTGACCTGCTGATCATTGGCGGCGGCATGGCCAACACTTTTCTGGCGGCGCAGGGCAAGGATGTCGGCAAAAGCCTGTGCGAGCATGAACTTGCGGCGACGGCGCGGGACATTCTCGCCAAGGCCAAGGCTGCGGGATGCGAGATCGTGCTGCCGGTGGATGGCGTGCTTGCCAAGGAGTTCAAGGCGCATGCGCCGCACAGGACGGCCGCGGTCGATGGCATTGGCGCCGACGAAATGATGCTCGACATTGGCGCGGCCAGCGTCGCGCATGTCGTCGAAAAGCTGCGCAAGGCGCGTACGCTGGTGTGGAACGGCCCGTTCGGTGCTTTTGAAATGGCACCTTTCGACCATGGCACGGTGGCTGTGGCGCGCGAAGCCGCGGCCCTGACGAAAGCTGGCCATCTGACCAGCGTCGCCGGGGGCGGTGATACTGTCGCGGCACTGAACCACGCCGGGGTCGCGGGTGATTTTTCCTATGTCTCGACCGCCGGGGGCGCTTTCCTCGAATGGCTCGAAGGCAAGGCCCTGCCAGGGGTGGAAGCGCTGAAGCGCTGAAGCCGAAAGGCGCGAAATCTAAAGATCGGTGCCCGGATCGGCTTTCAGCCCCGCGGCTTCGATCCCCTTTATCGCGCAGAATTCATCATTGTCGGAATTGTCGCCGGAGATGCCCACCGCGCCGATGAGGTCGCCTTGTGCATCCCGCACGAGCACGCCGCCGGGGGCCGGCATCATGCGGCCAGCGAAGGCGACTGCGAGGCTGGCAATGAACTGCGGGGTTTTCACGGCGCGCGCAGCAAGACTGCGGCTGCCAATGCCCATGCCCAGCGCGCCCCAGGCTTTGCCCGTCGCAATTTCGACGCGCCCGATGCCCGATTTGTCCTCGCGCTTGATGGCCACGACATGGCCGCCCGCATCAAGCACCACCACGGTCAGCGGTGCCATTCTGGCGGCCCGGCCGGCTGCCAGTGCCGCATCGACCAGTTGATCCGCTTGCGCCAGCGTGATGCTCGACATTGCAGGCCCCTCATTTTTCGGCACAGTGCCATCATTCCATTGTGCCGCTTATGGCGGATTGATGCGTTTCCGACAAGCCATCACGCAAATTGCCTCAAGCCGAATTGCAGTGCACCCTTGACAGAGTGCGCCCCGACGGGCTCACATCATGGTCAAAACAAACGTCAACATGCAATCTAGGAAACCTCTGCCATGGCCCGCATCACGCTTCGCCAATTGCTCGATCACGCTGCCGAACATTCTTATGGCGTGCCGGCTTTCAACATCAACAACATGGAGCAGGCCCTGGCGATCATGGAAGCGGCCAACAAGGTCAATGCCCCGGTGATCATGCAGGCAAGTCGCGGCGCGCGCGCCTATGCCAACGACATCATGCTGACCCGCATGATGGATGCCGTGGTGGAAATCTATCCGCATATCCCGATTTGCGTGCATCTCGACCATGGCAATAATGAAGCCACTTGCATGACGGCTATTCAATCCAACTTCACCTCGGTGATGATGGACGGGTCGCTGAAAGCCGATGGCAAAACCCCCGCCGATTATGACTACAACACCCGCGTCACACGTTCTGTGGTTGATATGGCGCATTGGGCGGGGGTCTCCGTCGAGGGCGAACTCGGCGTGCTCGGCTCGCTCGAAACCGGCATGGGCGACAAGGAAGACGGGCATGGCGCCGAAGGCAAGCTCAGCCATGACCAGTTGCTGACCAATCCCGATGAAGCGGTAAAATTCGTGAAGGCCACCAAGGTTGACGCGCTGGCCATCGCCATGGGCACTTCGCATGGTGCCTATAAATTCACCCGTAAGCCCGATGGTGCCATCCTCGCCATGAATGTCATCGAGGATATTCATCGCAAATTGCCCAATATGCACCTTGTGATGCACGGATCGTCATCTGTGCCGCAGGATTTACAGGATATCATCAATGAATTTGGCGGAAAAATGCCGCAAACATGGGGCGTGCCGGTGGCTGAAATCCAGCGGGGCATCAAGCATGGCGTGCGCAAGATCAACATCGACACCGACAACCGCATGGCGATGACCGGGCAGATCCGCAAGGTTCTATCGCAAAACCCCGGTGAGTTTGATCCACGCAAATATCTCAAACCGGCCATGGAAGCCATGACCAAGCTGTGCCAGCAGCGCCTTGAGGAATTCGGCACTGCCGGCCAGGCCGACAAGATCGGCCGCATTGCCTCGACCGCTGAAATGGCCAAGCGCTATGCGGCAGGCAAGCTTGACCCGGTTTTTGCCTAGGGTCTGGTTCAAGTTAAACTGGAAGCTCACGCGGGCGCGTCATCGCGCCTGACGTTTTACATGAACCGCGATTGGCAGGTGCGTGGCGGCGCGCCCTCAGCGCTCGCCCTGCGCTTCACGACGGATGCGGTCGAGTTCTTCAGCATAGCGGCGCAAGGTATGAGCTTCGGTGAGAACACCGACGACGCGGCGTGATGCCCCGGTATCGAGCACGGCTAATTCTTCCGACTCGAATTTATCGAACGACTGCACCGCCTGCTTGGCATTCATTTCCGGCAGCAGGAAATCGTTGCGATAGCGCATGACATCGCCGACCAGCAGGCCCGGATTCTGGTCCAGCGGCGCGGCATGGGCCTCGCTGACGAGGATCAGCCCGACATAACGATCATCATTGTCGATCACCACAAAGCGCTGGGCGGAACCCGGCGGATGCTCAGCACGAAATTCGGCGAGCGGCAAATCATGATGCACCGATTTCACTCCGGCGCGCATCAGTTTCTTGACGGTCAAATCCCGGATCAGGCCGACATCATGCGCGCTGCGGATATTCTCGCCGCGCAGGTGAAACCGCCAGGTCGCAAAGGAATAGCCGAAAACCTGGCGCGAGAGCATGGCCGAGGCCATGACGCCGGTGACCACAAGTCCGGTGATCTGAAAATTGCCGGTCATTTCCAGCGCCAGAAAGGTCATGGTCATCGGCCCGCCAATGACCGATACTGCGACGGCGCTCATACCGACAATGGCGTAGAGCGCCAGCGACACGTGCAGCGTCGGGAACAGCGCCAGCATGGCCATGGCGAAAACCTTGCCAAACAAGGTGCCCATGAACAGCGAGGCAAAAAACAGGCCGCCGCGAAAGCCGGTGCCGATCGAGACTGCCGCTGCAAGGATTTTCAACAACAGCACGCCTGACAAATGCAGCCCGCCGCTTTGATCGCCGATGACGAGGTGCATGGCCCCGTGCCCAGCCGACAGCACCTGCGGCGACAGCACGGCAGCGACGCCAACAAACACGCCACCGATCACCGGGCGCACAGGCCCGGGAATCTTGCTGCGCGCTGTCATTTGTTCGATGGTGGTCACGGTCTGCATCACCAGAATGCCGAGGCCGCCCGCCAGCAAGCCGAGCAACAGCGCCATCGGATAGGTGCCGTCAATATGCGCGCCCGGCTGCCCGACACTGATCAACGGCAGGCTCCCGACCAACTTGCCGGCGATGGCCGTCGCGACATAGGACGAGGCGACAACCGGCAGAAGCGAACTCAGCGAATAGGAGCCGATGATCAGTTCAATGCCGTAGAAGGCCCCGGCCAAGGGTGCATTGAAGGCAGCACCGATCGCCGCCCCTGCCCCGCAGCCGACCAATGTGCGCAAATCCGAGCGCCGCAGCATCAGCAATCTGCCCAGCCACGAAGCGATGCCCGCACCGGCCTGCGAATAGCCTGCCTCGACGCCGATGGACGCGCCAAACCCGTTGGAAATGATATTCTGGCCGACGACGGTCAACGTATCTCTGACCGATAATCTGCCGCCGTGCAGGGCGTTGGCCTCGATCGGATCAGAGGGCGAGCGGCTGGCCCAGGGCTTGATCACCCGGTTGAACAGGCCGAGCAGCACAGCACCGAGGGCCGGTGCCACCAGCATGATCCAGGTCGGTGCGCCAATATAGGCGCTGAGCTTCTGGCCGGGGGCCAGATCAAACAGGTGCTGGTGCAGCCATTGCGTGGCACCCGAAATGCCGGCCACGGCAAGGCCAACGACCACGCCACTGGCAAGGGCGAGAATGAAAAACCCTAGTTCGCGCCCGCGTATGAAGGCGCGGAGTCGCTCGGGGGCGCGAAACCGTGATCCCAGCGTCAAAGCAGGGAATGGCAGAACGCGCGGTAAACTCATCCGCATGGCATCAACCCAATACTGGCGTTACGCCATGACATCCACATGCCACAGCGGGATAATTACCGATCCATGCGCTTTACGCAGAAAGGCACATCAGATTGGTTAAAACAACGTCATTTCACGGCTGCACCCGGCAACCGCAAACTCATCCTCACGACACAACCTCTCGCGCTTGGCTGTCTAGGCCTCGGAACGCGCGAAAAAGGCCTTCACTTTCTTCACTTTCGTTGCCACCTGATGGCGACGCATTTCATAATCCGCGACGCTCTGGCTGGTGACCCAATTGAGCTGCAAGGCGCGGCGCGGGCCGGAAAACGGCTTGTGGCCGTGCCAGGAATGGTCCGAACGCTTGAAAGCCAGCAAGGTGCCGCCAAAGGGCGGGACTTCAACTGCGTAATTTTCAAGGTCATGACCATCGCGCAGCAGGCGCAGACGTCCGACATCGCGCTCCCAGCTTTCATTGAGATAGAGCAGCACTGTGATCAGCTTGGTTTCGCTGTCGGTGTGGATGCCGCCGTCCTTGTCGCGGGTGAACCCCCGCACGGTATACATGGTGGGGCGGCCCGCAAGGTCGATGTCGAATTTCTGCTCGATCAGCTTTTCAAACTGCGGGCTCAGAAGATCGTCGATCATCGCCTTGAAACGGCCACGGATCGAAAGTTCGCTCGGCGGGTGCGATCCCGGGCCGGGCAATGCCGGAAAATCGGCGGCAATGCCGGGGAGTTCCGCCTCTGGCACAAATCCCGGCACGACGAGATGCTCATAGGGATCGCGTACGAGCGGGGTGGCGGAAAGGGCGGCAAAATCCAGCATGGCGACAACCTGCAAAGAGAGGCGCGGCGTTCCGTGACGCAGCGTCCTTTTTCTAGCACTTTCGCGCGGTATTGAAAGCCGGAAGTGCCAGCACAAATGCGTTAAGCGTGCGCTCAAGCGTCGTCAACAGGAAAAGCTAATATAAAGGCGCGGCCATGGGGTTTGCGCCACTGTGCCGCGCAAAATGCCCCGTCAGTTGAAGGTGTAGGAGGCACCGGCCACCACACCGATATCCTTGTTGATAGTTGCGGGGGCGAAGGATGCCGAGAGGTTGTAGCGCCAGTGATTGTCCTCCGAGGTGTGGCCAATGCCGAAGGCCATGCCGACCTTGCCATGATAATAGGAAGTGGCACCGGCGACCGAGGTTTTGCCTTCCTGATCATTGTAGCGCAGGCCCGTGGCCGCAAGGGCAATGGCAGTGCCGGTATCGGCCGAACCTTGAACCGCGCTGATGCGGCTGTCGAGGCGGGCAACCTGGGTGTTGGTGAAGCTTTGCAGGTTGCTGAGCTGGCCGACATTCACGGCATCGGTGGCATTGACGCCCGCCGCGACATTCTGGATCGTCACGGGTGCTGCGGCATTGCCGCCGAGCAGCGTCATGGTGTTGGCGCGCGCGCCGCTGGCCGTGGTGTCATATTGCAGGCTGTTGGAGGCGAGCGCCGAAACCCCCTGCAATTGCGCGTAATTCACCGCGTCGTTGGCGGCTGTGCCATTGCCGACATTGTGGATGACGACGGGGCCCCCGGCTGACGAAGCGAGATTGATCTGGGAAATGGTGGCACCGGCGCTGTTGCGGGCATATTCAACGGCGTTCGTGTCAGTATAGGTCTGCGCTGCTGCCGTTGCCGCCGCGGCTTGCGTATCGGTATAAGTCTTGGCCGCCGCCAGAGTGCCGCTGGAGGCAGAATTGGCGTAATTCTGCAACGCTACCGTTGCTGAATAAAGTTCTGAACCATTGACGGCATCGGTCGAGGTCGCGGTGATCTGTCCGGCTGCGACATTCGTCAGCGTGCGCTCCTGCCCCGCAGCGCCAATGCTGACGGTGCTGGTGGGCGTCGTGCCCGCAAAGCCGCCGAAGGTGAGAGCGCCGACAGTGGCGCTGGTGGTGGCGACAGCCATGGTCGTCACCGAATGCGCCCCAAGGGCCACATCATTGGCATTGGTCGCGACCGCCTCCGAGCCCAGTGCCAAAGCTGCCGTGGCCTTGGCGGTGGCGGTATCGCCGAGCGCAATCGCGCCCGCAGCTGCGGCCGTCGAGGCGTTGCCGAGTGCCACGGTGCCTTGGCCGGTGGCGGTGTTGTTGGCGCCCATGGCAACAGCGCCGGTTCCGGTCGCCGTGTTGGGATCGCCGATCGCCACGGCTCCGGCGCCGGAGGCGATATTGCCCGCGCCAATCGATACTGCCGAGCCGCTGGCGCTGCCCTGCGCCGTCGCCGCCGTGCCGATGGCAATGTCATTGGTGTTCTGGGCGGCGGCTTTGACGCCCATCGAAATTGACGAAACGCCGCCAGCGTTGCTCACCGGGCCGATAGCCACGGCGTTCATGCCAACCGGCGCGGAATCGGCCAGGGTCGAATTGGTGTGGAAATATTTGATGCCAGCCCCGCCATTTACCGAAACATCAAGCGCTGCCAGCGCCTGGCCAAGATTGGCATAGCTGGAACCACCGATATTGTAGCTCGGCGAGGTCAGCACCCCGGTGAGCGGATTGTAGCTGGAACCGCCACCCAGCGCGGCGGCGATTGACCCGCCCTGCGCACTGACAAGCTGGTTCGTTGCGTAAAGCTGGCTGCCGTTGACGGCATCGGTCGAGGTGGCGGTGAGGGCGCCGGGGGCGACGTTGGAGAGCGTCACCGGGCCAGCGGCGGCACCGACCAGCGTCTCGTTTTGCGAAGGTGTCAGGCCATTGGCGGTGGTCGGGGCGGCGCTGGTCGAATATTGCACCGGTGCGCCTGCTTGCAGGGCTGCGACCGCCGCTGCTACCGTCGTTGCGGTCTTGCCGCCAACCGTGAAGCTCGGTGCCGTCACGGTGCCATTGGGGGCAACCGCCGCACCGCCACCGAGGGCCGCAGCCAGCCCGGCGCCCTGCGTCTGGGTCGCATTGTTGAGCGCGGCCAAAGCCGCCCCGACATTGCTCTGGGTGCCGCCCGCCAGTGTCGACGAGAAGCCGCTGAGGCCGGTGCCGGGCGTATAGGTGGTGCCATCGCCCAATGTCGTGGCTAGACTCGTTCCCAAGGCATTGCCGGCGCTGGCGACGCTGAACAATTGCGAGCCGTTGACGGCATCGGTCGAGGTCGCCGACAGCACGCCGGCCGCGACATTCTGGATCTGGCGCTCGTTGCCAGCTGTGCCAATCGACAGCACACCCGAAGCCGCCTTGGCGAGACCCGCCGCAGTGCCGCCGGTCAGATCGGTCACGCCAGCATCAGGGGCCGCCGTCACCGAACCCGCCCCCAGCGCCACATCATTGGCGTTGCTGGCGGTGGCCGTCGGCCCGATGGCGACTGAGTTGGCGCCTGACGCTGTCGAATCAGCCAAAGTCGAGCTGGCATGAAAATACTTGATGCCCGCGCCGCCATTGACGGCATTGTTCAGGGTCGTCAGATCGGAGCTGACCGCCCCCAAAGCTCCCGCGACGCCGGTGGTTGGCGTGCCCGCGACAGTGTAGGTCGGGGTCGAGACCTTGCCGGTCAGCGGATCATAAGCCGAGCCGCCGCCCAACGCGCTGGCCAGCGAAGCCCCTTGCGCTGCTGCCATCTGGTTCGTTGCATAAAGCTGGCTGCCGTTGACGGCATCGGTCGATGTGGCGGTGAGGGCGCCGGCGGTGACGCCGGTCAGGGTGCGGGTGCCCGCCGTGCCGGTGAGGTTGACGCTTGTTCCCCCCGTTGCTGCACCAACGGTGATCGCGCCTGATCCGGGCGAGCCGCCGGTCTGCTGCACCAGGCCCGTAGTGCCCGCATTGAGCGCATTGGCGAGGTTGGTGACATTGGTGTTCGTTGCATAAAGCTGGCTGCCGTTGACGGCATCGGTCGAGGTGGCGGTGAGGGCGCCGGGGGCGACGTTGGAGAGCGTCACCGGGCCAGCGGCGGCACCGACCAGCGTCTCG
>JAJZGX010000148.1 GCA_021804825.1 Pseudomonadota bacterium | reverse complement strand
TCCACAAACAGGCCGGAAGCAACCAGACCTTCCATCAACTCGGCCCATTCCGGCAAATTGACATTGGGGATTTTCCGACCCACCAAGTTGAGGCGCACGCCAACAACACCGGCATCCTTGAGCCTGACAATATCCTCGCGGCGGAAGGTGGCGTCAACTACCGCAATGCCGCGCAATTGACCGCCGCTTTCCTCCAGCGTTTCCAGCAGAAGCGAATTATCGGTGCCAAGGAAGCTTGGCTGAACCAGAATTCCGTGGGTCAGGTCGTTGCTGCGCAGTTCATGAAGATAATCTTGCACGGTCGCATCATATTCAGGCGTGTACCGTCGCTGATCGGCCATGGATGCGGAACGAAAGAACACATGGGCGTGGGTGTCTATTCTCATCATGCAGCGCTATTTCTCGACAGTGTCCAAGACGGCTTTCCTCCTCAATGGGGGCGATTCACGGCATTGCCCCTTGCCGCTCCCGGAAAGGAAACTAGCAAGGGGAAAACCACAACTTAACTTCAGGCGCTCGCTGGCGCTGCCTCCGGTACCAGAACTTTCTGGCGCGATTCAGGCAAGAGCAGCACGGCGACCAGCACCAAGGCATAGGCCAGCGCCGTGTCGATGCCGATGGCTGCCCCCAGACCTTGCGATTTGGCGGTGAAGCCCACCAGCGCCGGGAAGCCTGCAGCGACAACCCGTCCGAAATTATAGCAGAATCCGGTGCCCGTGCCGCGAATGCCGGCAGGGTACATTTCGCTGAACAAGGCGGCCATGCTGGCCGGAATTCCGGCGGCAAAGAAACCAAGCGGGAAGCCCAGGAACAGCATCTGCGTGTTGGATGGCGATGCAAACGTATAGAGCAGCACGGTGATGATGCAGGCTACCGCAAAAAACGCTGCGTTCAATCTGCGCCCAAGCCAATCGCTGATCGTGCCGCTGACGATGCAGCCAAGGAAGAAGGCAAGGATGATCACGGCCATATAGACGCCACTCTTCATGATCGTCAGGTGATGGACGTTGCGCAGATAGGTTGGAAGGAACGTGGTAAGAGCAGCATAGCCGCCATGCGCCCCAACCCCGAACAAGCCGCCCACAAGCGTGCTGCGCAGCACTTCGGGTTTGAAAATGGCAAAGAGATCGCCAAAGGCCGATTGCTCGACTACGGCAGCGGTCATCGGCGGACGCGGCGGTTCAACCAGATTGCGGCGAACGTAGATGATGAGGAAAGCCGGCAGAATGCCAACCGCGAACAAGGCCCGCCAGGCAATGTCATGAGGCAGGTAGGTAAAGACGACGGTCGAGAGTACCAGAGCCGTTCCCCAGCCCACGGCCCAGCCGCTCTGAATCCAGCCCAGCGCCCTGCCCCGGTTCTGCGGACGGATGATTTCCGCCATCAGCACAGCGCCGGTCGCCCATTCGCCGCCAAAGCCGAAGCCTTGCAAGGTCTTCAGCACGATCAACTGCGGATAATTCTGCGCAAAGGCGCACAGCACTGTCGTGATTGAAAACCATGCGACCATGATCTGCAAGGTTTTGACCCGGCCATAACGATCGGAAAGCGCACCAGCGCCCCAACCACCGAAGGCACCGGCGAGCAGGGTTGCCGATTGCAACAAACCGCCCTGAAATTTGCTGATATGCCAAACAGCAATCAAGGCTGGAAGCACATAGGCCAACAGCATGAAATCCATGGCATCCAAGGACCAGCCCAGATAGCAAGCCCAGAATGTTCGCTTTTCGGGAACGGAACTGTCTTTGTACCAATTCAACATCAAAGCCTCCCAGCGCTTTCAACTCACCTCTTGAAGGTCAAGCCTGCCTCATCGTGACATCGCCATTCAACCATTCGGCGATCATAACAATAATGCGGGCATCGTTTTGGCCATCGAAAGCTTCGCTCCTCTCAATAACACGGTGCATTCACAGCGAATGCCAGATCAGCTTTAGCCCGACGGACCACAAAACGATGCTGCAATTAACGAGAAATTAACCTAGAGTGCAACAGCTGGCAGGTCATTTCGTGCAAATATACTTAATATGAAAACGCCATCCGCTTGCGCATGAGCATTGTGCCAAAGACGGCGTCGGCCTTGGTCTGGCGATGCTCAAAACCTTCGTTGCGCGTCAGCTTATTGTAATCGCAAGCAAATTTTTCTTCCCCTGACCCTGCGCGACGTGTGCGCCGCGTGCGGCAAGGCTGCTGCCTGCGCCACGATCACCTCGTGGCGCGGCATGTCGGGCGAGGCCCTTCATTGATGCCGGGGTTTTGACTCTAGGTGCGCTTGGCGGGGTTAAAGGCCTCTGCGGCCAGAACCTTCGATTGCGACACCCATTCTTCGCGGTCAATTCTGCCAGGGAATGCCAGATACGACCCCACCCAACGCACCTCATCGTGGTTCCAACTGGCGATCTGGTCAAAATGCCAGATGCCAAGGCCATGCAGGCGCTCCTCATTCTGGGGGCCGATGCCGCGAATGCGTTTCAGGTCATCGGCGCTTGCGCCGCGCGCTTCGACCAAGCCTGGTGGCCGCTTGCCTTCATGCGCCCCCTCGTCGGGCAAGGCCGGGGATGGCGCGGGGTCCGCCGCCTTGGGTGCAGGAACCGGTCGCTCCAAAGCCAGTTGCTGGGCTTGCGGCACCCATTCCTCGCGCTCGACACGGCCGGGGAAGGCCATTTTATGGCCCATCCACGTGGCATTGTCAGGAGTCCATCCGGCAATCTGGTGGAAATGATGCACGCCAAGCCCATTGAGCACCGACTGATTGACCGGCCCGATGCCTTTGATCTGTGTCAGATCATCGCCGCGCCCGTCTTCGGCACGAACCAGCAAGGTCGGCGCGGTGCCGGGCAAATGGCTGTCGCTTGGGGTCACCAGGGCGTGGTAAGGGCCATAATGCAGGGTTGGCTTTGCCGAAGACGCCGTCTTTTCATGCCTGAATGTCACGGTTGCCGGCGCATGGGCCGCTTTGGCAGCAACTGCCGCGCCACCGGTCGCCGCAGCGGCGATTTCGCCAGTTTTTGTGGCATTAGCCGCGGCTGTGCTTGTTGTTGAGTTAGCAGTGCTGGCCGCTGCTGTGGCATAGGCTGTCGCTGTGTCGGCAGCCTTGACGCTCATAACCGAAGCCGCGCCCGCCGTCGCACTGGTCTGGCTCGCGGCTACGCCCACGGCGGTGCTGGCCGCTGGGCTTGCCACGTCACTGGCTTTGGCGCTGACGCCAGCGGCATGATCAGCCGCAGCGTTCGCAACTGTGCCAATAGCACTTGCCGCAGTTGGGGTGGCCGAGGTTGCGCCCGCAGCTGCGACTTTGCCGGTCAAACTATCGGAAGTTGCGGCCGAGTTCGTGGTCGCGGCAGCTTGCGTCGATGCCGTGCTGGCGCTTTGGTCAGTGGTCAAGGACTTCAGCCAGGCCCCAACATGGCCGCCGAGGATATAGCCACCAAACAGCAGCAGCGCCGTTTCCAGATAAAGCCCGAAGCTGCCGGGCAGGAGATGAAAAATTGCTGCAATGAGCCCGAGCACAAACAGCCCGGCACCCCATGTGAACCAGCCCGCCAGCCATTGGCGATGCGGGCCGGAAAACGTCAGCCAGCCAACGACCGCCCCCAACAGAAACGCGGCGGCGATCCAACCAGAATAATGTGAAATATCGTACGGCATGGCATTACCCTCACTGCGTGACCTTGAACTCGATGCGCCGATTCCTAGCCTTGTCGGCGCTGTTGTCGTTGGGAGCAACCGCATCAGCGTCGCCAAAACCCTGAGCCGAAAGATGGCTCGCGTCCACCCCGGCCTTAGTCAAATAATCCAGGACCGCCTGTGCGCGCTTTTGCGACAGCGTCACGTTAAGGGCGGCATTGCCATCTGAATCCGTATAGCCGCTGATGACGATATGTGATGTGGCACATTGCCTGGCGATCCCGGCGAGTTGATCGAGCAGCGGCTTTGAAGCCGGCAAGATATTCGCCCGCGCC
>JAJZGX010000003.1 GCA_021804825.1 Pseudomonadota bacterium | reverse complement strand
CGGTTGGCGACACACCAGAATTGACCGCCCTTGCGCAAGGCCCGTGCCGCTGCCGCCACAAAGGCAATCCCCAGCGCGCGCGTTTCCTGCCCTTCCGCGTGAAACGGCGGATTGGCCACCACGAAATCCAGCGGCGACTCGAGGCGAAGGCTGGTGACATCGGCATGAATGAAGCTGGCGCGCTGATCCGTGACATTGCGGCGAGCGGCCTTGATGGCGCGCGGGTCATTGTCGATCAGCCGCAACCCGGTGACCTGTGGCGCTTGCAGCACGGCGCGCGCCAGAATGCCAAGGCCACAGCCAAAATCGGCCCCCTGCCCGGCAAGCGGCGGCAAATGGGCGATCAGCAGGCGCGTGCCAGCATCGACCCTGTCCCACGCAAACAGGCCGGGCTGCGTCCAGAGCCCGAGCGCATCATCGTGGCGCATGGCACCGGCCTCCAGCGCTTCATCAAGCCCGATGATGGCGTCGGGGCGCACCGCCCGGCAGGTGCGGGCATGCTGGCCGCTGCTTTCCTCAACCCTGCAGCCGAACGCCTCCAGTTCGCGCCGCAAGCGCAACCCGCCCCGGTTGCGGGCCGCCGCCACAGTCAACACGCCGCCCGGCTTCAGCGCCCGCAGGGCCAAAGCCAGCGCATAGTGGCGCTCAAGGGTGTTCGCGGGCGCATGCAGCTCGATGTCGTCACGCGAAATCGGCGCCATCGTCTCCAGCGCCATCATGTCCGGCACGTGTCCCGCTTGCTGCAGCGCTGCCGCCACGGCGGCACGGTGCGGGGTTTCCAGGGTCTGATTCATGGATGATTCACTTTATTTCAAAAAAGCCGCGGCCCGCACGCACGATTAGCGCGAATCACCACTTACCGGGAGATGATATTTTCGCAAAATTTACGTCTATGGCGCTGGTTGGGCACAACAATGAACAAAAAGGGTTGTGCAACCACGGGCTGTGACTAAAATGGCGAAGGTTCCGAATTTTCTCAGCAAAAGGCAATCCGGCGGCAGCTCTTGCCGAAACGGAAGCTTCCTGAGCCAGGAAGGCGGCAATTTCGCCCTGCTCTTTGCCATTTTCGGAACCGCCGCCGCCATCATGTTTGGCGTGGCAATTTCCTTTGCAGGCTTGATTTCTGCCCGCGATCAACTGGATTCGAATGCCGACGCCGCCGTTCTTGCCGCTGTCTCGCGATCCGTCATCAAGCCGGGCGTTGCATCATCGACCCAGATTGCCGCCAGCACCACTGTTGCACAAAATCTCTTTGCAGGCGGCACGACACCGCCAAATACCACCGTCGCCACACCAACCATCACAGTCACAGTGAATTCCGGTGTCTATGTCGCGACACTGTCCTACACGGCGCAATACACCCTGCCCTTCGGGTCGATCCTTGGCATCAGCACCTTGCCTGTGTCGGCTACCGTCAGCGCGACGTCGTCGGCGGCCAGCAACAGTGCCCCGCGCTATGTCGACATTTATGTTCTCGTGGATGCCTCGGGTTCCATGGGCATTGGGGCGACCATGAATGACATCACGCTCATGGATTCAACCAGCGGCATGGATGGCGCTTCCGGCGGGTGCTCGGTCGCCTGTCATGCGATTGGCACGGATACCGTCGCCCATAATGCCGGTGCGACGCTGCGCTTTGATGTCGTCAGAAACGCCGTCGAACAAATCACCCAATCCGCTGAAACTCTGAATGCCAACGGGCCGCTGGTCATCCGCATGGGGCTCTATTCCTTCGCGACCGGCTTCACCACGCTTCACGACATATCGTCCGATATTCCAGATGTTTACAGCGCTGCCCAGTCAATGACCCTGCAAGGCTATGACGCTGGCACCAATGCCGCAACGGCGCTTCAGGCATTGCAAAGCAAAATCAACTCTGGCGACCCCGTGATCGGCAATGGCAGCAGCGTTGGCTCGCCACAGGTTTTTGTCATTCTGGCGACCGATGCGATCAGCAACAGCACCGACAATCAATCGGCATCGACATGGGTCTCAAGCCCGACTTTCGTGCCCTTCAGCCCCAATGCGGTGCCTGATCCCGTCAACAATGGCGTCATGGATCTGGAGGGACTTGATCCTGGCCAATGCGGGGCGCTGAAGTCAGCCGGGATCAACATGATGACGCTGGACACGACCTATCTCATCAACCCTGCGGATATGGTCAGCGGCACGCCGGGCTATCTGCGCTACAATTACATCAGTTCAACGCTGGCAGGATCGACCGCCAGCAACATGGCTGCCTGTGCATCGAACCCATCTTTCGCGCTCGCCGCCAGCGCGCCTCAGGATATCCTGAACGACATGCAGCAGCTGTTCAACACAGCCACGCAAAGCACGCCGCGTCTGACCCAGTAGCGTCAGACGCGGGGCGATTAGGCTTTAGCCGACGATTTCGTTGCCCGCGAAAAACTGGGCGATTTCGATGGCAGCGGTTTCCGGCGCATCTGAACCATGCACCGAATTCTCGCCCATCGACAGTGCGAAGTCCTTGCGGATGGTCCCCGGTTCGGCATTGGCCGGGTTGGTCGCGCCCATGACATCGCGGTAGCGGGCAATCGCATTCTCGCCTTCCAGCACCTGAACCACCACCGCCGCGGCGCTCATCATCTGGGTCAGTTCGCCGAAGAACGGGCGGGCCTTGTGCACACCGTAGAAGGTTTCGGCCTCAGCCAGCGACATGTGCACGCGCTTTTGCGCGACAATCCGCAAACCGGCCGCCTCGATCTTGGCATTGACAGCGCCGGTGAGATTGCGGCGGGTGACATCGGGTTTCAGAATCGAGAACGTGCGTTGCAGAGCCATGGTCAAGGAACTTTCCAAGGAGAGAAGGTGCGCGGCTCTATAGGGCGCGCCTGCGCCCAGAGCAAGCGGCTAGCTCCAAATGCCGACAATTGCTGCATAGACCGCAAAAATCGTCGTCACCAGAATGATGGCGGCGATGATGCCGCCGCGCAACCCCTGCAACCGCCATGGCTCCGGCAGGCGCCGTGCCAGAAGATAAAGGAAGCCAAGCACGAAGGGCAGCATCAAGGCGTTCATCACCTGCACGCCGATCGACAGGCTGACAAGGTTGATGCCCGATGTCACCACCAGCGCTGCGACCACCAGCACACCGACGAAAATCCCGTAAAACAGAGGGGCTTCGCGGGGATGATCGTTCAGCGAATGACGCACGCCCATCACCTCGCCAAAGGTGCGCGCCGCCGTCAAAGTCACGACAATCGCCGCCGTGATGGCGCAGCCCGAAACCCCGAGTGCAAAGGCGAGCTTGCCCCATGTCGCGCCCAGAACCGGGGTGATCGCCCCGGCAATGTCCTGCACTGTGTTGAGCGCCGGGCCGGTGCCATCGGCCTTGCCCGTCCCCAGCGCCGCCGCCGCAGCAATCAGAATGGCGGCCATGATCACTTGGGTAATGACCGCGCCTACGGCGGTATCGAGCCTTGCGGCGGGCAGATCATCCGGCCCCAGCCCCTTTTCGACCACCGCCGATTGTTGGAAAAACACCATCCACGGCATGATCACCGCGCCGATGTTGGCCGCAACCAGATAGAGATATTGCGGATTGGTCACGGGGATGTTGATAGTCTGGCGCAGCATCACGCCCGCGCCGGGATGGGCCACCAGCGCCACACCCAGAAACGCCAGCTCAAAGGCGCCTATCGCCATGGCGATCCGCTCAACCGACCTGTATGACCCTGTGAGGGCCATGACGATCAAAGTGCCGACCACCAGCACCATGGTCACATCGGCAGGCACACCATAAAGCAGGCCGACACCGGCCAGCCCGGAGAGTTCGGTCAGCAGCGCGCCAATGCACGCCACACCCAGCGTCAACACCGAGGTCCAGGCCCAGCCCTTGCCAAAATATTCGGCAATCATCGCTGCATGACCGCGACGCGACACCGTGCCGAGCCGCACCGTGAGTTCCTGCACAACATAAAGAATCGGAATGAGCGCAAATTGCAGCGCCAGCAGCCGATAGCCCCATTGCGCACCGCTTTGTGCCGCAGTGACCACACTGCCAGCGTCAGTATCCGCCAGCATGACCACCAGGCCCGGCCCGGCGACACGCAACAGCACCGAAAGACCAACACCCCGGCGTCGGGCAATCGGCACATGATCGTTCATCGTGATGATAGCTTGAAGCTCCCATATCGGCAGGGAGCCATGCAACCCTCGCCCCTCGATCAAAGTCCATCGCGTTTTAGGGGCGTCAGCGGCCAAAGTCCAGCTAAGCACCTAAAATAAGAATAATTCCAGCCTGCTGACAAATAGCGCGTTTGCGCAATGCAGTCTGGAATAACCACAGAAAGCCTGCGTCATTATAGAGCAGTTTTAGTTCAAGACCCCGGTTTGGCGCCCTGCCTCAACCCAGTCGGCCGCGTCGTAGCGCAGGCATCGCGCATTTTTTGGAGCAAGGAGCGGGTTGCGTGCGCGCCATAGTTTCGTCATTAGACAGGCCATCATGATGAACATTGAACATTTGACCTTCAGGCTCGGTTCGCGCCTGCTCTTTGAAGATGCCACCGCCGCCCTGCCGCCGCGAGGCCGCATTGGCTTTGTCGGGCGCAACGGCACCGGCAAGACCACCTTGTTCCGGCTGGTCTGTGGCGAACTCTCCCCTGAAACCGGCGACATCAACCTGCCGCGCCTTGCCCGCATCGGCCGCGTTGAGCAGGAAGCGCCGGGTGGCCCGCAAAGTCTGATCGACTTCGTGCTCGAAGCCGACAAGGAGCGCGCGGCGCTGCTTCACGAAGCCGAAAAGCTCCAGCCCGGCACGGATATTGCCGCCATCCACACGCGACTCGCCGATATTGATGCGCATAGCGCCCCGGCGCGGGCGGCGATCATTCTTGCCGGCCTTGGCTTTGATGAGGCCGCCCAGCAACGCCCGCTTTCGAGCTTTTCGGGCGGATGGCGCATGCGCGTCGCGCTGGCGGCCGTGCTGTTCGTCAAGCCCGACATGCTATTGCTCGACGAGCCGACCAATTATCTCGATCTTGAAGGCACCTTGTGGCTGACCGAGCACCTTCGCTCGTATCCGGCAACCGTGCTGCTGATCAGCCACGATCGCGAATTGCTCGATGATGTGACGACGCATATTCTGCATCTGGAAAATGCCAAACTGAAACTCTGGACCGGCAATTACACCTCCTTTGCCCACCAGCGGGCCGAAGCGCGCCGCCTCAATGCCAAGGCGCTCAAGAAGCAGGACGCGCACCGCGCCCATCTGCAAGCCTTTGTCGATCGTTTCCGCGCCTCGGCGACCAAGGCTCGTCAAGCGCAGTCACGCCTGAAAATGCTGGCCAAAATGCAGGACATCGCCGCTGACGATGAAACCGACGTGATGGCCTTTCATTTTCCTTCACCAGAAAAGCCCCTGTCCCCGCCCATGCTGGTGCTGGAGAACGCCAGTGTCGGTTATGACGGCAAGGCAGTGCTGAAGGGCCTGAACCTCTCGCTCCAGCCCGACGACCGCATCGGTCTGCTCGGGGCCAACGGCAATGGCAAATCCACCTTCGCGCGCCTGCTGGCGGGGCGCATGGACGCCATGGCGGGCACGATGCGTCGCGCCAACAAGCTCAGCGTCGGATTTTTTGCGCAGCACCAGATGGATGACCTCAACGCTGCCGAGACCCCGCAACAGGTGATGGCGCGGCTGATGCCGGGCGCCGGTGAGGCGAAGACGCGGGCGGCCGCAGCACGGCTGGGCTTTGGCAATGCCCGCGCCAACACCGCCATCGAACTGCTCTCGGGCGGTGAAAAAGCCCGTCTGCTGCTTGGTCTTGCGACCTTCCACGGCCCGCATCTGCTCATCCTCGACGAACCGACCAACCATCTCGACATCGACAGCAGAGCCGCATTGGCCGAAGCGATCAATGAGTTTCAGGGTGCGGTCATTCTGATCTCGCACGACAGTTTCCTGCTCGAAGCTTGCGCCGAACGGCTTTGGCTGGTGGAAAATGGCGGCGTCAGCGCATTCGATGGCGATATTGCTGATTACCGCCGCCGCGTGCTCGGCACGCCGCCGCCCAAAGCTCCCGCTGAAGCGCGCCGCCCCGCCGAGGCCCTGCCCGCCAAAGCCCCCGCCAAAACACGCGGCCTCAATGAATTGCGCCGCGCCAGCGATGCGATATTTGCCCGCATTGAAAAATTCACCGCCTTGTTGAGCAAGGTCGATGCGGTGCTGGCCACGCCGCAGACCTACACGCAGCGCGAGCGCAATCAGGCGCGCAGTGCCATCGAACTGTCCACGCAAAGGGCCGATCTTGCCGCCGCCCTCGCCAAATGCGAACTTGAATGGCTGGAACTCAACGACGAAATCGAGGCGCGGGCGAAATGTTCTTGAGCAAAAAGCGTGAAAGTGCACTGGCCAGATGATCCAAGCACGCCATTTAAGCGTAGAGGCCGTAAACCCTAGGGGATATTCGTGATTCCTGCCATGACATCGACGCCACGCGACGCGCTGCTGGCCGCCTATGCGGCTGGCAGTCTCACACCCGCCCTGCAAGCTCTGGTCGCTGCCCACCTGCATATGCGCCGCGATAATCGCGCCTTTGTCGATGCCCTTGATGGCGAAATGGGCGTCTTGCTCGCTGCTGCGCCGGAAACCCCATGTCGACATCGTGACGAAAATCTTGCCAGAATCCTGAAGTCCAAGGCTCCAGCCGCCGCCTTGCAACAGGATGATGCCATATTTCCAGCACCGCTGCGGGCCTTTCTGGGTTTTGACGCCAAAGACGTGCGCTGGCGTTTCCTGCTGCCCGGCGTCAAATGCCATGTCATCGCGCGTGAAGCTTCGGGCGCGGCGACGCTCTATAAAATCCGGCCGGGCCGCAAAATGCCGTTCCACACGCACGACGGCAATGAAACAACCCTGGTGCTGCATGGCTCATTTGCCGATAGTCTGGGCACCTATGAGGCGGGCGATCTCGCCTTTGCCGATCGCCAGATCAATCACCGTCCGGTCGCGGGCGACGAGGGCGACTGCCTGTGCTTTGCCGTCACCGACGCCCCGCTGCGCCTGACAGGGCGCATCGGCCGGATTCTTGAATCGCTGCAACAGCGCCATCGTTCGGAATTTGATGCCTAATTCCGGTTGCCCAGCAATCCGGCCGGGCGAAACATGATCACCAGCACCAGCACCGAATCGATCACCAGATCGCGGTAGCTGCTGGCAAAATAGCCGGTCCAGAAGCTTTCGAGCAGCGCGATCACCGCCCCGCCCACAAAAGCGCCGGGGATGGAGCCAATACCGCCGACAACCGCGGCCACCAGCGCCCTTAAATCCAACGTGAGCGTGCCTTCATAGCCGAGTGTGCCGTAATTCATGGCAATCAGCGCCCCGGTGAGCGCCGCCAGCGCGCAGGCCAGCATCAACGTGCTGGCCAAAATTCCGGACGGCGAAACCCCAAACATCGCCGCTGCCAGATTGTCGTCGGCACAAGCCCTCCAGGCGCGGCCAAATGCACTGACGCGCATCAGCACCATCAGCGCCACGCCCAGCGCCGCCGCCAGCGCCATCACCAGCAGGGCGGTCGGCGTTATGGTGAGCGCCAACCCGCCGCCGCCGGTCAGATGCAGCGCCGGGCCAAACAGGCTCGGCAGCCAATGCGGATTGGTGCCCTGCGCCAGCCGCAGATATTCTTGCAGAAACAGCGACAGGCCGAGGGTCGCGACCAGCACCTGCTGGCCACTGGCGCGCACCATCGGCAAAAACACCAGCCTTGTGATGACAAACCCGTAGATGGCGCCGACGCCAATGGCGGCCACGAGCGCGGCGGCAACACCGGGAAGGATCCACGCCGCATCATGATAGGCCAAGGGGGCGAGTACAATGAAGCTGACCGCAGCCCCCAGCACCGCCAAAGCCCCGAAAGCCAGATTGATGCGGCCGATCAGCCCATAAATCAGTGAATAGGTCGCGGCCAGCAGACCATAAATCATCGCGGGCACCAAACCGTTGAGGGCGATTTGCAGGAAATAATGCCAGGCTGCCAGCTTGATCGGCCGGGCCGCCCCCATTCGCTGTGCCGCAGGATCGTCGAGTGCCGCATCCGGGGTTTCGAGCCAGGTCTTGCGCAGCACAAACAGGGTGCTCGGCCCGAGGCTGTTGCCATCATCGGTCACTCCGAGCAACTTGGCTTCGGGAGCCGGGCCGAAATGGCAGGCCAGCGTCTTGGCGAGGCGCGCGCCCGATGGTTGGGTCACGACATAGCTCAACACGACATCACGATTCTTTGCCCCCACCACGGTGGCAATCTGCGAAAATCTGGTGATGGTCGGGTTGAGAGCCGGCAGGAGTTCGCGGCACAGCGTGATCTGCCGACCGGCGTCCGATGTCTGACAGCCAGCGAGCAGAAGACATGAGCCCAATACAAGCCAGATCCAGCGCATTGCTTGACTTTAGCGCCGCCCTGCCGTGCTTTGCAAGCTTGCGCCCTAGCCGCCGGTAACGCTCATGTGCCGACTGACAGCAGGCAGCACATGATCCCGATCAATGATGAAATCATGCCCCTTGGGCTTGCGCAAAATCGCCGATTCCAGCGCCGCCATCAACGGCCCGTCATCAAGGCTGGCGCGCAGCGGCGTGCGCAGATCGGCGGCGTCATTCTGACCAAGACACATATACAAGGTGCCGGTGCATGTGACCCGCACACGGTTGCAGCTCTCGCAGAAATTATGCGACAGCGGCGTGATGAAACCGACGAGCCCGCCGGTTTCCGCGCAGCGCGCATAGCGGGCCGGCCCCCCCGTGCGATGACCGCTTTCCGTCAGGGTAAAGTCGCGGGCCAAAGTGCGACGCACCTCGGTAAGCGACATATATTGATCGTCGCGCGCGATGGTTATGTCGCCCAGCGGCATAACCTCAATGAACGTCACATCCATGCCACGCTGATGCGCATAGCGAATGATGGCTGGAAATTCTTCGTCATTGACACCCTTCAGCGCCACGACATTGAGTTTCACCTTGAGGCCGGCCTTCAACGCCGCCTCCATGCCCCGCTCAACCTGCGCGAAATCGCCCCAGCGGGTGATGGCCTTGAATTTGGCCGGATCGAGCGTGTCGAGCGACAGATTGATCCGCTTCACCCCACAAGCCGCCAAGTCCGCAGCAAAGCGCGCCAGTTGCGAGCCATTGGTGGTCAAGGTCAGCTCTTCCAGCGCCCCGCTTTCGAGATGGCGTGACAGGCTGCGAAACAGCGACAGAATGTCACGCCGCACCAAAGGCTCGCCGCCGGTGATGCGCAGCTTGCGCGTGCCGCGGGCGATGAAGGCGCTGCACAGCCGGTCGAGTTCCTCCAGCGACAGCAGGTCACGCTTGGGCAGGAAGCTCATGTCCTCGGACATGCAGTAAACACAGCGGTAATCGCAGCGATCCGTGACCGAAACGCGCACATAGGTGATAGCGCGGCCAAAGGGGTCGATCAGCGGTCGGTCAAGGGTTTGAGCTTGCTCCATACAGCCTATATAGGGCAAGTAGATACGCAGCGCCATGCTCGCGATGCGCGACCTTTGTTGCGTGCGGGGCTGGCTGCGGGAGAAGCGCCATTGACGTCCCTCGTTCCTGAAGAAATCCGCGTGAGCGACAAGGGCCAGACATTGCACCTGCGCTTCGAAGATGGCGGCAGCCTCGCACTTTCTGCGGAATTCCTGCGGGTTCACAGCCCCAGCGCCGAAGTGCAAGGCCATGCAGCTCATGAGCGCAAGACTGTCGGTGGCAAGCGTGGCTGCGCCATCACCGAAATTGTCACAGTCGGCAATTATGCGATCCGCCCCACCTTCAGCGATGGCCATGATACCGGCATCTATGCCTGGGGGCACTTGCTGGACCTCGGGCGCACGCATGATGAAAAATGGCAGACCTATCTCAATGAACTGGCGGCCAAGGGCCTGTCGCGCGATCGACCCGGCGAGGCCTAGCGCGCGCCAAAAGAAAAAGGCGGGTCAGTTGCCTGACCCGCCCGCTTCAGCCCCAACGTAACTCTTGAAATTCAGCGCAGCACATGCACGACCGCGCCGACTTTGACGCGATTGTAAAAATCCTTGATGTCGGCATTGGTCATGCGGATACAGCCTGACGACATGGCGTGGCCGATGGTTTCCGGCTCATTGGAGCCATGGATGCGATATTCCGTGCCGCTGAGATACATCGCGCGCGCGCCGAGTGGGTTATTGGGCCCACCTTTGACAAAATGCGGCAGATGCGGGCGACGGCGCAGCATGGATGCTGGCGGTGTCCAGCCCGGCCATTTCTTCTTGGCGGCGATATGCACGGTGCCACTCCAGGCAAAACCCGGACGTCCGACGCCAACGCCATATTTCATGGCCTTGTGATCAGGCATCACCAGATAGAGCCGCCGTTCGGACGACTGCACCACCACCGTCCCCACTGCATAGGGGCCGCTGTAATTGACGATTTGCCGGGGGATGGTCACATAAGGCGCAGCGCCCTGCCCGGTGCCGGGCCCCGGGTGCATGCGCATGACTTTCAGCATATCAGCATCAAGGCCATAGGCCGGCGCGCTGAACCCATAGGCCGTGCCAAGCACGCAGGCGCTCACAAATGCCGAGGCTACGAAGTTGCGGGCCATGAATGTTCCTGCGGTGGTGCGGAAGGTCGCGACAGCTGTAACAAGGCCGCAAGACGCAGTGGAATGCAATATCTTCGATGCGCGCAACGCGCAGATTGTGGCAAGATGTTGCATTCGCGCCACAGGTGGAGCGCGGATAAAGCATCTTCAGGCGCGCTGCCTCTTGACTTCACCCTCGCATTGGCCCCACTACGGCGGCCTCGGGCGCGTAGCTCAGCGGTAGAGCACTCCCTTCACACGGGAGGGGTCACAGGTTCGATCCCTGTCGCGCCCACCATACACCCTCTCGCCCCCAATTACCCTCTCGCCTCCAATTACCCTTGCGCTCAGCATGGCAGCCTTGCGCTCAGCGCGCCTTAGCCGCCGCGGATTTTGTCAGATCAGCACCGCATGATATGGCAGGCCCCAGCCAAGGATCACCTCGATGAATCGCCCGCTGCCACCCCTGCCCGGCCTGCATATCCGGCCCCGCCGCAACCGTCGCACGGAATGGTCGCGTCGGCTGGTGCGCGAAAACACACTCGGCGTCGATGATTTGATCCTGCCCTTGTTCATCATCGATGGTCATGGGATCATCGAGCCTGTGCCCTCCATGCCCGGCGTCATGCGCTACAGCGTCGATGAACTGGTCAAAGTGGCAAAGCGCGCCGCCGATCTTGGCATTCCGGCCCTTGCGCTTTTTCCCAACACCCTGCCCGCGCTGCGCGATCCGGAAGGCAGCGAAGCCCTCAATCCTGATAATTTGGTGTGTCAGGCCTGCCGCGCAATTCGCAGCCATGTGCCCGGCATCGGCATCATCACGGATGTCGCGCTCGACCCCTACACCAGCCATGGTCACGATGGCCTGATGGCCGGCGACCAGATTCTCAATGATGAAACCGTGGATGTTCTGGTGCGGCAGGCCGTCAATCAGGCCCGCGCCGGGGCCGACATCATCGCGCCCTCCGACATGATGGACGGGCGCATCGGCGCGATTCGCGGCGGGCTGGATGCCCAGGGTTTTGCCCATGTCCAGATCATGAGCTACGCCGCCAAATATGCCTCGGCCTTTTATGGTCCGTTCCGCGATGCGGTCGGCACCAATGCAACCCTGATTGGCGACAAGCGCACCTATCAGATGGACCCCGCCAACAGCGACGAGGCCCTGATGGAGGTTTCACTCGATCTGGAACAAGGCGCCGACATGGTGATGGTCAAGCCCGGCATGCCCTATCTCGACATCATCCAGCGGGTCGCCAGCACCTTCGGACGCCCGACCTTCGCCTATCAGGTCTCGGGCGAATATGCGATGATCATGGCCGCGGCTGACCACGGCTGGATCGATGGCGACAAAGCGATGATGGAAAGCCTCATGGCCTTCAAGCGCGCTGGCTGTCGCGGCATACTCACCTATTTCGCGCTGCGCGCCGCTGAAAAGCTGCAAAAGTCTGGCTCTTGAGCGCCAGCCATGGCCATTCATCAAGTCACCGCCTCGCGCGAAGTCAACCGTCACGGCATGCGTGCCATCATTGTGGCGCAGATGCTGTTTTCGATGAGCGACACGCTCGTCAAACTGGCGGCGCCCTTGATGCCCTCGGGCGAATTGATCGCGCTGCGCGGCCTCATCGGCACCACGATCCTTTTCATTCTGGCGCGGCGCGAAGGCGGCAGTCTCGCCGGGCTGTTGCATCCGGTCGTTGTGCTGCGGGCGGTGCTTGAAGGCGTTATTTCCCTGCTGTTCCTGAGCGCGATCAACGGCTTGCCGATCGGCAATTACACCGCCATCATGCTGTCGTCGCCGCTGATGATCACCGCGCTTGCGGTGGTCGTGCTGGGTCATCAGGTCGGATGGCACCGCTGGGCGGCCATTGCCGTCGGCTTTGTCGGCGTGTTGCTGGTGGCGCAACCCAGTGCTTCCGGATTTTCATCGGCCGCCTGGCTCGCCATCGCCTGCGCCATGCTGGTAGCTGTGCGCGATATCGTGACCCGCTTCGTGCCCGCCACCATGCCCTCGATGGTCGTGACGCTTATGACCAGCCTCGTCACCACCCTGATCGGGGCCGGCATGGCGGGCATTGAAGGCATCACCCGTCCCTCGCCCTATGCGCTCATGCTGGTGGTTCTCGCCGCTTTGGCGATCAGCGGCGCCAATCTCGGCCTGATCATGGGCAGCCGCAAGGCCGATATCGGTGCCATCGCGCCGCTGCGCTATATTGGCATGCCTCTGGCGCTGGTCTCCGGCTGGCTGGTCTGGAGCAACATCCCCAATGTCGCCGCGATGGTGGGCATCACCTGCATCATCGGGTCAGGGCTCTACGCCCTCCACCGCGAGCGGCTCCGGGCCTAGCGGGCCGGCCAGCACAGCCTCACGGCCGATCAGCCGCGCCAGTTGCCGCAACCGTCCCGCCAGCCGATCCGAGCCCAGCGCCGCAAATTTGGGGGGCAGGTTGAGGGTAAGCTGCGTGCGCGAACAGGACATCGGCACCTGCGGCAAAATCCCGGACATCGCGGTCGAGACAATATAGGCTATGCGCAAGGCCGCACCCAGCAGGCGTGCCCGGTCCAGCAAGCGTGCACTGGCTATGGCGCGCAATTGCGGGCTGACATCGGCGTCGATGCCCTCGTGCCGAAAGGCTATCACCAGCGCCAGAAACGCCCGCCCGGGATGATCGATCGCCGCGAACGAGGCATGAGCAATGAGATTCATGCTCTGCTCGCCGCGATAATCGGGATGGGCACGCCAGCCAATATCCGCCAACAGGCACGATGCGTGCCGCAGCCGAACCTCTTCGGCTGTTTCCTCAATGTGGCTGGAGCGAATGAATTCATCCGTCCAGGCACAAAGATCATAGGCATGGGCGGGGTCCCGCGCCCGCATTTTGTTCAATTCCGCCGCGGCCACCAGCAGCGGGTCCTGGCGGCGCTCATCATCACTGATCTGGCCGAAAAGCAGGCCTTCCCGCACACCGGACGCCGAAATCACAATATCTCGCGGATTGGCGATGCGGATGATTTCATCCAGCACGATGGCGCCATAGGCCAGCAAGGGGCGCCGCGAAGCGGAAACCGCGCCGATCGACACCAGAGCATCGCTGTCCACACGCTCGATCAGACTGGCGAAATCAAGGGCATCGCGCGCCGGGATGATGTAATTATGCATGACCTTGAGCGGATAATTGCGCTGGCGCATATGCAGCTTGGCCAAGGCCCGCCAAGTGCCGCCGACCGCGTAAAACGAGCGGTTATGCAGCTTTTTCAGAAGCTTGACATTGGTGAGCGCATCGCGGGCAATTTTCACGGCAGCTTTGGCCGCGCCTTTTGATGAATCGCTCAAGGCAAGCCCGCCCAAAGGCAGAATGAAGCACTTGCCCGGCCGGTCGAATTTGACATTGACCAATTCAAGCGAACCGCCGCCAAGATCACCCACAACGCCATCAGCATCGCGAATGCCGGAAATCACTCCCAGCGCCGACATGCGCGCTTCTTCGGCACCCGACAAGAGCCGAATCGGGCACCCGATCGCCGCTTCCGCAAGCCCGAGAAATTCAGCGCCATTCTGCGCATCGCGCACGGCGGCGGTCGCCAGCACATGCAGCGCGGCGACGTGCATGTTTTCGGTCAGGACGCGGAATCGTGCCAGCGCCTGCAGCGCCTTGCGCACACCATCCAGCGGCAATTGCCCACTCGACATCACCCCGCGCCCGAGCCCGCACAGCACTTTTTCATTGAAGATCGGCGTTGGCGCGCGCGACAGCGCATCATAAGCCACGAGGCGCACCGAATTGGAGCCAATATCGACAATCGCCACCGGCTGGTGGACTTCAAATGTGCTCGATTCTGGCCAGCCTCTGGTCACGTCTGCCAATCCCTCAGGGCGTAATCTTCAGTCGCTTATACAAAATTTTCGGGCTCGAGTCCTTGAGCGCCTTGCCGCGTCCTGAAAGACTGGGATGGGTCATGAAATATTCATGGGCATTGAACAAGGTCTCGCCCGGTGCCGGCTCGATCCGCCGACTGGTGCCATCGGGCAGCACCCGGTAACTCTGCTGATTGTCGATCAGATTGGCGACCATGATCTGATCCAGCACCTGCTCGTGCACCGTGGGGTTCAGAATCGGCAGCAGCACCTCGACCCGGCGTTCGAGATTGCGTGGCATCAGGTCGGCCGAAGAAATGAACACATGTGATTTGGGATGCGGCAGGCCGTAGCCATTGCCAAAGCAATAGATGCGGGCATGTTCGAGGAAGCGCCCGACAATCGATTTGACCCGCACGGTTTCCGACAGGCCCGGCACGCCCGGCCGCAGGCAGCAGATGCCACGCACGACAAAGTCGATCTCGACCCCCGCCTGGCTCGCCTGATAGAGCGCATCGATGATGGTGGGATCCACCAGCGCGTTGCATTTGCCCCAGATAGCGGCAGGCTTGCCGGCCCGCGCGAAGGCGATTTCGGCGTCGATCTCATCCAGCAGCCGCCGTTTCAGCGACATGGGCGACACGGCCAACCGCTCCAGCCCCTGCGGTTCGGCATAGCCGGTGATGAAATTGAACACGCGGCTGACATCGCGCCCGATGGCAGGGTCGGCGGTGAAAAACGAAATGTCAGTATAGGTTTTCGCGGTCTGCGGGTGATAATTGCCGCTGCCGATATGGCAGTAGATCGCCAGATTGCCGGCCTCGCGCCGCACGACCATGGACAGCTTGCCGTGCGTTTTCAGTTCGATGAAGCCAAACACCACCTGCGCGCCCGCCCGCTCCAGATCGCGCGCCCAGCGGATATTGGCTTCCTCATCGAAACGGGCCTTGAGTTCCACGAGGGCAGTCACGGTCTTGCCCGCTTCCGCCGCCTCGATCAGCGCCTTCACGATCGGGCTGTCGGCAGAGGTGCGATAAAGCGTCTGCTTGATGGCGACGACATTGGGATCGCGCGCCGCCTGGGTCAGGAACTGCACCACGACATCAAAAGATTCATAGGGGTGGTGCACCGCCAGGTCTTTCTGGCGGATGGCGGCAAAGCAGTCGCCGCCATTTTCGCGCACGCGCTCGGGATAGCGCGGCGTATAAGGCTTGAATTTCAGGTCTGGCCGCTCGACGCTGATCAATTCCGCCGTTTCCGTCAAAGCCAGCATGCCATCGACCAGAAACACTTCATCGGGCGCAACGCCAAGTTCATCGGCGACAAACTCGCGCAAGGCAAGCGGCATTTGCGCAGCAATCTCCAGCCTGATGACGGTGCCGCGCCGCCGCCGCTTCAAAGCGCTCTCGAACAGCAGCACAAGGTCTTCGGCCTCTTCCTCGATTTCGAGGTCGGAATCGCGGATCACCCGGAACGAGCCGCCGCCGCTCAGCGCATAGCCCGGAAACAACCGCCCGATGAACTGGCCGCACAGGATCTCGATGGCGATGAAACGCGCCGAGGCACCGCTCTGATTGTCCGGCAGCCGGATGAAGCGGTTCATTTTGGCGGGTATGCGCAACAAGGCCTGCATCTTGTTGCCATCCCGGCCATGCGTCAATTCCAGCGCCATGCTGAAGCCGAGGTTCGGAATGAACGGGAAAGGATGCGCCGGATCGACTGCCAGCGGCGTCAGAATGGGAAACACATGCAGCAGAAAATGATCCTCGAGCCAGGATAATTCCAGCGTCGACAATTCATTGACTTCCACGAGGCAAATGCCGTTCTCACGCAACTGGCCGCGCAATTCCCGCCAGCGCAGTTGCTGGGCATTCGCCAGCGTGGTGACGCTCGCGGCAATTTGCTGCAATTGCTCTTGCGGGGTCAGGCCATCTTCCGAGGTCGTCGTCACACCCTCGCGCATCTGGCCATAGAGCCCCGCGACGCGCACCATGAAAAACTCGTCGAGATTATTCGCCGAGATCGAAAGAAAGCGCAATTGCTCGAGCAGCGGGTGGCGGAGGTTCGAGGCCTCCTCCAGCACCCGCCGGTTGAACTCCAGCCACGATAATTCGCGGTTGATGAAGCGCTGCGGCGAAGTCGCCAATTCCGCGGCATAAGCCATGGCGTTGATCTTGGTTCCGGGGCGATGTGCCTCCCTAGTTGCGTCCTGATCACGCGGCGGCAAGGTATCATCCATGGTCTTGGGCTCGCGTGTCATTCGGGGGCCAGTCAGCTTGGTGGCAGTCTAGTCTCTGGAGCATCAAAAATCATCATCTTTGTCAGAAGGCAATGCACCATGGTCAAACAGGCCGGGTTCGCTGCCGTCATCGATCACGGCGTAAATCATGGCGCGGGTAATCGGCCGTTGATGTTCCAGTGAAAGCTGGTCGAGCCGCTCGATCGCGGCGCGCATGGCCGGGATCGAGCGTTCCAGTCGCGTCGTCAGCACTTCGAGCAAGGCGGGCTCAAGCGACATTTGCCGCTCGGCGATCAGTTTCGTCATGGCGGCGCGCAGCACGTCGGCATCCGGCAGCGCAAGGTCAGCCATCAAAGCCAACCGCAGCCGCGATAAAAGGTCAGGCGTCGTCAAGCCCCAGAATTGCGGCGGGCGGCGCGCGGTCAACAGCAGCCGCCCGCCATGCGCGCGCACCAGATTGGTCAAATGAAACAATCCAATCTCACCCGCCGTCGTCAACGCCTGATCAGCATCATCAAGCACCAGAACCGGCGCCGGTAGCGTGGTGATGCCGACGAGGTCCTGCGGCGTGATCTGCAATGCCCCCTGTTCCGCGGCAAATATGCGCGCCAAATGGGTTTTGCCGACGCCGCCAGGCCCGCTCAACAGCAGGATCGGATCGGGCCAGTTCGCTGGGGCGCCGATGAGTTCCAAAGCCCGCGCATTGCCGGGCGCGGCGAAGAAATCTTCGCGTCCTTGCCGTTCATGCACCGGCCAGGCCAGCAACAATTGCTTTTGCGCCTTGAGGCTGATCTTGGGCATCGGTTCAAAGTTCCAGCGGCGCGGGCAGCGCCACCGGTGTGTCTTCACCCAGATAAAGCGGACTTGCCCGATAACGCCGCACCGCAAAGCGCATCAGCACGCCCAGCGCTGCTGCGACCGGCACCGCGATCAGCAGGCCGGTAAAGCCGAACAACGAGCCAAATGCCAGCAGCGCGAACATCAACCACACCGGATGCAGGCCCACAGATTCGCCGACGAGTTTTGGGGCCAGCACATTGGCCTCCAGCATCTGCCCGATTCCCACCACCCCCAGCGCGAAGAAAAACAGGCTCCAATGCGGCCAGCCCTGCACCAGCGCGAGGCTGGCCCCGACCAGCAGCGCTGTCAGCGATCCCAGATAGGGTATGAAGCTCAGGAACCCGGCAGTGATGCCGATCAGAAAGCCGTAATTCAGCCCGATCAGCGACAGGCCGATGCCATACCACAGGCCAAGAAACAGACAGACCAGCGATTGTCCACGCAAGAACCCACCTAAAGCACTGTCGATTTCGGCCAGCAGCGCGTGCACCTCGTCGCGCTGGTTGAGCGGCACCAGACTATCGAGCGTTGCCACCAGCCGCGCCCAATCGAGCACGAAATAGAAGGCCACCACCGGCGTGATCACCAGAAGCGAGCCGATGGACAGCAAGGTGCTGCCACCACTCCACAGGCTCGACAACAACGCCCCGAGCGTCTGCGCGCCCTGACCTGCAAGGCTGCCGATTGATTTGGGCAAGGCGCTCGACGAGGCCTGGCTCGACAGACCAAGGCTTTTCCAGTCGATCGCCCCCAGGCCGAGCTTGTCCAGTCCGAATTTGGCAATCATGCTGCTGCCATAAGTATTGGCAAAGGCCGCAGCTTCCGTGGTCACCAAGGTTTCGAGCCGGTTGAGGTTGTCGGGAAGGCTGGCGACAAAGGCGGCGAGCTGACGCCCGAGCAGCGGCGCCACCAGAATCAGCGTCAAGCCCACTGCCAGAATGAAAACCACGAGGATCAGCAGCGCTGCGCCGAGGCGATTGAGCCCGGCCCGCTCCAGCCGGTTGGCCACAGGGTTGAGCAGATAGCCCAGCACCATGCCCGCCACAAAGGGCAACATCACCGCGCTCAGCAGATGCACCAGAAGGACGACTGCGACCAGCAGCCCCACCCAGAATACGATGCGCCAATCAAGGCCGCTGCGGCTTTGTGTCATAACCAGTCATTTCCTCATGCCGGGCTGCGGCCATCAATGGCTCATGTGGCGCAGCCAGGGGCGCAAATAGGCCAATAATGAAGCCAAGGTAAGCGCAGTGACGAGCCCAATCAACAGGTCGCGCAGGTTCGGCATCACCACGCCGCCGGCTTTTGCCGCCAGCACAAACCCCACCAGCACGATCTGCGCCGCAGTATTGGCCTTGGACACCAGCAGCGGCCGAATTTCCATGCCCCGCGCCATCAACATGGCCAGAACCACACCGCTGACGATCATCAAATCGCGCGATACCACCAGAATCGTCAGCCACAATGGCAGCAGCGCCACCGCCGAGAGCGAGATGAACAGGCACACCAGCAAGGCCTTGTCGGCAAGCGGATCGAGCCATGCACCCAACTCGGTCTTCATGTCATAGTGCTTGGCGATGAAGCCATCGAGCCCATCAGAGATGCCCGCCAACGCAAACATCGCAAAAGCCCAGGGCCATTGCGCCGAGAGAATGAGCCACACCGTGAGAGGCACAAGACACAGCCGCCCCAGAGTCAGCATGTTTGGCACTTGCTTCAGCATTGCCTCATCGCATTTTCATCAACGTCTGCCCTGCCCCGTCAGTTCATGCCCATGAGCTAGGCATTCTCTGCGCATCGCGCAAGTGCCGAGGGTTTTGCCGCCCTTTCAGGCACTCTAACGCATTATTAATGCGTGTAACGCCATTGTCATCCACGCGCCATAGTTGACCAGGGGCCTGATGGATGAACATGCTTTTTGATTCCGGCAAAGCCGCCGCCGCTGCCGGGCCTGATCGGCGTGAAGCCGAGAACCCGTCTCACCGCATCATCGGCCGCCTGATCCTCTGCAACGGTTCTCGGGCCATCATTTCGGCCTCTGCCACCGAAATCACCGGCTTCAATGCCGATACTTGGGCAATTGGCCGCCTGATTTCCATCAAGGGCGAAAAAGGCCGCATCGTTGGCATCGTCTACGAGATGAACACCACCAGCGAATTGTGGAAAGACGAATCCCACAATGTCATCTACATCAAGGTCGAACTGGTCGGCGAAATCACCGATACGCCGGAAGGGCCGAGCTTTCGCAGCGGCATCGGCACCTATCCGGCCTTGGGCTCGATTGCCCACCGCATTCGCCACGCCGATCTCCAGTCGATCTATCAGGCTGGCCGCGGCAGTGTCATCGAAATCGGCACTCTGTCGCAGGATTCAACCATCAAGGCACATGTCAATGTCGATATGATGCTGTCGCGCCATTTCGCTGTCATGGGCACGACCGGCGTTGGCAAATCCAGCGCGGTCTCGATTTTGCTGCGCCGCGCGACTGCGGCCAAGCCCAATCTGCGGGTGCTGATCCTTGATCCCCACAATGAATATACCAAGGCCTTCACCGATATTTCCCTCACCATTGACGCTGCGACGCTGGAACTGCCCTTCTGGTTGTTTCGCATCGACGAATTTGCCGATGTGATTTTCCGCGGCTCCAAAATCGACGAAGACGAGGTGGAAATCCTTCGCGAAATGGTGACGCAGGCCAAGTTGCGCTACAATGTCGCCCCCGCCCAGACCGCCACAGCCTCCCTGATCAAGAAGCCGGTTGCCATCGATTCCAGCGGCCTCAACGCCGATACGCCGGTGCCCTACCGCATGTCGGATCTCATGAAGCTCATCGAAGATGAAATGGGCAAGCTCGAATCCAAACATTCACGCCCCAATATGCGGGCCTTGCTGCATCGCTTGCAGACGCTCAACCATGAACCGCGCTTCCGCTTCATGTTTTCGCGCTCGACCATCGACGATAATATGGATGCGATTTTGTCGCGGATTTTCCGTATCCCGATCGACAACAAGCCGATCGCCGTTTTCCAACTGGCCGGCCTGCCCTCGGAAGTGGTGAATTCGGTCGCCTCGGTGCTGTCGCGCATTGCCTTCGAAATCGCCATGTGGAGCGAGGGCACTTATGAAATTCTGCTGCTCTGCGAGGAGGCGCACCGCTATGTGCCCGCCGACATCAGCCAGAGCTTCGGCCCGACCAGAGCCGCCATCGCCCGCATCGCCAAGGAAGGCCGCAAATACGGGGCCTATCTCGGCATTGTGACGCAGCGACCCGGCGAACTCGACCCCACCATTCTGTCGCAATGCTCGACAATTTTCGCCATGCGCCTGTCCAACGAGCGCGATCAGGACATCGTGCGCTCTGCCATTTCGGACAGTTCGGCCAGCACCATCAGCTTCCTGTCATCCATCGGCAACCGCGAGGCCATCACGTTTGGTGAGGCCGTGGGCACGCCCATGCGTATCAAGTTCGTGACGCAGGAAAGTCACTATTTGCCCAAAACGGCATCGGGTGGTCATGATGCCGAGCGGGCCACGACACGCCAGGAACTCTCGACCCGGCTGGTCATCAACCGCATGCGCGGCGGGTAATTACTCGCTTGCTTTCGCCACCGGGGCTGACAGAATAACCCTTCTGTCTTCACCGTCGGGTTGTTCATGCGCCTCTGGCCTCTCTCTCTCGCACTCGCCTGTATCCTCGCCCTCACTGCAGAGGCGCGGGACGCCGCCACACCGGCTTTTCCGCTTGATGCCGGTTCGGCGCGCAACCTTCCGGTTCTGGCCGCACATGGCATGGTTGCTGCGCAGGAACGCCGTGCGGCGCGGATCGGACGCGACATCTTGCGCGGCGGCGGCAATGCCGTCGATGCTGCCGTTGCCGTGGGCTTCGCCCTTGCCGTGACCCTGCCCCAAGCCGGCAACATCGGTGGTGGCGGCTTCATGCTGGTGCATCTCGCCAAAGGCAACCGCACGATCGCAATAGATTACCGTGAAATGGCACCGGTCAACACCGCAACGACGGTGTTTCTCGACAAAAGCGGCAATTTTGACCCCGAACTCAGCCAGCAATCCGTGCTCGGCACCGGGGTTCCGGGCACAGTGGCCGGTCTCGCAATGGCAGAACGTGACTATGGCTCCGGGCATTTCACCTTGGCGCAATTGATGGCACCGGCGATCAAGCTGGCGCGGGACGGGTTCATGGTTGATGACGGCCTTGCCTTGTCGTTGCACTATGGCGCGGCGCGGCTGCGACGCTATCCGTCCTCGGCGGCGATTTTTCTGCATCCTGACGGCACCCCGCTGCAAGCTGGCGATCACCTCGTCGAGCGCGATCTCGCCGCAACCCTGCAAGCCATCGCCGACAAGGGGCCTGACGGATTTTACAAAGGCGCGACTGCCCGGAAGCTGGTCGCCGCGATCAAGGCCGGTGGCGGCCACATGAGCCTCGATGATCTTGCAAGCTACAAGGCCGTGGCGCGCACGCCGGTGACCGGAACCTACCGCGGCCACACCATTGTCTCGATGCCGCCGCCATCGTCGGGCGGCGTGCACATCGTGCAGATCCTCAACATTCTCGAAGGCTATGATCTCGCCAAATACGGGCCGCTGTCTGCCAAAACCATCCATCTGATGGCCGAAGCCATGAAGCTCGCCTATGCCGATCGATCAAAATATCTCGGCGACCCCGATTTCTTCCATGTGCCGGTCGCTGGCCTGATCTCGAAGGCCTATGCCGCCAAACTTCGCTCAACCATCGATCCTGATCACGCCCGCCCTGCCGCCGACATCGCGCCGGGCAACCCCGCCCCCTATGAGAGCCCGCAGACGACGCATTTCGACGTGGTCGATGCCGATGGCAACGCCGTCTCCAACACTTACACGCTGAATTTCTTCTATGGACTTGGCGAGGTCGCTCCCGGCACCGGGGTGCTGCTCAACAATGAGCTCGATGATTTTGCCGCCCGACCCGGCGTCGCCAATGCCTTCGGGCTGGTAGGCGGCGCAGCCAATGCTCCCGGCCCGCGCAAACGGCCCTTATCATCCATGGCCCCGACCATGGTATTTGATCCGCAAGGCCATCTCGAACTGGTGACCGGCACACCCGGCGGCTCGCGCATTATCACGATGATCGTTGAAATTATCAGCGATATCATAGATTTCCACATGAATATTCAAGAAGCTGTTGAAGCTCCGCGCTTCCACGATCAATGGCTTCCCGACATTCTGTTCTGTGAGCGCGGCATCTCGCCCGACACCTTGCACCTGCTCACTGCCATGGGCCATGACGTGAAAATCGTGCCAGCTTTTGGATCAGCCGAGAGCATTGCCGTTGACGGCACCATGCTGGAAGGCGCCGTCGATCCCCGCCAGCGCGGCACTTGGGCTGCGGGCTATTGATGGCACCTGCACCGCCGCAGGCCTGCCCTCAAGCCTCGAAGGCCACCACCCGCTGCGCCTGGCGCCCCAAACCCTCTATACCAAGCGACAGCGTGTCGCCGGCCTTCAGGAATTTGGGCGGCTTCATGCCCAGTCCCACGCCCGGCGGTGTGCCGGTCGTGATGATGTCGCCGGCATCCAGCACCATGAACTGCGAAATATAGCTGACAAGCTCGGTCACGCTGAAAATCATCGTTGCGGTCGAGCCGCGCTGGCAGCTCGCACCATTGACGTCGAGCCACATGTCGAGCTTCTGCACGTCGGCGATTTCGTCCGGCGTCACCAGCCACGGCCCCAAAGGACCAAAGGTCGGGGCGGATTTGCCCTTCATCCATTGTCCGCCGCGTTCAGCCTGAAATTCGCGCTCCGAAACGTCGTTACAGATGCAGAAGCCCGCAACATGCGCCAAGGCATCGGCTTCCGAAACATAGGAAGCGCGGGTGCCGATGACGATGGCAAGCTCCACTTCCCAATCGGTTTTCACCGAGCCTTTGGGCAGCATCACATCGTCATAGGGGCCAACGACACAATTGGGCGCCTTGTTGAACAGAATCGGCTCCTTGGGGATCGCCGCGCCGGTCTCGGCGGCATGGTCGGCATAATTCAGACCCACGGCAATGAAATTGCCGGGCCGCACCACACATGAACCAAGGCGCGGCGCGCCTTTGACCAGCGGCAGCTTGTGCTCTTTCAGCTTGGCGATTTTCGCGAGCGATTTCGGGCTCAGCGCCGCGCCGTTCCAATCGTCGACATGTTCCGAGAGGTCACGGATTTTGCCATCTGCATCGAGCAAGCCCGGACGTTCCTTGCCAGCCTTGCCAAAGCGCAAAAGTTTCATGTGCTCCCCCCACTACCAGACATCACGATCAAAATGCGCGCGAACTTGAGTGCCCGCGCGCCCTTGTTTGGTTTACTTCGCCGCCGGAGCGGCTGGTGCAGCGGCACCCGGTGCGGGCGTTGCGCCCGGCTTGGCTTCCAGTTGCTGGCGCTCCTGCTCGGCCTTTTTCATCAGGGCCGCACGCATGTCGTCCGCCTTCTTTTGCGCTGCCGCCAGCACTTTGGGATCGGTCGCCGGGCCTTCCAGAGCCTTGCCGAAACCGTCTGTCGGGGCATTGAAGGTGACAATCTTGCCATCCATGCGCTGGACAGACACGTGCAATTCCTTGCTCTTGGTCAGCTTGACCAAGGCGGGCGCCGGCAAATTCCCGCGGCTGAAGCAGCCATTGGGCAGGCAATAATCAAAACCGCCCGGCTCCGCCGCACCGCTGTCGATCGAAATCCGGTAGCCGGGGCGAAGCAGCAACCCGGTCGGCAGATTAAGATTGAGAACGGCATTCTTGTCGCCTTGAACCTGATAGACTGCAACGATCATGATCGGCGGCTGGTTGGCGAGCCCGAAAGCCCGCTCCGTCATGCACAATTTGCCTTTGCCCTCAGGATTCTTGCCACAAATCTTCACCCAGGGGCTGCCGCTGACGAGATCAGCCTGCACCACCTTGGGCTGCGGCGCCGCGACTTTGGCAGCTTCGGGCTTTTTCACAGGCTTCTTTTTCGCCTTCGCGGCATCGGCATGGGTGGCAACCGACAAGGCAGCCAGCGCGATCAAGGGCAAATGGAATAGCTTCATGTTCATGGTGTTCGATACCTTAAGTTGGCTCTACCCCTCCCAAGCCGACGGCTCAGGCTCATGCGAATTGTTGCGCTTTTGCCACCAAGCCGTCGCCAGAGCAAGTGTGGTTGGCAATTGTCGCTGCAATTACCGCAACGAAGCAAACCCCTAACTGGCAATTTGGGGCATTTTGCGGCGCGGCGTGACAGATGCGCCCGGCAGTCTTAAGAAACGTCGCATGATCCCGGCTCTGATTCGATGTGCCTTCGGCACTCTTGTGGCTCTGTTAGGCCTTTGTGCACCCAGCGCAGCAGCTGAGGTCGGCACCGGCACGGGCCAACCGGTAGCAAGCTACGCCATTGCCATACGTGGTGAACCGGCCCTGCCCGCCAATTTCACGCACCTGCCCTATGCCAATCCCCAAGCCCCCAAGGGCGGCACATTGAACCTCGGCTTTCATGGCACGTTCGACAGTCTGAACTCGTTCAATCTGCGCGCCGGATCCACCGCGCAGGGCCTCGTCGGCAATGTCTATCAGACCCTGATGTTCCGCTCGCGCGATGAACCTTTCACGCTTTACGGCCTGATCGCCGAGTCGATCGAAACCGATGCGGCCCGCGATTTTGTCACTTTTCACCTCAATCCGGCGGCACATTTTTCCGACGGCTCGAAAATCACTGCCCGCGACGTGCTCTTCACCTTCAACCTGCTGAAATCCAGAGGAACCCCGCAGGAGCGCATAACTTTCGGGCGCGTCAAGGGCGCGTCGGCGCTCGATGACGACACCGTGCGCTTCGATCTTTCCGGCCTCGATGATCGCGAATTGCCGATGATTCTGGGGTTGATGCCGGTGCTCTCGCACAAGAACGACGTGCGCCATTTTGACGACCCCAGCCTGAAACCCCTGTTGAGTTCCGGTCCCTACACCGTCAAGGCGGTCAATCCCGGCCGCAGTCTGGTTCTGGTGCGTGATCCCCATTATTGGGCACGCCATCTGCCGATCATGCAGGGATTGTACAATTTTCAGACCATCAACATCGCCTATTACCGCGATGATTCCAGCATGTTCGAGGCCTTCAAGGCCGGTCTGATCGATTACCGCGAGGAAAACGACCCCACCCTCTGGCGAACCGGCTATGATTTTCCGGCAATGAAAGCGGGCAAGGTCTTCCGCCAGACCCTGCCGATTGGCGGCCCCAAGGGCATGAAGGGCTTCGTCTTCAATCTTCGGCGCCCCGAATTTCAGGACGTTCGGGTGCGCGAGGCGCTGAGCGATCTGTTTGATTTCAACTGGATCAACAAGAACCTGTTTTTCGGGCTCTACACCCACACGGATTCGTTTTTTGCCGACAGTGAGCTGTCCTGCATCGGGCGTCCGGCGGATGCTGTGGAGCGTAGCCTTCTTGCGCCGTGGCCGGGTGCCGTCACCCCGGGCATCATGGCGGGCACGTGGCATCCCCCGGCATCCAATGGCAATGGTTATGACCGCAAGCTCGAAGCGCGGGCCTTCAAGCTGTTGCAGGCGGCGGGTTACAAGGCTGTCGATGGCGTCATGATGAAGGACGGCAAGGCGCTGGCCCCTGAAATCCTTGTCGATGGCCGCGCCGAAGAACGCCTGGCGCTGATCTATGCGCAGGCGATGGCGCGGCTTGGCGTCCAGGCGCATGTGCGGTTGGTTGACGACGTGCAGTTCCAGCGTCGCCGCCAGAATTTCCAGTTCGACATGATGATCAGCGAATGGCTGGCGTCGGCTTCGCCCGGCAACGAACAATGGGGCCGCTGGGGCTCGATGAGCGCCGACAAGCCCGGCGCCTTCAATGTCGCAGGCCTGAAATCCAGGCCGGTCGATGCCTTGATCGCCGACATGCTGCATGCTTCGACCAACCAGAGCTTTATCGATGATGTGCGTGCCTATGACCGGGTGCTGCTGTCAGGCTTTTATGTCGTGCCGCTGTTCCAGCGCGCAAATGCGTGGATAGCCGCGTCGAGCCGCCTTGCCCATCCGCAGCGACTTCCCCATTATGGCGATCCCCTGTTCGGGGCAACGCTGTCGATGTGGTGGATGAAGCGCCCGTGATCCCGGTTCCAGAAACATCGGCATCTGAACCCGCCATGGCGGACAAAATGCCCGCAGCGCGCCATCCTTTGGCGGGCTATTCGCTGGCATCCCTGCTCGAGGGTGCGGCGCAACTGCGCCCCACGGCTGTGGCCCTGCCGGGCGAAGCCGGGCGCGATGGGCTTGCGGTTGCAGCTTTGCTGCGCAAGGTTGAAACTTGGGCGACCCGGCTTCACGCGGCCGGCCTCAACCCCGGCGATACCGCCGCCCTGATCGCGCCGCCCACCAACGCCTCGCTGGTTGGCTTGCTGGCCGCCTGCCGCCTCGGCCTCAATGTGCTGCTCTTGCCCCCCACGATGGCACGCGCGACGCGGATTGAAACCACCGGCGCATTGGGCGCTCAAGCGATTCTCACGCCTGATCATTTTGCCGGGCAGGACCTTGCCGATGAAGCGCTGGCAAGCGTGCTTGCCAATGACACCGTGCGGGTGATTGCCATGACGCAGGGGCAAGCCCCCGATGGCGCGATCGCCCTCGACGATACGGCGCTCGCCGATGCAAGGCGGACGCTGCCCCGCGAGCCGCGCGGCACCGACATGGCCCGCATCATCACCTTCGAAATGACGCCGCAGGGCCGCGCCATGCCGGTGGTGCAGGAGCAGGCCAGCCTGATTGCCGCCGCCATGGCCTTTGTCGCATCCGCCAAACTCGGGCCGGGTCAACGCCTCGTCACAGCCTTGCCGCCCGCCACACAGGCCGGTCTTGCCGCGGGGCCGGTGGCCATGCTGCTTTGCGGCATGAGCTTGCATTACATTCCGGAATTTTCCAGCACTGCTCTGGCGCGCACGCTGGTGCAGATGCCCCCCGCAACGCTGCTTTTGCCGATGCCCGTCATGGCGGCGCTCTGCGCCGAGGCCAGCGGCGGCTGGCGCGCGCTGCTGGCCATGTCGCGATGGACGCCAGATGGCAGTTCCTACACGCCGCCGCACGTGCTGGAACAAGCCGCGCCGCTCCATGATCTCCATGCCTTTGGCGAGCGCGCCATGCTTTGCCTGCCACGCGACGCCAGGGGTCGCGCCACGGCCCTGCCGGCCAAGCCGCAGGCGATTGCCATCAACGGCAGCAGTTTTACGGCGATCAACGTCGAGGAGATGCCGTCAGGAGGTTTGGTTCTGAGCGGGGCCGCCGTCAGCGGCCAGCACCTGCCAACCCGCGCCAACGCCTGAGGCGCGGCGCGGGGGCCCTCGCCCGCCTTACTCTTCGAGCGGCTTGAACAATTCTTCGCGCGTCACCGCGTGGTCGGAGACCTTGGCCTGGGCGATGATGTGATCCACCACCTTGTCCTCGAAGATCGGCGCGCGGATTTCCGCCATCGCCTGCTCATTCTTCATGTAAAAGTCGAGCACTTCGCGTTCCTGGCCGGGGAACGAGCGCGCTCGGCGGAACAGCGCCGCACGCAGATCCTCCTCGGAGATTTCCACCTTGGCGCGCTCGCCGACATCGGCCAGCAGCAGCCCGAGGCGCACGCGACGCTCGGCGATCTTGTGATATTCCGCCTTGGCGGCTTCTTCGGTCGTGTCATCATCGGCAAAACTGCGCCCTGATGATGCCTGCTCCGCAGCAGCCTGCTGCCAGATATTGGCAAATTCCGCCTCGACCAGCCCCTCCGGCAATTCAAACGAATATTGCACGTCGAGTGCATCCAGCAGCGCGCGCTTCAATTTATCGCGGCTCATGGAATCGTGGTCGCGCTGCAAGCTCTCGCGCACCGAGTTTTGCAGCGCAGAAAAATCCTCAAAACCGAAGGTTTTGGCAAATTCATCGTCCATCAGCAGCGCTTCGGGCGCGGCAATGTCGAAAGCCTTGACATCGAAAGTCACGGCCTGCCCGGCCAGTTTCGGCACGGCATAGGTTTCGGGGAAGGACACGTTGAGCACGCGCTCCTCACCGGCCTTGATGCCAACCAGCTGCTGCTCGAATCCCGGGATGAATTGCTCGGAACCGATCACCACTTCCATGCTCTCGCTGGTGCCGCCCTCAAAGGCCTCGCCATTGAGTTTGCCAGCAAAGCTCAGCGTCACGCGGTCGCCATCGGCAGCAGCACCATCCTTGGGGGTGTAGGTGCGGCTGCGCAGCGCCAGACGCTGCAACGCCGCTTCGACTTCGCTGTCTTCGAGCGGCGCCACGAGGCGCTGCAACTCAAGCGTATCGAAACCGCCCACTTCGAATTTCGGCAAGGCTTCCATGTTGATGGTGAAAGCCAGATCGCCCTTGGCTTCGAGCACGCGCTCGATCTCGTCGCGATCTTCCGACAGCGCGATTTTCGGCTCCATCGCGGCGCGCAGGCCGTGATCTTCGAGAATCTTCTGATTGGCTTCGCCTACGGCCTGCTGGATGACATCGCTCATGATGCTCTTGCCATAAAGCCGACGCAGATGCGCCACCGGCACCTTTCCCGGCCGGAAGCCGTTGATGCGCACTTTGGTCTTCATCTCATCCAATTGGTCGTCGAGACGCTTGGCCAGATCACCAGCAGCCATCACCACCTTGAATTCGCGTTTCAGGCCATGGGAGGCCGTCTCGGTTACCTGCATCTCTCATTCCACCTTGCATGATCGGCCTGCTTGTCGGCAGGCGCATGATTTGAACCCAAAAAGCGGCTGGTGCGGGCGAAGGGACTCGAACCCCCACGATTTGCATCACCGGAACCTAAATCCGGCGCGTCTACCAGTTCCGCCACGCCCGCCCGCTTGCGCTGTTGGCGCGTTGCTAGCGGCGCTCTATAGCAATGCCTTGCGCACAGCGCAGCAAAAAAATGCAGCCGGGGCGAACGAAGTGATGGCTTGCGCGCCGGGGACGACTGAATCTAGGACGGTGCCGCAACTTTATCGAGGAAAACATGAAATCTCCACGCGCCTTTTACGCCCCGCTCGCGCTCGGCGCCCCTGCCCCGCTTCGCGAATTGCCGGCACGCGTCGAACGTATGATCCATTTCGTGCCACCCCACAATGCCAAGCTCCGCGAGCGCGTTGGCGAGATGATCGCCAAGACCGATGTCATTCTCGGCAATCTCGAAGACGCCGTGCCGGTAGAAGCCAAGCTTGCCGCCCGCCATGGTTTCATCGACATGGCCCGCGCCCATGATTTTGGCTCGACCGGCTTGTGGACTCGCGTCAACGCGCTGAACTCGCCGTGGTTGCTGGATGATGTCACCGAGATCGTCGCGGCTATCGGTGACAAATTGGATGTCATCATGCTCCCCAAAGTCGAGGGGCCGTGGGATATTCACTATCTCGATCAATTGCTCGCCCAGCTCGAAGCGCGCCACAAGCTCGTGAAGCCGATTCTCATCCACGCCATTCTCGAGACTGCCGAAGGCGTCAACAATGTCATTGATATTGCCCGCGCCTCACCGCGCATGCACGGCATGAGTCTGGGGCCGGCCGACCTCGCCGCCTCAAGGGCGATGAAGACGACCAGGGTCGGGGGCGGGCATCCGGACTATCGAGTGCTCGCGGATGCTGGCGCCACGGTGCCGCGTCCGCATTTCCAGCAGGACCTCTGGCACTACACCATCGCCAAAATGGTCGATGCTTGCGCCGCGCAGGGTTTGAAGGCCTTCTATGGCCCCTTTGGTGACTTTTCGGATGCCGAAGCTTGCGAAGCGCAATTCCGCAACGCGTTCCTGATGGGCTGCGTCGGTGCCTGGACGCTGCATCCCAGCCAGATCGCCATAGCCAAGCGGGTGTTTTCGCCTGATCCGGCTGAGGTCGCCTTTGCGCGGCGCATCCTTGCCGCCATGCCGGATGGCTCGGGCGCCGTGATGATCGATGGCAAGATGCAGGACGACGCCACCTGGAAGCAGGCCAAGGTGATGGTCGATCTGGCCGATGAGGTCGCCCGCCGTGACCCCGATCTCGCCGAGATTTATCGAGCGGCATGACCGCTGCGTAAAGCATCACGCGGCTTTGATGTGGCACAGCGCGATAAAGCTGATAAAAGACACCACTTGAAGGTGGTGCGCTGATGAAAGAGCGAACGGCGAAATATGGCATTGGCGCGGTGGTGCGACACCGCAAATACCCTTTTCGCGGCATAATTTTTGATGTCGATCCGGTATTCTCCAACAGCGAGGAATGGTGGCTGGCGATTCCCGAGGGCGTGCGTCCGCGCAAGGATCAACCGTTTTATCATCTGTTTGCCGAGAATGCCGAAACCGAATATGTCGCCTATGTCTCGGAGCAGAACTTGCTGCCCGATCTCACAGGCGAGCCCTTGCGCCATGCCCAGGTCGATGAATTATTCATCCGCAATGCCGATGGCAGCTACGCGGTGCGCCCCGGCAAGCACAATTAGCCCCCGCCACAGCGCAATTTGCGCCACCCACCCTTGCCTTTGCCACAAGGCGCCATAAACCTTGCTGCTGAAGAACAAGCGGGGTCGGGGTTATTTCAGTCTTGCAAAACACAGCACCGGTCATCGTGTGGTTCCGGACGGATCTGCGCGTCTCCGACAATCTCGCCCTCACGCAGGCCGTAGCCAGCGGCCAGCCCTTGCTATGCGTCTTCTGCCTCGAAGATGACACGCCCGGCCATCGCCCGCATGGCGGCGCCTCGCGCTGGTGGCTGCATCATGCCCTTGTCGACCTTCAGCAAGCGCTGACGGCGCGCGGGGCGCAGTTGCGGTATTTCAGAGGCCCTGCGGCGACCATCTTGCCCGCCCTGTGTGAAGCCACCGGTGCCACTACGGTTCTTTGGAACCGGCGCTATGGCCATGATGCGACGCGCATTGATGCGCCCCTCAAGACCATGCTGCGTGAGCGCGGCCTGCGCTGCGACAGTTTCAATGCCGCGCTGCTTTACGAGCCTTGGGAGGTCGCCACCAAAGCAGGCGATCCGGCCCGCGTCTTCACGCCGTTCTGGCGGCAGGCCCGCGCCAGAGGTGAGCCGCGAGCGCCGATTCCTGCGCCTGATAGCTTGCGGGGATTTCATCACGACGCCAAGCTACCCGATGAGGTCGATCTTGCCGAACTGGCGTTGCTTCCCCGCACACCCGATTGGGCGGAGGGCCTGCGTGCGACTTTTACCCCCGGTGAGACCGGTGCCCAGCAACGCCTGAGGGACTTTCTCAATAATGGTCTGCCGCATTACGCCACGCATCGTGACAGGCCGGATCTTGATATAACCTCGAAACTCTCAGCGCATTTGCGGTTTGGTGACATCAGCCCTCATCAGATCTGGCATTATGCCGGCAATGCCGTGGCCGCGGGCGATACCAACGCCTCCGAACGTGACCTTGAAAAATTTCGCTCCGAATTGGGCTGGCGCGAATTTTCCTATCATCTGCTGCATTACAATCCCGAATTGGCCTCCAAGAACTTCCAACCGCGGTTCGACCATTTTCCATGGCGCGAAGATGCCATGGCGTTGCGCGCCTGGCAGCGCGGACAGACCGGCTATCCCATTGTCGATGCCGGCATGCGCGAACTCTGGCAGACCGGCACCATGCACAACCGCGTGCGGATGATCGCCGCGTCATTTCTGATCAAGCATGTGATGATCGATTGGCGGCACGGCGAAGCCTGGTTCTGGGACACATTATGCGACGCCGATCCCGCCAATAATGCCGCGTCCTGGCAATGGGTGGCAGGGTCCGGTGCGGATGCGGCACCCTATTTCCGCATTTTCAACCCGGTGCTGCAAGGCGCGAAATTTGACCCCGATGGCACCTATGTGCGCCGCTTTGTGCCCGAACTGGCGGGCCTCGCGTCAGCGCACATCCATGCCCCCTGGCAGGCACCACCGGCGCTGCTCGCAAAAGCTGGTATCACTCTGGGGGCCACCTATCCGCGGCCGCTGGTCGAGCTTGATCATGGTCGCGCCAGAGCCCTCAGCGCTTTTGCCAGTCTGCAACCGCGCGATAATTTTGCAGCGCAATGAAACCAAGCCGCACTGCCGCACGTAAGCGCTTTATTGCTGCCCAGATCAACCACGCAACGCCGGGATTGAAATCAGACACATGCGCATCGCAATCATCGGCTCCGGCATTGCCGGCCACGCCGCGGCCCTGTCGCTCAATCACGCGCCCGAACGCCATGAGGTCGTCATTTATGAGCGCGAAAACCGCGCCGGCGGCCATGCCGCGACCGTCGATGTCGCCTGGCGTGGCGGCACACTTCCGGTTGATACCGGGTTCATCGTCTATAATGAGCCAAACTATCCGAATTTGCGTGCGTTTTTTGAATGGGCAGGCGTCGCGACACAGCCCTCCGACATGAGTTTTTCGGTGTCGGCCAACCACGGCGCGTTCGAATGGTGCGGTGCCGAAGGGCCGGGCGCCTTCAATCGGCTTTTCGCACAGCGCCGCAACATGGCTTCCCCCTCCTTCCTCAACATGCTGCGGGAAATCCTGCGCTTCCAGAAGCAGGCGGCATCAGACCTGAAACAGGGCAGCATCGGCACGGCCTCCTTGGGCGCCTATCTCGCGCGCCATCGCTTCTGCCAACGCTTGCAGACCGATTACCTGGTGCCGATGGGGGCGGCGATCTGGTCAACGTCGCCGCGGGCTATGCTGGCGTTTCCAGCGCAAAGCTTTATCGAATTTTTCGAGAACCATGCGCTTTTGCAATGGCAGCGGCCGCAATGGCGCACCGTGACCGGCGGATCACGCAGCTATGTCGAACGGTTGGGCGTCATCTTGAGGGGTCAATTGCGCCTTGGCCGCGAAGTCACCTCGGTGCGCCGGGAGGCAAGCGGCGTCAGCGTCCACGATGCCAGCGGCCACCAGGAGCTTTTTGATCATGTGGTGCTGGCGACCCACGCGCCGCAAGCCATGGCCTTGCTTGCTGACCCGACGCCGCGCGAACGCGCGGTGATGGGCGGCTTGCACACCAGCCAGAACCGGGTCGTGCTCCACAGCGACCCGGCATTGATGCCACAACGTCGACGTGCCTGGGCGGCATGGAATTTCCTGCGCCTGCAGGGGCGCGAGGGCGAGAAAGTCTCTGTCACTTATTGGATGAATGCCTTGCAAGGGCTGCCCGCCGCGTGCCCGCTGTTTGTCAGTCTCAATCCGCCCTTCGAGCCCGATCCGGCACGCGTGCACGCCGAGTTTTCCTACGCTCATCCGCAATTTGACGCCGAGGCGCTGGCGGCACGCGCCCGCTTGCCAGAAATTCAGGGACGCGACCGCATCTCGTGGTGCGGCGCCTGGACCGGCCACGGCTTTCACGAAGATGGCATACGCTCCGGGCTTGAAGCGGGCGCGGCGCTCGGCGGGCGCGCGCCATGGACCCTGCCCCCACAAGCGCCTAAACTACCATTGTCCTCGCTGCCTGAGCCGCGACAATTGGTGGACGCGTCATGACCACAGCTTTTGATGCCACACGGCAACCGGCTGCCAGCCTTTATCGGGGCAAGGTGATGCATGCGCGCCTGCATCCTGTGGGCCATCGTTTCACCTACCAGGTTGCCAATCTGCTGATCGATATTGATCGGCTCGATGAGGCGGATAGGCAATCGCGGTTTTTCTCGGTCGGGCGGCGCAATCTCATGGCGTTTTATCCCGAAGACCACGCCCCCCATCATGACGGGCCGCTGCGGGCCGCGGTCGATGCCATGCTCGCCACCGCCAACCTCGTTGCAGATCGCGTAGTGCTGTTATGCTATCCGCGCATCCTCGGCTTCGTGTTCAACCCGATTTCTGTCTATTATTGCTTCGCTAGCGGCGAACTCGTGGCGCTCATCTATGAGGTTCGCAATACCTTTGGCGAGTTTCACAGCTACATCGCCCCGGTTCATGCCGGTGACGCCAGCAATGTCGGCATTCGTCAGAGCTGCGCCAAGCGCTTTTATGTCTCGCCGTTCATGGACATGGACCTGCAATATCACTTCCGTTTGCGGGTGCCCTCACAGCATTTGACCTTGCGAATCCTCGAGACCAGCGGCACCATTCCGGTCTTTGCCGCGACCTTCAGCGCCACGCAATATCCCCTTGACAGCAATCAGATTTTGCGCGTCTTTTTCGCCCTGCCGATGATGACGCTTAAAGTCGTTGCCGCCATTCACTGGGAGGCTTTGCGCTTGTGGCTGAAGGGGATGCGACTGCGGGTGCGGCCCAGCCCGCCTGCCCCTACCAGCCTTGTGTGAAGACGTGAGAGGGCGGCTATGACCGTATCATGGGTTCGCGGTTGCAAGGATTGATCATGACCATGACACCTGAAACCATCCGATCTTACAGTGCGCCGGTGCGCCGCGCGCTGTGGCTGGCGAGCATGTTGGAAGTTGGCACGCTCGATCTCATCATGCCCGATGGTCGCACGCATCGCTTTGGCGGCAAGGTGCCAGGCCCCGCAGCCGAGATTCGCATTCTTGATCTCGAATTTGCGCGCTGGCTCAGCCGTGGCGGCGACATTGGCATCGCCGATGCCTATATTGCCGGCATGTGGGAGACGCCTGATCTTACAGCCTTCCTGACGCTGTTTGCGGCCAACCAACCGGTGATCCAGCGCCTGCTGCAAGACCGCCCGCTGGTGCGCGCTCTGCAACGCTTCCAGCATTTTCTCAACCGCAACAGCCGCCGCGGCTCCAAGCGCAACATCCATGCCCATTACGATCTCGGCAACGGCTTTTACGGTGCCTGGCTCGACCCCGACATGAATTATTCATCGGCCCTCTATGAAACCCCGCAAACGCCGCTGGCACAGGCGCAAAAGGCCAAGCAACTGGCACTGGCCCGCGGCCTTGGCCTGAGCGCGGGCCAGCACATGCTGGAGATCGGCTGCGGCTGGGGCGGTTTTGCCTTGTTTGTTGCGCAGAACTTCGGCTGCGACGTGACCGCGCTGACGATAAGTCAGGCGCAATATGATGTCGCCCGTCAGCGGGTTTTTGCCGCCGGTCTCAATGAAAAAATCAAAGTCGAACTGCGCGATTACCGCGATGAAACCGGCGTCTATGACGCCATTGCCTCGATTGAAATGATCGAAGCGGTTGGCGAAGCCTATTGGCCGAAATATTTCGCGCAATTGAGCGGCCGCCTGAAGCCCGGCGGAAGGGCCGGGCTTCAGGCCATCACCATCGATGAGGCGCTGTTTGCCGGTTACCGGCGCGATATTGATTTTATCCGCCGCCATATTTTCCCCGGCGGCATGTTGCCGACGTTGAGCCGTCTGCGCACCCTCGGTGCCAAGGTTGATCTCAATGTCATTGGCGAGCGCGCCTTTGGGTCTGATTACGCCCGCACCCTGGCGCAATGGCGTGACCGCTTCCGTGCCGCCTGGCCGCAAATCGCCCCCGGCGGCTTTGATGAACCCTTCCGCCGCATGTGGGAATATTACCTCAGCTATTGCGAAGCTGGTTTCACCATCGGCACCATCAATGTGCGTCAGATTTTCTTTGAAAAGCCTCGTTGATCCGGCCGCGCTACCGCTGCCCGGTGGCACGTGCCACCAGCGGGAAATAAAGCCCGTAGGGCAGCATGTTCAGGGCTTTCAGCGTCCATGACAGGCGGCGTGGAAAGGTGATCTCGAAGCCACCTCGCTGGAACCCGTCACAAATGCGCCGCCCGGCATCCTCCGCTTCCACCAGCGCCGGCATGGGAAATCTGTTGTGGTCGGTCAAAGGCGTGCGCACAAAGCCGGGACACACGAGTTGCAAACGGACATTCAGCTTGTCCAGCGCGAATTTCTGCGAGGCGCAGAAATTGATCAATGCGGCCTTGCTGGCGCCATAGGCCGAGGCCATGGGCAGGCCGCCATAACCGGCGATCGAGGCATTGACGGCAATTTGCCCGCCCTGATTTTTCATGTGCGCGATCAAGGGTTCAAGGCACGTCATGGTGCCGCCGACATTGATGGCGAAGGTGGCCATCACGCTCGCGGCGTCAAGGCCCGTGTCCGCTTCGGGGACATAGGTGCCGACATTGAGAAAGGCGAGGCTGATCCTGCCGTGTTCAGCGACGAGTTGCGCAAGAGCCGACCTGACCGAGGCCCCGTCCGTGACATCGCAAACACAGGGGAACAGCACGTCGGGGCGCTCACGCACCACCGCCGCCAGCGCCTCGGCCCGGCGTGCCAGCAGCGCCACCCGCCAGCCCCGCCGCGCCAGTTCCAGCGCCACCGCCTTGCCAATGCCGGAACTGGCACCCGTCACGAGGGCGATGCCATCAAGGGGGGAAGCGCGATACATGGGGTGATCTCCGGGGGGCTTATGACCATATGCTGGCACCACCGCAACATTCAAGGCATGACGGGTAGTTGACACCCGCTCCGGCTTGCTCCAAGCCCATATCTTCCCTGCCAAGGCAGAACTGATTGTAGGAATCCAGTCCCATGCGCGCTGAAGCGCTTCAACTTGTCGAAGAGATCAAGCAGTCGGTCGGGCTGCTGAGGAGGCATCTTTGACGTCGATACTGCAACCCGTCGCCTTGATGAGCTAAACGCCAAGGCCGAAGACCCTGACCTATGGAACAATGCCGAAGCCGCGCAAAAGCTCATGCGCGAGCGCACCGAGCTGGAAGATCGCCTCGGCGCCCTCTCCCGTTTCGAGCGTGAGCTTGATGACGCCTCGACGCTGGTTGAACTGGGCGAAGCCGAAGACGATGCCGCGACCATCAAGGAAGGCATCGATCAGTTGAAAGCCATGGTGGTGGAGGCTTCCCGCCGCCAGATCGAGGCGTTGCTCTCCGGCGAAGCTGATGCCAATGACACCTATATCGAGGTGCATTCCGGCGCAGGTGGCACCGAGAGCCAGGACTGGGCGCGGATGCTGGCGCGCATGTATGCGCGCTGGGCCGAAAAGCGCAAATTCAAGGTCGATGTGATCGAGGAGACCGCTGGCGAAGAAGCCGGGCTCAAATCCGCGACGCTGCTGGTCAAGGGCCATAATGCTCATGGTCTGGCCAAGACCGAGTCCGGCGTGCACCGCTTGGTGCGCATTTCGCCGTTCGATTCCAATGCCCGTCGCCACACGTCCTTTGCCTCGGTCTGGGTCTATCCGGTGGTTGATGACAAGATTGACGTTGCCGTCAATGAAAGCGATTGCCGTATCGACACTTACCGCTCGTCTGGTGCCGGTGGTCAGCACGTCAACACCACCGATTCGGCGGTTCGCATCACCCATATTCCCTCTGGCATTGTGGTCGCCTGTCAGGGCGAACGCTCACAGCACAAGAACCGCGCCACCGCCTGGAACATGCTGCGCGCCCGGCTCTATGAGCAGGAGCTTGAAAAGCGTGAAGCGCGCGCCAACGCCGAGGCTGCGAGCAAGACCGAGATCGGCTGGGGCCATCAGATCCGCAGCTACGTGCTGCAACCCTATCAGTTGGTGAAGGATTTGCGCTCGGGCCACACCTCCGGCACGCCCGATGCCGTGCTCGATGGCGACCTCGATGATTTCATCGAGACCTCGCTGGCCCACCGCATCAATGGTGGCGCTACCTCGGTTGTGGATGATATCGAGTAAGTTTGGCCCGAAGACATAGCGCAAAGTGCTTGAAGTGGTTGACCCCCGCGCCATCTGGCTATACCAGAGGGCACGCCTGCAACGGGCGAGCGCGTAGCTCAATCGGTAGAGCACCTGACTTTTAATCAGGGGGTCATGGGTTCGAGTCCCATCGCGCTCACCACCCTTCGAGGCGCGCCGATGCGCAGGCCGCTGGCGGCCAGTCTTGGCAATCGCCGTAATATTCCCGCAATTTTGGCACAGATTGTTCAGCCTCACCCCGCGCCCGGGTGAATTGATGCAGGGAACCACGCCCTTGAGCAGTCAATCTTCATGGTCCCACACCCCGACCCCTGAATTGACGACACGGGAATCGAGCCGCGTTGCAAGCCTGTTGCTGAAACCCTTGGTCTATCTTCTCGACAGGATTGTGAAATTCGGGACATTGACCCTCGTCGACCCCAATGGCCGGAGCCACAGTTTCGGAACCAGAGCCGCGCCCTTCGTCACAGTCCGCATCCATGACAATGCGACATTGCGCCACCTGCTCCTGCACACCGACATGGCCGCGGGCGAAGCCTATATGGACGGAAAGCTGACGATCGAGAGCGGCTCGTTGCAGGATTTCCTCGACATCTGCGCATTTGCGCTTGGCGTGCTCGAAACCCATCCCTTGAGCGTGCTGCGCCGCCATGTCGGGCGCGCGCTGATCGCGCTCAAACAAGCCAACCGCCTTACGGCCGCACGCCGCAATGTCGCCCATCACTATGATCTTTCCGATCGCCTCTACGAGCTGTTTCTTGACGCCGACAGGCAATATTCCTGTGGCTATTTCCAGAATGGCGATGAAACCCTCGAGGAGGCGCAGCTCAAGAAGAAAAAACATATCATCGCCAAATTGCTGCTTGAGCCGGGCCAGAAAGTGCTGGATATCGGTTGCGGCTGGGGGGGCCTCGCACTGGAGATCGCCCGCGCCGCGCCGGACATCATGGTTGTCGGCCTCACCCTCTCGGAAAATCAGCTCAAAATTGCGCGCGAGCGCGCAGCGGCAGCGGGTCTGGCCGACCGGGTCGCGTTTCACTTGCGCGACTACCGCCAGGAAACCGCGACCTACGACCGCATTGTTTCTGTCGGCATGTTTGAACATGTCGGCGTGCCTAATTACCGCGAGTTTTTCGAGGTGCTGGCGGCACGCCTGAAGCCGGATGGTGTCGCGCTGGTGCACGCCATCGGCGTTTCCGCGACCCCGACGCAGGCCAATCCCTGGGTCGCCAAATATATTTTCCCCGGCGGCTATTGCCCGCCGCTCTCCGAAGTGCTCCCGGTCATTGAAAAATCGCCCATTTCAGTGACCGATATCGAAATCTGGCGGCAGCATTACGCCAGGACCCTGCATGAATGGTCACGGCGGTTTCGCGCCAACCGCGAAGAAGTGAGAAGGCTTTATGACGAGCGCTTCTGCCGCATGTGGGAGTTCTATCTCGCTGCCGCCGAAGCCAATTTTCGCCATGGGCCGATGATGGTGTTTCAGATTCAGCTTGCCGCCCGGCACGCCAACATCCCCATAACCCGCAATTATATGACCGACGCCTGACGCGGGGGCCGCCCACAGATGGCAGCTACGCGCTTGGCACATGGCTACGGCGCCGCCATGCGTGGCAACCTGCCAATCACCGACCGTCTCGGTGCATTTCGTGACAAAGCCCGCCCTTCAGGCGACTGACGTGCAACTAAGAGCCTATGCCGCGCGCTGGCAAAAGCCCGCCAATCGCCCGGCTTCTCGGCCACCACAGCTTTACCTCGCCCTAGCTGGTTGCTATAGCGCAGCCGCTTCACCTGTTCTCACGCGAGTTTCCCTCATGCAAAAGATCAAAGTCGCCAATCCCGTAGTTGAACTCGATGGCGATGAGATGACGCGCATCATCTGGCATTACATCCGCGACAAGTTGATCCACCCCTATCTCGACATTGATCTGAAATATTATGATCTCAGCGTCGAACATCGCGATGCCACGCGTGATCAGGTGACGATTGATTCCGCCCACGCCATTCAAAAATACGGTGTCGGCGTCAAATGTGCGACCATTACCCCCGATGAAGCCCGCGTGAAGGAATTTAATCTTCACGAGATGTGGAAATCCCCGAACGGCACCATCCGCAACATTCTCGGCGGCGTCATTTTTCGCGAGCCGATCATCTGTCGCAATGTGCCACGTCTGGTGCCGGGCTGGACGCAGCCGATCATCGTAGGGCGTCACGCCTATGGCGATCAATATCGCGCGACCGATTTCAAAGTGCCGGGCAAGGGGCGGCTCACGCTCAAATTCGAGGGCGATGATGGCCAGGTGATCGAGCGCGAAGTGTTCAAGTTTCCGGACGCCGGCGTCGCCATGGCCATGTATAATCTGGATGAATCGATCCGCGATTTTGCCCGCGCCTCGCTGAATTATGGCCTCGCGCGCAAGTTCCCGGTCTATCTTTCCACCAAGAACACGATTCTGAAGGCCTATGATGGCCGCTTCAAGGATATTTTTGAAGAAACCTATCAGAACGAGTTCAAGGCCAAATTCGCGGCACTCGGCATCACCTATGAGCATCGCCTGATCGATGACATGGTCGCCTCGGCGCTGAAATGGTCGGGCGGCTATATCTGGGCCTGCAAGAATTATGATGGCGATGTGCAGTCGGACACGGTGGCGCAAGGCTACGGCTCGCTCGGGCTCATGACCTCGGTGCTCATCACGCCCGATGGTCAAACGGTAGAAGCGGAAGCCGCGCATGGCACGGTGACGCGCCACTACCGCGAGCACCAGAAGGGCAAGGAAACCTCGACCAATTCCATTGCCTCGATCTTTGCATGGACGCGCGGTCTCGACCATCGTGCCAAGCTCGATGGCAATGCCGAGCTGGCAAAATTCGCCCACACGCTGGAAACCGTCTGCGTCAGCACTGTCGAATCAGGCGTGATGACCAAAGACCTGGCGCTGCTGGTTGGGCCGGAGCAGCCCTGGGTGTCGACCACCGGCTTCCTCGATGCCATCGACACCAATCTCAAGAGCGCCATGCGCAAAGCCTGAGACCCCCGGCAATTGCGGCCCGCTGCCCTGAAAGGCGGCGGGCACAACGCCGGTGGCTTTTATACCATGAACTCCTTTGCCAGTTGTTTCCTGATCCGCGGCACTGTATAGGCCGGTCAACAGGTTATGGGAGAGACATCAGCTATGCAGAACGACATTGAGGCTGACTATTGCCCGAGCGATGACGAACCGTTCATGAACGAGCGCCAGCGCGAATATTTCCGCAACAAGCTGAAGGCATGGCGCGATGATATTTTGCGCGAGAGCCGCGAAACGCTTAACCTTTTGCAAAATGACAGCGAAAACCACCCAGATGTGACCGACCGCGCCTCATCCGAATCGGATCGGGCTATTGAACTGCGGGCGCGTGACCGGCAACGCAAGCTGATCGCCAAGATCAATGCCGCTATCCTGCGGATCGACGACGGCTCCTACGGCTATTGCGAGATCACCGGCGATCCGATCAGCTTGAAGCGGCTGAATGCCCGCCCCATTGCCACCATGACGCTGGAAGCTCAGGAAAACCACGAGCGCCGCGAGCGCGTCTACCGCGACGCCTGACCGCGCGGCACCAGCCAAGGCTGGACGCGCGTCAGACGCCGTTCAGCGGCCGCCCGAGCAGACGCGCCATTTCCGTCTCAAGCGAATCCTGCGGCGAGCTTTCTGTAACGGGCTCGGTGGCGGGCGCGTCCATGGCGACAGGTGCTGCGGCGGGAGGGATCACCTCGGCCTTGGCGAGATTGCCGAGCAATGTGTTCAAAGGCGAGGGGCGCAGCGGCGCCGGGCTGATCACCTGCGGGGCCGCGTCACCCGTGCCTGACGGCGCTGCTTCGGTTTTGGCGCTTGGTTGCGGCAACTGCCGCGCCGACATGGACGCCAATGACGGCACGTTTCTCTCAGGACGCGGCACCGACGGACGCGTCACGCTCGGGACGCTGCGTTCAAACACCGGGCGCTGCAACGGTGCCCGCAAAATCGGCGGCGCCGGCACCGCCGGGCTTGCCGGGCTTGTCGGGACAGCGGCCGGGGCCGCGGCAACAGGCGCCGTCTTCGCAGGGGCGACATCTTCTTTCAGGTCGAGCGCATTGCCCAAAGCTGCCATCAGCGCCGTTGCCGGATCGGTTGGCTCGTTGGCGCGCGGTGCGACATCATGCGGCACGGCTGTCATATCTGCCTGATGGGCAGGCGGATCGCGGCGCACAGCAGGGCTGAAAGCCGCGGGGCGCGGCGTCGGCGTTGCCAGCGGCACGGGAACCGGCGCACTCGGCACCGGCACGGCAGCGGGCGGCGGCGCCGTTGGCAGCGTCACATTTGGCATGGCGGTGCGCGGCGCGCCATTGCTGATCTGCGGCGCCACGTCGCCGAGATCGCGCTCGCGAGCGTTGCGCGGTTCAACCCGCACGATCTGTGATTCGATCAGCACATCATTTGGGCCGCCGATCAGCACCAGATGCTCGACATTGTCGCGTCGCAGCAGCACCAGCTGGCGACTTTGATCGAGATTGAAGACGTCTACCGCGCCGAGGCGTTGTTGGCGTCCACGCCCGCCCGGCACCTTGATGCCCCGCCAGAACAGGCTGCGCGCTGCATAAATACAGGCAAAAATAAACAAAAGAACGGCGATGGTGCCAGCTATCACTTCCAACAGGCCCAACATTCCGGGCGCCAGGCCCGTCATCTTATTCATACCACTCGTCCTCGAAATATCGTCTGCAGCCCAAGTTTACCACAATTCCGCATAGGCGCGTAACCCCCGGATTTGCACGCTGAGCGCGCAGCATCGCGCAGGTTTGCCCCTGACAGATGAGGTGTCGGAGCCCTGCCCCATTGCCGCATGTAACATTATTCGTGTTATGAGAAGACTGCAAATCTCACCACCCCGTGCTTTGGGCGCAGCTTCTGGTCAACCATGAACAATCCCCCCACTCCCAGCCCGCCGCCGCATTCCACCCCACTGGCCACCGGGCGCAGTGGCTCGAGCGCCTTGATCCTGATCTTGACCACCTTGCTGCTGGCCCTGCTGGTGGTGGCCTCGATGTTGCCGCACGCGCAAGGTGCAAGATTGATCGATATTACCCTGGTGATGTTTGCTTTTGTCGGCATCGTCGCGCTGTTTTTTTATGCCGTGGGAATTTTGCAGCTGGCAGCGCGCGCCGCGCCCCATGATTTGACCCGCCGCCTCGCCGATCAGTTCGGCGAGGGTCTGGCCATCGTCCGGCCGGACGGCAGCGTGGCTTATGCCAACACCGCCTACCGCGCTTGGGCGCAGCCTGATCCGGGCGGTGAGGTTTTCAATGTGGAGCGCCTGTTGTCGGGCCAGAGCGAAGTCGCCGGGCCGGTCTATCGGCTGGCACAGGCCGCCCAGCAGGGCAAGCGCGCCTCGGAGGAATTGCGGCTCACGCCCAGCCTGAGCGGGCCGGAAACCGGTTGGTACCGCGTGCGCGTGCGCCCGCTCGACAGCCCGCAGGATCATGGCCTGACGCTGTGGAGCCTCGCCGACGTCACCTCCGAGCGCGTGCGCCATGAGCGGGTATTTCTGGAATTGCAGAATGCCATTGATTTTCTGGATCATGCCCCGGCCGGATTCTTTTCCGCCAAAGCCGATGGCAGCATTGATTATCTCAACCGGACCTTGGCCAACTGGCTGGATTATGACCTCGCCCAGGTTGGCACCGGTGGTCTGCGTCTGAGCGACATCATCGCCGGTGACGGCGCCATCCTGCTGGCCCAGACCCATGCCGCGGCCGGTCAATCCAGCACCGAAACCTTCGATATTGATCTCAAGAAGCGCACGGGTGAAAATCTGCCGGTTCGCCTCATCCACAAGGTGCAGGTCAACGCCAAGCGCGAGCGTGAGCCGTCCCGCACCCTCGTGCTCAACCGCACCGCCGCCGATGCCAAGGCCGAGGATCTGCAGGCTGCGCAAGTGCGTTTTGCGCGATTCTTCAACGCCACACCCATGGCCATCGCCACCCTGAGCGAGACCGGCGCGGTGGTGCGCGCCAATGCCGCCTTTGCCCGCCTGTTTGAACCGCAACACGGCGATGGCCCACCGGCCGCCGCCATCGTTGATCTTATCGACGCGCGGGAACGTCCGGCGCTGGGCCGCGCGCTGGCCCGCGCCAGCGCCAACCAGAGCGACATTGCCCCGATCGACGTCACCATGACCCCCATCAGCGGCCCGATCCGCGCGGCACGGCTGTTCTTGTCACCCGTCACCGATGCCGATGGCGCCTGCGCGCTGCTTTATGCACTGGACACAACCGAGCAGCAGACCCTGCGCGAGAGCTTTGCGCAAAGCCAGAAAATGCAGGCCATCGGGCAATTGGCCGGCGGCGTCGCCCATGATTTCAACAATGTCCTCACCGCCATCATCGGCTATTCCGACATGCTGCTGACCCAGCATCGCTCGACCGATCCCTCGTTTCATGACATCACCCAGATCAGGCAGAATGCCAATCGCGCCGCCGGCCTGGTGCGGCAATTGCTGGCGTTTTCACGCCGCCAGACCATGCGCCCGCAGGTGTTGCAGCTTGGCGACATGGTCAGCGAATTGCGTATCCTGCTGCAGAAACTGGCAGGAGAGCGCGTCGAACTCGACTACAAGCAGGCCCGCGACCTGTGGCTGACCCGCGCCGACCAGACGCAGATCGAACAGGTGATCATCAATTTGGTGGTGAATGCGCGCGACGCCATGAACAATGTCGGCAAAATCACCATCAGAACCCGCAACATCGCCGCGCAGGAATGCGGCGCGCTCAATGAAAAGGCACTGCCCGCCGCCGATTATGTCGCCATTGAAGTTGAAGACACCGGCACCGGCATCCCGCCCGAAATCCGCGAAAAAATCTTCGAGCCGTTTTTCACCACCAAGGAAACCGGCAAGGGCACGGGGCTTGGCCTCGCCATGGTCTATGGCATCGTCAAGCAATCGGGCGGCTATGTATTTTGCGAAAGCGAGCCGGGCAAGGGCGCCTTGTTCCGGCTGCTGCTGCCGCGCATCGAGGCCAATGAGGCCGTCCCGCCCGTCAAAAAAGAAGTGGCCAAGCCCCGCCCCGCCGTCGATATGAGCGGCCAGGGCACGATATTGCTGGTCGAGGATGAGCATTCCGTGCGCAAGGTGGCATCGCGGGCACTGCGCAACCGCGGCTACACCGTGCTCGAGGCGGAGACCGGCCTGCATGCGCTTGACGTGGTGGCCGAGGCCAAAGACCCCATTGGCCTGATCATTTCCGATGTGGTCATGCCGGAAATGGATGGCCCGACCATGCTCGGTGAATTGCGCCGTCGTGGCCTGACCGCCCGAATCATCTTTGTGTCCGGCTATGCCGAGGATGCCTTCTCCCGCAACTTGCCCGACGGCGAGGATTTTGGCTTTCTGGCAAAACCATTCACGATCAAGGACTTGCTCGAAGTCGCCAAAACCAACCTCGAATGAGGCGGCCAGACTCGCCTCATACTAAAGTGTGGCAAGAAGAACATAAAACGAACTTGCGTGCGTGAACAAACATGATACATTGCTTCATGTTGCAGCCGCAGCCCGCCCGTGCAAGAAGGACACAACGCCGATGAGCGCCTCTACCCCGCAGACCAATCTCCGCCTTGTGGAAGGTAATTCCGTGGATAAAACCAAAGCCCTTGACGCCGCCCTGTCACAAATCGAGCGGGCCTTCGGCAAAGGCTCGATCATGCGGCTCGGCAAAAATCAGAAAGCCGATGACATTGCGACGATTTCAACCGGTTCGCTGGGGCTCGACATCGCGCTGGGGGTTGGCGGCCTGCCGCGGGGCCGGGTGATCGAGATTTATGGCCCGGAATCTTCCGGCAAGACCACGCTCACCCTGCATGTCATTGCCGAAGCCCAGAAGAACGGCGGCATTTGCGCCTTTGTGGATGCGGAACACGCCCTCGATCCGATTTATGCCCGCAAGCTCGGCGTCAACCTCGAAGATTTGCTGATTTCCCAGCCTGACACCGGCGAACAGGCTCTGGAAATCACCGACACTCTGGTGCGCTCTGGTGCCGTCGATGTGCTGGTGATCGATTCGGTTGCGGCCCTGACACCCCGCGCCGAAATTGAAGGTGAAATGGGCGAAGTTCAGCCCGGCCTGCAGGCGCGTCTGATGAGCCAGGCCCTGCGCAAGCTCACCGGGTCGATTTCCCGTTCCAACACCATGGTGATTTTCATCAACCAGATCCGCATGAAAATCGGTGTGATGTATGGTTCGCCAGAGACCACCACCGGCGGCAATGCTCTGAAATTCTACGCCTCCGTGCGCCTCGACATCCGCCGCATCGGCGCGATCAAGGACCGTGACGAAGTGATCGGCAACCAGACTCGCGTCAAAGTCGTCAAGAACAAAGTGGCGCCGCCCTTCAAGCAGGTCGAATTCGACATCATGTATGGCGAAGGCGTCTCCAAGACCGGCGAACTTATTGATCTTGGTGTCAAGGCCGGGGTCGTGGAGAAGTCCGGCGCATGGTTCTCGTTTGACTCGACGCGCCTTGGTCAAGGTCGCGAGAATTCGCGCAGCTTCCTGAAGGCCAATCCCGAAGTCGCCAACAAAATCGAAAAAGCCATCCGCGAAAATTCCGGATTGATTGCCGAGCGCATTCTCGCCAATGTCGCACCCGAGTCAGGCGATGAGACCGGCGAATAGCGCGGGGCCTCGACAGCACCAACGCCACTAGCTAGAAGACGCTTGGCTGGACAGTGGGTTGGCAATTCTGCCACCCCGCGATTGCCCTTCAGCCCAGTGTTCAGGTGAGCTTCAGCATGGCCAGCGTTAACGCCATTCGTTCGCAGTTTCTCGAATTCTTTGCCAGGAATGGCCATGAGCGGGTTGCATCATCGCCGCTCGTGCCGCGCAATGATCCGACGCTGATGTTCACCAATGCCGGCATGGTGCAATTCAAGGACGTTTTCACCGGCAAGGAAAAACGCCCCTACATTCGCGCCACGACCGCCCAGAAGGTAGTGCGTGCCGGCGGCAAGCACAATGATCTCGACAATGTCGGTTATACCGCACGTCATCATACTTTCTTTGAAATGCTGGGCAATTTTTCGTTCGGCGACTATTTCAAGGAGCGCGCCATCGAACTGGCATGGACGCTGACGACCCGTGAATTCGGGCTCACCCGCGATCGTCTGCTGGTCACGGTCTATCATGATGATGACGAGGCCTACAATCTCTGGCGCAAGATTGCCGGCCTGCCGGAGAGCCGCATCATCCGCATTCCGACCGCCGATAATTTCTGGTCGATGGGCGATACCGGGCCTTGCGGGCCTTGCTCCGAGATTTTCTTCGATCAGGGCGACAAATTGCAGGGCGGCCCGCCCGGCAGCGCCGATGAGGATGGCGATCGGTTTCTGGAATTCTGGAATCTGGTGTTCATGCAGTTCGAGCAATCCGGCCCCGGCCAGCGCGCTGCCCTGCCCCATCCCTCCATCGATACCGGCTTGGGGCTGGAGCGCATGGCTGCCCTGCTTCAGGGCGTGTCCTCGAATTACGACATCGACCTGTTCCAGCATCTGATCGGCGCGGTGGCGGAGGCAACCGGGGTCGATCCCGCCGGGCCGCAGGGTGCCAGCCATCGCATCATTGCCGATCATTTGCGGGCCTCGGCCTTTCTGGTGGCCGATGGCGTGCTGCCCTCCAACGAGGGCCGCGGCTATGTGCTGCGCCGGATCATGCGCCGTGCCATGCGCCATGTGCAACTGCTGGGCGCAGCAGAACCGCTGATGTGGCGGCTGTTCCCGACCTTGCGCCACGAAATGGGGGAGGCCTATCCCGAACTCGTTCGCGCCAGCGCCCTGATCGTCGAGACGTTGCGTCTGGAAGAAACCCGCTTCCGCACCACGCTGGTGCGCGGTCTGGCAATTCTGGAAGATGAAACCAGAGACCTCAAGGCCGGCCAGAGCCTTGCCGGTGCCACCGCCTTCAAACTTTATGACACCTACGGCTTCCCGCTTGATCTCACTCAGGAAGCCTTGCGCCAGCGCGGCATTGGCATCGATCAAGCCGGCTTTGATGCAAGCATGGAGCATCAGCGCCGCGAGGCGCGCAAGAACTGGTCGGGCTCGGGTGAAAGCGCCGAGGCTTCGCTGTGGTTTGCCTTGCGTGATCGGCTGGGTGCCAGCGAATTTCTGGGCTATGCCACGGAAAAGGCCAGCGCTGTGGTGACGGCGCTGATCCGTGATGGCAAGGAAGTCGCGGCGCTCGAAAGCGGCGAACGCGGCCAGATGATTGTCAACCAGACGCCGTTTTATGGCGAAGCGGGTGGTCAGGTGGGTGATAGCGGCAACCTTGGCAACGACAAGGCGGCGGCAAATATCACCACCACGCACAGGCGCGCCGGCAGCTTGCTAGTTCATGATGTCGAGATGACCAAGGGGCGTCTGGCCGTGGGCGATGCCCTCGATCTCACTGTCGATCATCAGCGTCGCAGCCAGATTCGCGCCAATCACTCGGCGACGCACTTGCTGCACGAGGCTTTGCGTCAGGTGCTCGGCGATCACATTGCCCAGAAGGGCTCGCTCGTGGCGCCCGATCGCCTGCGCTTCGATTTCGCCCATCCCAAACCCGTGTCGGCCGAGGAACTGGCTGAGGTCGAGGCCCGCGCCAACGCCATCATCCAGCAAAACAGCGAGATCACCACCCGGCTGATGGCCGTCGATGAGGCCATCGCCTCTGGAGCGCGGGCCTTGTTCGGGGAAAAATATGGCGATGAGGTGCGCGTTGTCGCCATGGGCGAGCCGCGAGGTGAGGCAACCCCGTCAGGCGCGCTGGCCGCTGGCTGGTCGGTTGAGCTTTGCGGGGGCACCCACGCGCGCCGCACCGGCGACATCGGCCTCGTGTCGATCCTGTCAGAGGGCGCGGTAGCCTCGGGCGTGCGCCGCCTTGAAGCCAAAACCGGCGAAGCCGCACGCAGCCACCTCAACGATGAAGCGCGGCGTCTGCGCACCATCGCGCAATTGCTCAAATCCAGCACCGAGGACGCCGATACCCGCCTCGCCAGCCTGATCGAGGATCGCCGCAAGCTTGAGCGCGACTTGACCGAGGCCAAAAAGAAGCTGGCCATGGGCGGCGGTGGCAGCGGGGCGGCACCCAGCGCCCGCATCGTCAATGGCGTGAATTTTCTCGGCCTCGAAGTGCGCGATATCGAGCCCAAAGACCTGAAACCCATTGCCGAAACCTCGCGCGACAAGCTGGGTTCGGGCGTGGTGGCGATCATCGCCCGCAGCGCCGACGACAAGGCGAGCCTGATCATCGCCGTGTCGAATGATCTGCTTGCTGCCAATAATGCGGTTGATCTGGTGCGCATCGGTGCCGAGGCCCTGGGGGGGCGGGGCGGCGGCGGTAAGCCCGGCCTCGCGCAGGCCGGCGGGCCGGATGGTGCCAAGGCGGCCGCGGCGCTGGAGGCCATTGCGGGCGCACTCAAAGCCCCCGCGCCGGTCGGCTGATATGCCACATCGGGCGATGATCAACCCGATCATCGCCGCGCCCATGAAGCGCGCCCATCACCCCTCGGCTTCGGGCGGCGTGCTGATTTTTCCAGCGAACAGGCCCGGCACCACCTCTTTCAAACCCGGCGCCGGGGCCAGGGCAAAAGGCATGGGGCGGCACACCTGCAGGGCAGCAATGCCAACCCGCGCGGTCAGGAGGCCATTGAGCACGCCCTCGCCGAGTTTGGCCGAAAGCTTCGCGGCAATGCCGTGGCCAACCAGCTGTTGCAAAATGCTGTCGCCCAAGGCCATGGTGCCGGTGATCACCAGATGCGTGGTGACCGCCCGCAGCACCCTGAGAAACCCGAACCAGCCGGGCCTGCCGCCATAAAGCGTGCTGATCTTGCGCAATAACCACACCATCTGCCCGGCTGCGAACACCACGTCGAACAGTGCTCGCGGGCTGAGCGCGGTGACCATGCTCACGCGCCGCGCCGCCTGTGCCACGAGGCCGCGCGCGACCGCATCGAGCGGCAGCATCAGCAGGCGCTCGGTCGCGTCGATGAGATCGCGCCCGTCGATGATTTCCTCGCTCATGCGGGTGATTTCCGCACGCGCTCTGGCACTGGCAGCATCGCCGCTGTAAAGCGCCACAAGCTCGCGCACCAACCGCCGCGCCCGTTCGGAATCATCCTTGCTGCGGGCTTGCGCCAGATGAGCATGCAGCGCGGCAATGGCGCGCTGGCGGCGGATCGCCAGCACTTCCCGGCCCCCCAGCACCAATCCGGCGAGCGCTGCCACGCCCAGCAAGATGAGCGCCACGTCGGCGAGCCACACCGAACTGACAAGCAAGGCCTCGATCTGATGCGTGATCCACACGCCCAGCGCCAGCGACACCAGCCCGCCCAGTGCCGAGCCCAGCACCCCGCCCCAGTGTGGCCAGCGCCAGCCAAAGCCCGCCCGCTGCGCCTGCTCAACCAACGCTTCGGGCGAAGCTGGCATCATGGCCTCAGCAGCAAAATCATGGGCTTGCGGCTCGATCATCACCGCCCCCGCCACAGGTGGCGCAGCTTGCACGGCTTCGCTTGATGGCGCCGCCGCCTCCAGCCGAAAAGCCCGCGGACGGTTGGGCACTTGTGGCGAAGCAGCGCTCATTGCAGCCGGTCTCCGATCAAAAATTCCAAAGCCCGATCCAGCCGGATGTGCGGGGCGACCTCGGGCCGCCCATCGCGCCCCGGCGCCATCGACGGCGGCCGGAACCGCACGAACCGGAATGGCGCATCATGGGCGGGGCGTGCCAAATCATCGCCCTGAAACACCTCAGCGGGGTCAAGCGGCAGGTCGCCGGGATAGATGGCGGCCTCGCTGGTGCCGTCAAAAACCTCGCCATCAATGATTTCGCCCTTCAGCGGCGTACCGATCACGGCCGCCATGGCCGGGCTTCTGCCATCGCGCACATTGGCCTCGCGGGTGGCGCGCACGGCTGCCAGCGCAATCACCTCAACTTCCGCGCCAAGCCCCTCGACCCGGCGGATCGCGCGCTCGGTGGTCAAGCGCAGAATCGCCTCCAGACGGTCGTGGCTGGTATGGTGCAGATGGTCGGCTTTGGTCGCCGCAAACAAGATCTTGTCGATGCGCGGGCGCAGCAGCGTCGCCAGCATGCCCGAACGCCCGGCCCGAAAGGCAGCGAGAATATCCACCAGCGCGGTTTCGAGGTCGCGCATCGCTGCCGGGCCGGAATTCAGCGCCGCCAAAGCATCCACAAGCACGATCTGGCGGTCGAGCCTGGCAAAATGATCACGAAAGAACGGTTTGACGATCAACTGGCAGTAGGACTCATAGCGTCGCTGCATCATCGCGGCCAGGGAACCCGGCCTGATCTCGTCGTCCCCGAGCGCAAGCGGCGCAAAGGTCAGTGCCGGTGACCCTTCAAGATCCCCCGGCAGCAGGAACCGCCCAGGCGGCAGGGTCGAAAGCGCATAATCATCGCTGCGGGCCGCGCGCAGATAGCTGGTGAAAAGCTCAGCGGCTCGCCGGGCCACGGCCTCATCGGCATCGGCGCTGCAATCGAGGCTTGCGGTGAATTGCCGCCAGTCACCAGCCAGATTCTGGCGGTTGCCCGCCAGCGCTGCGGCCCAGGTCTCGCGCGACCATTGCCGGTAGCTCTTGTTCAGCAGCGGCAGGTCGAGCAGCCATTCACCGGGATAATCAATGATGTCGATGGTCAGATGCGACGGACCGCTGCCCCATTTCACGGCGCTTTGATAAGTCAGGGTCAGGCGCAATTCCGAAATCCGCCTTGTCGATTGCGGCCAGTGCCGCTCCGGCCCGACCAAGGCTGCCTGATGATCCTCAATGGCAAAGCGCGGCACGGTATCATCGGGCTGGGCTTGCAGCGTCGCGTCGATCAACCGGCCCTCGGCAGCGACCCGCAACACCGGCAGGCGCGCCTGGCGCACCAGGTTTTCCACCAACGCGGTGATGAACACGGTTTTTCCCGCACGCGACAGGCCGGTAACGCCCAGCCGCAACCCGCGTCCGCTCACCTGATCGGCGAGGCTGCGCGCCATGATCTGCGCTTCCAGCGCCAAATCCGAAAAAAACGTCAAGGCCCTGCCCCGCAACCTCACATGGACACCGCTCTAGCCATGTGCCGATATTTCAGCCTTGGTCAAGACGCCAAAGCCAAAGCTCAGATGGCCTCGCGGGCGCGCTGACGAATGATGAAATTATCATAGGTATATTCGCAGACCTGCCACCACAGGTAGCCGTCATTGCGGAACGCCGTATAATTTTCATGCAGCTTGCGGAATTTCGCGTTGCTTTTCGAAGCTTCGGTGTAAATTTCCTGCGCCGCCTTGTAGGCCGCCTCGGTAATATCGGCTGAAAAGCCTTGCAAATTGCTGCCGCTGGCCACGAGACGGCGCAAGGCGGCAGGATTGCGCGCATCATAGAGCGCGAGAACCTGGCCGTTGACCTCCGCCGCGGCCGCACGCAGCAGCGCGCGATAGGCCTTGGGAAGCGCATTCCATTGCGCCAGATTGACCACGAGATGCTGCGCCGAAGACCCCTGCCACCAGCCGGGATAATAATAATAGGGCGCGAGCTTGGCGATCGACAATTTCTCGTCATCATAGGGCGAAACAAATTCCACCGCATCGAGCGCGCCGCTCTTGAGCGCGGCCGGCATTGCCGCCATGGGCGTGGCATCGGGAACCGCCCCCATCGCCTTGAAAAGCGTACCGGTGAAGCCGCCGCTGCGCACCTTCAGACCTTTGAAATCAGCTGCGGTTTTCACTTCGCGGCGAAACCATCCGCCCATTTGCGCCCCGGTATTGCCCAGAGGCAGCGCGCTCACGCCATAATCACCAAGGAATTCATTGATGGCCTCATTGCCGCCGCCCTCATAGAACCATGAATTGGTCAGCCGCGCATTCATGCCAAATGGCACACCCGTGCCAAAGGCAAAGGCCGGATCTTTCCCCCAATAATAGGCAAGTGCCGTGTGGCCGAGGTCAGCCTTGCCGCTTTTCACCGCATCAAGCGCATCCAGCGCCGAAGCGATCTCGCCCGGTGGATGCACCTCGATGACGAATTGCCCGTCGCTGGCCTCGTTCACCCTTTGCGCCAGACTGAGCGCCGCGCCATAAATCAGATCCAGCGATTTCGGGAAGCTTGAGGTCAACTTCCAGGTCACCTTGGGCGCGCTCTGCGCGAGGGCCGGTGCGGCCAGTGGCAGGCTTGCTGAAGCAGCCGCCAGAGATTTCAGAACATTACGGCGCAGCACAGTCATGAGCAGGTTCCAGCAATATACGTCAAAGGTCTAATAGGACGAAACCGGCCGCAGCGCAACAAACGCCGTGCCGGTTTCGAGTCCCTGAAGCTTCATTCAAACACGATTCGCGGCGCCGCACGCGGCACATTGCCTTCAAGCGATGCACGTAGATCCATCGCCATCTTTTTATAAATATTCGCTAAATCAGATTGCGGCGCACTCGCGACCACCGGCTGTCCCGAATCCGAAGTTTCACGGATGGTGATATTCAGCGGCACTTCGCCAAGGAAGGGCGCACCGAGCCGCGAAGCTTCGTGCCGGGCCCCGCCATGGGCGAACACGTCGGAGCGCGTGCCGCAATGCGGGCACAGGAAATAGCTCATGTTCTCGATCAGGCCGAGCACCGGCACATCGACGCGGCGAAACATGGCAATGCCGCGCCGTGCATCGATCAGCGCCAGATCCTGCGGCGTCGAGACGATGACCGCGCCCGCCAATGGCACGGATTGCGCCATGGTCAATTGCGCATCGCCGGTGCCGGGCGGCATATCGACCACCAGACAATCGAGTTCACCCCAATTGACCTCGCGCAGCATCTGGTTGATCGCCGACATCACCATCGGCCCGCGCCAGATCATTGGCGTATCTTCTTCGACCAGAAAGCCGATCGACATGATTTTCAGGCCCATGGCGCGGTGAGGCTCCATCACCCGGCCCTTGACTTCAGGCTTGCCGGATATGCCGAACAGGCGCGGCACCGAGGGGCCATATATATCGGCGTCCATCAGGCCGACTTTCCAGCCGCTGGCAGCAAGGCCAAGCGCCAGATTGGCCGCGGTGGTGGATTTGCCGACGCCGCCCTTGCCCGATGCCACGGCAATGATGCGGGCAATGCCGGGGATGGGCGCGCCTGCCCGCGCCGCCTGCGCCTTGGGGCCGGGGCTTGCAGGCCCTGCGCCAGCCGGGCGCTCTGAAGTCAGGCTGACGACCGCCCCGGTGACGCCGGGCAGCGCCTTGATCAGCTTTTCGGCTTCGGCGCGGCGCGGCTCGAACCCGGCGGCCTCGGCCGGTGTCACGGAAATCGCCACATAGACTTTGCCATCACGCTCGGTAATGCCGGTGATCGCCCCAGACTGGCCGAGCGATGCCCGACCGTCCGGGCCGGGAAGCCCGGCGAGCGCGTTGAGAATATCTTGATGTGAAGGCACGGGTTACCATCCAGCTATGAGCAAGCCTTATCGCTTAAGCGTCCGTGCTGGGCGGGGTCAAGAGCACAGTTCGCCGCGCGGTGCCATGCAGGCGCATGACTTGTCTTGGCCAGGTTGCCATGCGAGAGCCAGTTTCATGCATAAAAGGGAGATCAAGACATGGCAAAACTTGGCTATTTGGGACTGGGCGTCATGGGCGCGCCCATGGCTCGTCATCTGATCACGCGCGGCAAGCACGAGATCACGGTCTATAACCGCACCAGCGCCAAAGCCGAAGCTTTCGCGGCGCAATATGGTGCCTCGGTGGCAGCAACCCCGCGCGAGGCTGCGGCGGGCGCCGATGTGGTGCTGGCTTGCGTCGGCAATGACCACGATCTGCGCGCGGTGACCCTGGGGCCGCAAGGTGCCTTCGCAGGCATGGCTTCGGGCACGCTGTTCATTGACCAT
>JAJZGX010000065.1 GCA_021804825.1 Pseudomonadota bacterium | reverse complement strand
GGCCTCGATGAAGGACACCAGCCGCGGGTCGTTGTAATCGGCAATCGCCATGCGGGCCCCCATGGCGATCAATTGCGCAGCATCAAGGCCGGTGGTGATCCCGACCATGGCGAGGCCGGCATCGACGCCGGCCTTGAGGCCGGAAACCGAATCTTCAAAGCCGACCACATGCTCGCGGTCGAGATCAAGACGGCGCAGAGCCTCCTGATAAGGCAGGGGATCGGGTTTCGAGCGCGACAATTCTATCGCCGAGATCACCAGCTTGAAGCCGTCCGCAAGGCCAAGGGCTTTCAGGGAATGCTCGGCATTCTGGCGCGGGCCATTGGTCACGACCGCGCAAACCCAGCCGCGCGCCGCCGCAAGATCAAGCAAGCCCGGCAATCCGGCGAGCGGAACCAGACTTTTGGCAAGGCTGCGGTAATCGGCTTCCTTCTGCGCTGCGAGTTTTTCATGCTCGGCACTGCTGGCTTCAGGATAGAGGCCGGCAAAAATCTCGGCATTCGCGCGCCCGATCACTTGACTGCGGAAAGTCTGATGATCGAGTTGGCGCCCCTCGCGCGCCAGCAACACATTGAAGGCAGCGTAATGCAGGTGATCGGAATCGGTCAGCGTGCCATCAAGATCGAACAACAGGCCCCTCTTGCGCATCATGCCATATCCACCACGAGGCGCCCGCGCACTTTGCCAGCAAGGATGGCCTCGGCGCTCGCCATGGCATCGTCAAGGCCAATCACCGTCGTCAGCATCGCCACACGCTGGGGATCGAGGTCGCTGGCGATCCGCTGCCAAGCCATGCGTCGCAGTGCTGGCGGGCACATGACACTGTCGATGCCAAGCAGGCTCACGCCACGCAGAATGAAGGGAGCGACGCTGGTTGGCAGGTCCATGCCCTGGGCAAGACCACAGGCCGCCACCGCCCCGCCATATCGGGTTTGCGCCAGCACATTGGCGAGAGTGTGGGAGCCAACCGCATCGATGGCGGCGGCCCAGCGCTCCTTGCCCAGAGGACGCCCCGGAGCCGACAGTTCGGCGCGATCAATGATCTCATCGGCACCGAGATCTTTGAGGAAGGCCGCCTCGGCCGGGCGCCCCGTCGAGGCAATGACATGGAAGCCGGCCTTTTTCAGCGCCATCAGCGCGATCGAACCAACGCCGCCCGCAGCGCCGGTCACCAGCGCCGGACCCTCAGCCGGGGTCAAGCCATGGCGCTCCAGCGCCAGCAAGGCGAGCATCGCGGTCAGTCCCGCCGTGCCAATCGCCATGGTCTGGGCCGCAGACAGGCCGCGCGGCACTGGCAACAACCAGTCGCCCTTGACCCGCGCCATTTCCGCCAATCCGCCCATATGGGTTTCGCCCACACCCCATCCGGTCAGCACCACTGCATCGCCAACGCGAAAGCGATCGTCGCTGGATTGGGCGACCGTGCCGACGAAATCAATGCCCGGCACCATGGGAAAGCGCCGCACCACCGGCGATTTTCCGGTGATCGCCAACCCGTCCTTGAAATTGATGGTCGAGTGGCTGACCCGCACCGTCACGTCGCCGGGCATCAGCGACGCCTCATCAAGGCGCGTCAACGCGCATGATGTCCCGGTAGCAGTTTTTTCGATCAGGATGGCTCGAAAATCGGCCATGGCAAACTCCTTTGTGTCTTGCCTGCTTATGCCCTGCCCGCAACGGTGGCGCAACCATGCCGCATGGTCGTCGGCAAAGCCCCGGCCCTTCACCTCAAGCGCCGACCCCCTGCAGCATCGCCGCCACCTTGTTCACGGTGTCATCCCAGCCGGGCAAGGTCTGACCTGCCAGCCATGCCGCCTCGGCGAGCCGACTTCGCAACGGAGCATCCCCGATGACCCGCGCCAAAGCCGCGGCAAGCGCCTCGACATCGCCGGCCGCCACCATCAATCCAGCGCCTTGCGGCAAGGTGGCCGCCAGAGCACCGCCATCGCTGGAAACCACCGCCAAGCCCGCCGCCAAAGCTTCGGTCAATGCCATGCCGAAGCCTTCATAAAGCGAAGGCATGACGAAAATATCGGCGCGCGCCATGGCCGCCGCCAGGGTCTCGGGCGCATGTTCACCACGCAGCGTGATGCGCGAACCAAGGGAGTTCGCGCTGATTTGGGCTTGCAGTTTCAATGCGCAGGCCGGATCGCGGGTGAGCGAACCAATGATATCGAGCGACCAGACCATGTGCGGCAACCGCGCCATGGCCGCGACCAGAATGTCATGGCCCTTGCGCGGCACCACCGAACCTGCCGCAACCAGCAAGGGCCCCTGTTGCGCCGTGCGCCCGCTTCCCTGCGCCCGCGAGCGTGCATCCGTGCCAGGTTCGGCGACGCTGATGTGGCACGGCTCGACCCCGAAATCCACGACCAGCCTTGCCGCAGTCATCGCGCTGGTCACCAGAACATGGTCGCAAAGCGCCAGCACCGCCCGCTCATTGCTGACGAGATGCGCCGCCAGCGCCGGGCTCAGGCCATTTTCAAGACCGAGCGGATGATGCACCAGCGCGATCAGCGGATGTGGCAAAGCGGCGGCAATTTCGGGCGGCAGCGCACAAAGCGCGAGACTGTCCACCATGAGGGGCGCGTGTGCCGCGCTCAATGCAGCGCGCGCCGCCACCGCAGCGCCCACCGTGAGGTCCGGAAAGCAATCCGGCAAGCCGAGCACGCGGACGTTGCGCCCGCGCGCTTCAAGCCCGGCGATGAGGCGACGATTGTAACCATAGCCGCCCGTCAGGGTCGCCATATCGCCCGGAATGGCAAAATCCAGTGCCAAGTGCAATCTCCTTTTGTCGAGGCTGCGCGCTTTGGCCCCCAGCCCTGTTGCCCGCAAGCTTTGCACAAACCCCCGGCACTGTTAAAGCCGAAGTCTGCAAACACGGCGCATGGACACGACATGGCGACTATGATGCCCCTCTTAGCGGCAACCCCTATGGCTCCGACGGCAAGCCACAAGCCAGAGCGTCTGGCCTGGCCGGATCAATTGCGCGGTCTGGCGCTGGTGGCGATGGTGAGTTTTCATCTCACCTGGGATCTGGCCTATTTTCGCCTGATTGCGCCGGACTTCACCGAGCAGCGCTGGTTTGAACTCTACGGCCATGCCATCGCCTCGACCTTCCTGATGCTAGTGGGGGTATCGCTGGTGCTGGCGCAGCGGGCTTCAAATCCCTGGCCCGGCTATTGGCGGCGCATGACCGCGATCAGCCTGTCGGCAGCGGCGATCACCATTGTCACTTTCTATGTCATGGGTCGCGGCTTCATTTTCTTCGGCATCCTGCATTGCATCGTCCTCGCAAGCCTTGCCGCCGTGCCCTTCCTGTTTCTGCCGACCTTTGCGGCGCTCGCCGCGATGCTGATCGCCTTTGCCCTGCCGCTGATTGTCCATAGCCCCAGTCTCGATGGCCCGAATTTCTGGTGGCTCGGCCTTGGCACGCACCTGCCAGTCAGTGATGACATCAGGCCGTTTCTGCCTTGGTTTGGCATGGTGCTGGCCGGTATTGTGCTGGCGCGCTGGCTGCCGCTGACAGCGTGGCGCGGCCCGATCCTGCGAGGCGCGCCCGGCCGCTGGGCGGGGGCCGCCGGGCAGCACTCGCTGCTGATTTACATGGTTCATCAACCGCTGATGTTCGGGACGTTGAGCGTGCTTGTGCCGCTATTGGCGGCATCGCCCGCCATGGCGCCGCGCGCCGCCGTCAGTCCGTTTCGGAGCACCTGCGAACTGCAATGCAAGGCGCAGGGGCGCGATGCTGGCTTCTGCGCGCGCGCCTGTGGCTGCCTTGTTTCGAGGCTTCAGGCAGACGGTCTGTGGCAAACGGTGCAGAGCGGGCGGGTCACAAAGCCGCAGGCCCAAAAGGTCGCCAATGAGGCACTGGCCTGCATCAAATCTTGAATAAAGCCGGGGCAGCGCCCATTTCAGTGCTGCCGTGCGCCTCCGTTGCCATCGAACATCCATAATCGGCTGCCACAGACGGCGCTTCACCGGCAATTCCTTGAAGGACGCCTTCATGACCCCCGAAGAACAGACTTTGCTCACCCACCTCTTTGAACGTCTCAAGGCCAATGGCGCGACGCCGCGCGACCCGGCGGCCGAAGCCTTCATCAACGCCAATCTGGCGCAGATGCCGTTCGCGCCCTATCTCCTCGCCCAGACGGTGCTGGTGCACGAGCATACGCTTGCGGCCGCAGGCGCGCGGGTTCAGGCCCTCGAGGCCGAACTGGCACAGACGCGCGCCGCACAGAGCGCGCCGGCACCAAGCTTTCTTGGCAATCTCGGGGCGTCACTGTTCGGCACGCCGGCCCCGGCACCCGCCGCGCGGCCCGAGCCCCGGCCACTGCCGGGCGCCGCACCCTGGGGCGGGCAGTCCGCACCTCCGGCCCCTGCCCCGACACAAGGCGGGCCGTGGGGTTCGGCACCTGCGCAAGCAGCGGCACCCAGCTTCCTGCACAGCGCCCTGACCACCGCAACCGGCGTCGCGGGTGGCATGCTGGCCGCCAATGCCCTGCGCGGGCTGTTTGGCGGCAATAATTTCATGGGCTCCGGGCTCATGAACCCTGGCTATGGCATGGCCATGGACCAGCAGGACGCCATGCTGCGCCAGCAACTCGCCGATGCCGACACCACGCAAGACCAGTTGCAGGATCAACTCGATAACGCCAACCAGCAACTCGATGACCGGCAAGACGCCAGTCAGGACGCATCCGACGATGTCGCCGATGACAACAGCGGCCAGGATGACTTCGGCAGTTCGGATGCCTGAGCGCCCGCCAGAGCAGGTTCAGCCCGGCAAGACGACGACCTTGGTGCCGACATCGACCTTGCGGTAAAGGTAACGCACGTCGGCATTCATCATCCGGATGCAGCCCGACGACAGGTTGGTGCCGATCGACCACGGCTCATTGGTACCGTGGATGCGATATTCGGTATGGCCCAGATAAAGCGCCCGCGCCCCCAGCGGGTTGCTCTCGCCGCCGGGCATCATCAAGGGCAAGTTGGGACGTCGCCGACGCATCGATGCCGGCGGCGTCCAGGTCGGCCATTTCTGCTTACGGCTGATGCGCTCGATCCCTGACCATGTGAAGCCGGGGCGACCGACGCCGACGCCAAACCGCATGGCAAGGCCATGACCTTCCACCAGATAAAGATAGCGGTGCGGCGTATCGACGACCAGCGTGCCAACAGCCTCGCTGGTCGAATAGGGCACCTGCTGGCGGGTAAAACGCGGCTGCACCTGCTGGGGTTGCGGCTGCGCCAGCACGCGCGGTGCCGTTTCTCCGGTTGAACCGGTCACCAGCATCTGGATGAAGCCACCACCAAGATTGGCGGAGGCAACCTGCCGCAGCGGCGTCCTCCGCACCTGTGTCGGCGCATTGTAGCCGTCGATCACATGCAGTCCGGCGGCGCTCAGCGGCGCGGCTCCGGCGCAGCAAAGCCACAGGCCTAGCGACAGCGCCGCCCGCGGCACGGCGTGCAGACGTGTGACATTCTTGAAAGTCGCGGCTTCGGAATCGTGGCGCATGGTCATCTCTCTATATCGCAAAGCAGCGGGGAGACTTCGATGCCACCACTACCAGCAAAAGCAATCAGAGGATGATAGCGCGAACATGTTGTTTTAGAGAGTACTAATTGTATATGTGGTTATCATATTCATAGTTTTACTATTCATCAACCTTGATGAAATCTTGCCATTTGGCGGAAGCTGCCACAGCAGGTGTCAGACGCGCCCGCCATTTGGCAAGGAAAATGCTGCGCATGTCGCCAATATCGAGAATCATGACAGCAAGACCATAAATCAAAGCGCCGACAATGACCTGCGCCAGCAACGTCAGCAATGATGGTGGCATGTGCCGCATCGGCAGTAGCACGGCCGTCATCGCTGCCACGCCCAGCGTCGGCTTGGCAATATGACGCCAAGCCGGCCATTGCGGGCGGGTGAAGGCCGCCAGCCCTAGCAGCACCACCAGCGCGACGATGAACATGCCGCCTTGCGCCTCGGCAATCAAGGTTGCATCCGTGCCTACCGGCCCGAACGTCACGACGATCACATTGAAGGAGGCGGCGACGGCCGCTGCACAGATCAGCGGCCAGGTGCGTCGCGCCAGTTGAAACACCGGGTTGATGGCGTAATTGACCAGCGCGTGACAGAACAAGCCCGGCAACAGCAGCGTGATGAAATAGCCGAACGGCATGGCAAATTGCGCTGGCACCACCAGATGGTCGAAACTCGGCAGAATCAACCATAGTCCCATGCAGGCGGGCGCAACCAGCGCAAAGACGATCACCATGTTGCGGGCGATCTGCGCCTTGCCTTCAGCAAGCCCGTGCTTTTCGTCAGCCGCCACCGCAAGCTGAAACAGCAGGACATCGAGCGCCGAGCCAATGGCTGAAACCACCCGCAGGCCGACATCGGAGGCCAGCGAGAATTGCCCTGTCTCCGCAAAGCCATAGCGATGAGTGATGATAGCCCGGTTGAACAGCGGCACGAAATGATAAAGAAAGTTGGCGGCGACGATCGGCAGGGCATAGGACAGGGTTTTGCGCGCTGATGGCGCTGAAAAGGCGCTTGGCGTTGACAGGGCATCATGCAGCCGACGCCGCACCGTGAACACCGAACCGCCGATCGAGATGCACGCCCCCGCCAAGGCCATGATCGCCGAATGAAAAAAGAACGCGCCGCCGACAGTCAGGCACAGCGCCGCGATGTTTTTGGTGAACACCAGCCGGAAATAATCGCGATCCATGAAGCGGGCGCGCATCATGGCGGTGTGAAAATCAAACATGCCATTGGTGATGCTGGCCAGCAGCGCGAGAGCCACCAGCGGCCCGCCAAGTTCCAGCCGCACGCCCGTGCGCAGCAGCACCAGCGCCAGCATGATCAGCAAGACCGCGAGAGCGGCGAACATGGTTTCCAGCGTCGCCCGCAAGGCCGGATCATGGGTGCGGGCCCGCTCGGAATAAAACCGGGTCGCCGACAGTTTGACCCAATCGAACAGCAAGGTCTGCATCACCACCGCCGCCTGCACCGCGAGCGCAAAGCGGCCGTATTCATCCGGCCCCAAAAATTTGGCGACCGTGAGTCCAACGATGAAGTTGAACAATGTGTTGACAGCAAAGGCGAGGACAATCCGCATGGGATGATCCTACTTCATGGCCTCATAAAAAAGTATTGCTTGCCTCGAAACTCAAGCCGCGCCGCCGAGTTGCCGCGAAATGGCGGCCAGCACTTCCGGGGCTTGCGGCACGGTTGTCGTCGGGAAAACCGCCGCAATATAGCCATCAGCGCCGATGAGATATTTGTGGAAATTCCATTGCGGCACATCTTTCGGGCGCTGGGCTGCTGCCCATTTGTAGAACGGCGCCGCCTTGTCGCCGACAACATGCACCCTGGCGGCCAGAGGAAAGGTCACGTGGTAATCACCTTCGGCGGTTTTGGCTATGGCTGCACTGTCGCCGGGCTCCTGATGAAAATCATTGGAGGGAACACCGATGATGCTGAATCCCTTGCGGCCAAATTGCCGATAAAGTGCCTCAAGCCCGGCGAGTTGCGGGGTAAAGCCGCAATGCGAGGCGGTATTGACCACCATGAACGGCTTGCCCGCAAATCTGGCGAGCCGAATGCGCCCGCCATTCAGGCCAGCAAATGAAAACACATAGGCGGTCTCCCCGCTCGAAAGTGCCGCAGCACCTGCGGTGCCCGCCATGCCGGCGACAAGGCCGGTGCCACACAAACCCGTAAACAAGCGTCGTGTCATCAACATGCGAAATCTCCGGTCTGCGTGGCTGCAGCGCTGCAAGTGTTGCTGCCACAAGGGGGTAGATGTGCCAGCCCGGCGACAAGTCAAGCCGCGTTGGGCTTTTGCCAATGAGCCCCCGCTTTGCCTGTTGCGGCCAGCCGACGACGAGCGCACAATGCGCTTCTCCTGTGCTCAACGCCCCATCAAGGATGCGCATGACCAAAAACATCCTGTTGATCATTTCCGGTGGCATCGCCGCCTACAAGGCGCTGGACCTGATCCGACGCCTGCGCGAGCGTGGGCATGACGTGCGTGTGGTCATGACGCAGGCAGCCTGCGAATTCATCACGCCGCTGTCGGCTGCGGCGCTCTCCGGCCACGAGGTGCATGGCGCCTTGTTTTCGCTGACCGAAGAAGCGGCCATGGGCCATATCGAATTGTCCCGCAGTGCCGACCTGATCATCGTGGCCCCGGCCAGCGCCGATCTTGTGGCCAAGGCCGCGCAGGGGCTGGCCAATGATCTGGCATCGACCCTGCTGCTGGCCACGGACACGCGCGTGCTTTACGCGCCAGCGATGAATGTGCGCATGTGGTTGCATGCGGCAACAAGGCGCAATGTTGCGCAATTGCGCGCCGATGGTGCTGCCTTTGTCGGCCCCGATGACGGCGCGATGGCCTGCGGCGAATTTGGGCCGGGCCGCATGGCGGAGGTGCCGCACATCATCGCCGCCGCCGAGACCATGCTGCAACAGGGCGGCAAGATTGCGCTGCCAGGCAGCGCGGGCGGGCCGCTGCAGGGGCGCCATGTGGTGATCACCTCCGGCCCGACCTTCGAGCCGATTGACCCGGTTCGCTATATTGCCAACCGGTCGTCCGGGCGGCAGGGTCATGCCCTGGCGGCTGCGGCGCAGGCAGCGGGCGCGCGGGTGACGCTGATCAGCGGCCCTTCGGCTCTGACCGCGCCACCGGGCGTGCATGTCGTGCAGATCGAAACGGCACGCGACATGCTGGCGGCCTGCCATATCGCCCTGCCCGCCGATATTTTCATCGCCGCAGCGGCGGTGGCGGATTGGCACGTGGTGCATGTCGGCGGCCATAAGCTGAAAAAGGGCGAAAATGGGCCTCCGCAGCTGAAACTGGTGGAAAACCCCGACATTCTTGCGAGCATTGCCGCCATGGAGGAAGGCCGTCCGCCGCTGGTAATCGGCTTTGCCGCCGAAACCGAGCAGGTGATTGCCCATGGCAAGGCGAAATTGCAGCGCAAAGGCTGCGATATGATCATCGCCAATGACGTCAGTCCCGGCAGCGGCGTGATGGGCGGCTCCAGCAACATGGTGCATGTTATCAGCCCCGGCGGGGTTGATTCCTGGCCGCTTCTCGACAAAAGCGAGGTTGCGCGCCGTCTGATGGCGCTGTTTGCTGAAAAACTTACGGATGGACGTGCATGAGTCTCGCCATAAACATGAAACGCCTGCCACACGGTGAGGGGCTGGAGGTGCCGCAGGCCATGACCTCTGGCGCGGCCGGCATGGATCTGCTCGCCGCTGTTGAGGCGCCCTTGTCGATTGCCCCGCGGCAGCGCGCGCTGGTGCCCACCGGCCTGGTGCTGGAAATTCCCGAAGGCTTCGAGGGTCAGGTGCGGCCGCGCTCCGGGCTGGCGCTGAAATTCGGCATCACCGTGCTCAATGCCCCCGGCACGATCGATGCCGATTATCGCGGCGAGGTCGGCGTGCTGCTGATCAACCATGGCGACACGACGTTTGAAGTGACCCGCGGCATGCGCATCGCCCAATTGATCGTGGCCCCCTGCACGAAGGCTAGATTGGTCGAGAGCCACAGCCTGTCACAAACCGCGCGTGGTCACGGCGGTTACGGCTCGACAGGCCTCGCCACATGATGTTGCTGTCGCGTCAGGCCTTGCTGGCCATCGCCGCCGTGGTCGATGTCGCGATGCACGCGCGCCCGCATCCGGTGCCAGCCAAAGCGCTGGCGGCGCGCCATGATTTGCCGCCGCGACGGCTGGAAACCATGCTGCAGGCGCTGGTGCGCGCGCAAATTCTCAAAAGCGTGCGCGGCCCGCGTGGCGGCTATGAACTGGCGCGCGAGCGCCGCCGCATCAGTGCCGCCGATATCGTGCGCGCCGCGCTGGAGGTCGCTGATGCCGAGACCGAGGGGCCACCGCTCATCGTCTCGGTGATTGGCCCGGTGGTGCAACAGGCCGGTGATGCCATGCTGAAAGCCCTCGAGGAGATCAGCGTCGAGGCCCTGAGCCAGGAAGCAGCCCGGCAGTCCCGAACCGATTCCAGCCAGCCCGCCATGGATTTCACGATTTGAATATGTAAAACAATTTATATTGCATTCTTATCATGTAAGATATATGTAGAGACCAACAGACTGTGATGTCTCGAGCTATGAGTGGAGCAAGCGATGACCAAGGCGACAGCGGCAAGCCATGCCATCGGGCGTGGACGCATTTATGATTCGATTTCAGCGACCATCGGCGACACGCCGCTGGTGCGTCTCGACCGGCTCGCCCGCGAAAAGGGCGTGAAGGCCAACCTGCTTGCCAAACTCGAATTTTTCAACCCGATTTCGTCGGTGAAAGACCGGATCGGCGTCAGCATGATCGACGCGATGGAGGCTGCGGGGACAATTGTGCGCGGCAAAACCGTGCTGGTCGAGCCGACCTCCGGCAACACGGGCATTGCCTTGGCCTTTGTGGCGGCGGAGCGCGGCTATCGGCTGATTCTGGTGATGCCGGAAGCAGCCTCGATCGAACGCCGCAAGATGATGGCGCTGCTCGGCGCGGAACTGGTGCTGACCCCCTCGCCGCTCGGCATGAAGGGCGCCATTGCCAAGGCCGAGGACATCCGGGCGCAAACGCCGCATGCGGTCATTCCGCAGCAATTCGAAAATCCCGCCAATCCCGAAATTCACCGGCGCACCACGGCCATCGAAATTCTCAATGACACCGCAGGCAAGGTCGATGCGCTGGTATCGGGTGTTGGCACCGGCGGCACCATCACCGGCGTCGGGCAGGTTCTGAAAGCCCATGACAGCAAGGTGAAAATCGTCGCGGTTGAGCCGGAAGATTCGCCGGTCTTGTCGGGCGGCACCCATAGTCCGCACAAAATTCAAGGCATCGGCGCCGGTTTTGTGCCTGCCGTGCTCGATCGTGGCGTGATTGACGAAATCATCACGGTCGGCAACCAGACCGCCTTTGACACCGCGCGCCTGTTGGCCCGGATCGAGGGCATTCCGGTGGGCATTTCCTCGGGTGCGGCGGTGGCGGCAGCCATTGAACTGGGCGCGCGCCCGGAGATGGCTGGCAAGAACATCGTCATCATCATCCCCTCCTTCGCCGAGCGCTACCTCTCGACAGCGCTGTTCGAAGGCTTGTGAGGCCGCGCCGCAGCGGCGCTGCATACAGCGCCAATGTGTTGTTCGGGCAGGCTATTTTCGCGCCACACTGGTGACAATGCGCGCATTCTGGTGCGCAAGTCTCGCAGCGGCGTAAAATCCTGCAAGACACATGTGTGACGCTCTGGACATGGCGCACACACCGCCCTACACATAGGCAGCATCAAAAAATGCGCAATGTCGCATGGTGAGCCTGTTGGGGAGCTAAGGCCATGAAATACATCCTGCTTGTGATCCCGTGTATCATCGCGCTGTGGACACCTTTTTATAATTCCTTGACGCCTACCCTGTTGGGCTTTCCCTTCTTCTACTGGTTCCTGCTGGTCATGATTCCGGTCTCCGCGCTGTTCATTGCCGCCGCGCACGCGATGAGGGCAAAATGATCAGCCATCTCAACTGGACCGCGACCTATGTGTTCGTCGGATTTTTTGCCATCGTCACCATCATGGGCTTTGCCGCCGGGCGCTGGCGCGCGGGTGATCTTGACGATATCCACGAATGGGGGCTTGGTGGCCGCCGTTTTGGTGCCTGGGTGACATGGTTTCTGCTCGGTGGCGATCTTTACACAGCCTATACGGTGATCGCCGTGCCGGCTCTGGTCTATGCGCTAGGCGCCTTTGGCTTCTTCGCCGTGCCCTATACGATCATCGTCTATCCGTTCATTTTCCTCACCATGCCGCGGCTGTGGAATGTCGCGCACAAGCACGGCTACATCACCGGCGCTGATTTCATCCGCGCCCGCTATGGCAATGCGCCGCTGGAATGGGCTGTGGCCTTCACCGGCATTCTCGCGACCATGCCCTATATTGCCCTGCAACTCGTCGGCATGGAGAAAGTGATCGAGGGGCTCGGCTTTGCGGGCACGGGTCTGACCGCGCATCTGCCCCTCACCATCGCCTTCGTGATCCTGGCGCTCTACACTTATAGCTCGGGCCTGCGCGCGCCCGCCCTGATCGCCTTCGTCAAAGACATCATGATCTATGTCTTTATCATCGCCGCCATCATCATCATCCCGATCAAGCTTGGCGGCTATGGGGCGATTTTTGCCAGTGCCGGCAAGTTCTACACCGGGGTGGCCGCAGCCAATCCGAAATATCCGGGCGGGTTGATCCTGCATCCGGCACAATTGGCGCCTTTCATCACGCTGGCGCTGGGTTCTGCCATGGCGCTGTTCATGTATCCGCATGCCCAGACCGGCACGCTCGCAGCCAATTCGGGTGAATCGATCCGGCGCAATGCCATCGTCCTGCCGGCCTATTCGCTGGTTCTGGGGCTGATCGCGCTGCTTGGCCTGATGGGCCATGCGGCGGGCATCAAGGTTGCCAACCCGCAGGATATCGTCCCGCAACTCGTGCTGAAGATGTTCCCCTCGTGGTTCGTCGGCTTCTGCTTCGCGGCAATTGCCATTGGCGCGCTGGTTCCGGCCGCCATCATGTCGATTGCGGCGGCCAACACCTTCACGCGCAACATCTGGCGCTCGGCGATCAATCCCGCCCTGCCAGCCTCCGAAGAAGCGAAAATGGCGAAGCTGGTGTCCCTGATCGTCAAGCTCGGCGCCCTGCTGGCGATTTTCTTCATGCCGACGCTCTATGCCATCAATCTGCAATTGCTCGGCGGCGTCTGGATCCTGCAGATTTTCCCGGCCATCATCTTCGGGCTTTACACCCGCTGGTTCCCCGGCTGGGCGCTGCTCGCTGGCTGGGCGGTTGGCATGGTCTATGGCACGCTGATTTCCTATGTCGGCGGCGGCTGGGTGCCGGTGAGCGTCGCGCCATTTCTGCATATGGGCGTCTACAACGGCCTGATCGCGCTGGTGGCGAATGTGGTGGTCGCGGTCGTGATCTCGGCGGTGATGGGCGCGACGAGCCAAGCTGCACCGGACCAGACCAAGGCTGGTGATTTCGATGACGCGCCAGCGCTCAACGCCTGAGACTCGCGCGCGATCGCTCGTCGAGACCGGTTGAACATGCCGACGCTCGACAATCGGCAATGCGTGATTGTCGGGCGTCGGCGCTTATGCCCGCCGCCAGGCGACATGGCTGGAAGCGAGTTTGCTGCAAAGGCCCCTTTCGGGCGCGTCACAAATGGGTTAAGAACACGCATTCCGAAGCATTGATTGACCCCGCCCATGAGCGCGCGCGACGAAATACTCACCTCCATCCGGCACTCGCTTGGCGTCACAGGGCAGGAAGCACCGCGCCAGCGCGCCGTCAGCGACCGTCTTTCCGGCCATCCCGTCGGCGTCGGCGTGGCCCGCGGCCAGCTGCCGATGCGCGAACGCCTCGCCCTTTTTGCGGCTCAGGCCGAGAGCGTGCAGGCAACCGTCACCCGTGTGACGCAACGCGACGACGTTCCCGGCGAAGTCAGCGCGTTTCTGCGCGCCCGCAACCTGCCCGCCAGCCTGCGCCACGGCTCTGATTCCCGCCTCGCCGCCATGCCATGGCAAGCGACGCTGCTTCATGTCACGCAAGGCCCCTCGACCGGCGATGATGTCAACGCAGTTTCCTACGGCTTTGCCGGAATTGCCGAAACCGGCACGATGATCATGCTGTCGGGGCCCGACAATCCGACAACCTTGAATTTCTTGCCCGACAATCACATAGTGGTGATCGATGCCGACGACATTCTGCCCGACCACGAAGCCGTCTGGGAACGTATGCGTAGCAAATTCGGATCAAACCAGATGCCGCGCACGCTCAACATGATTACCGGGCCGTCGCGGTCGGGCGATATCGAACAAACCATGTTGCTCGGCGCGCATGGCCCGCGAGCACTGCACATAATTGTGGTCGACAAGGATTATGCAGCCGAGACGCAGCCATGAAGAGCTTCCGGTGATTTTGCCGCAATAATGCTGTTTTTTTAGGTGAGTGATCGACGCGATGACAAAACCACTTGCAAAATTGTTTCTGGCCTCGACCATGCTGGCTTGTGGCGCCTGCGGCGCAGCCCTCGCCCAGCAGGCCGCTGACGCCACGCCCGTCCCCGGCGGCCCCAAGGTGCAAAACCTGTTGCCAGCGCCGGCCCCTGCCGCCGCCCCGGCCCTGCCAGCGGCACCTGCCCCCGCAACACCCGCCGCAGCGCCCCCCAAAGCCGCCCCGCAGCTTGCCAAGGTCGTGCACCCGCACCCCAAAAAGCGCATCATCTGGCGCAAGAAACGCATCGTGCGCAGCTACGGCCAGCGGCAGGTGCCGCAAGATCCGACACCGAGCTTCGGGCCGCACACCTTCTATGCCACGGCAAGAGCCTCTGAAGTCTATGCTGCCATTGCCGATGCCGGTGGCTGGCCACATTTGCGCGGGCCGGTGACGCCGCGCTCGCGCGGCTTGCTCGTGAAGGAATTGCGTCGCAGGCTGGCGATGGAACATGACCTGCCGACCGATAATGGCAGCCCCGTTTGGGATGCGAGCCTGACCGAAGCTGTGAAGCATTTTCAATGGCGCATGGGCCTGCGGCCAACCGGCCTCGTCACCGGCGCGACATTGCAGGAAATGAATGTTTCAGCTCGCGCGCGTTTTCAGGCGCTGGCCTCCAGCGCTCAGCGGCTGGCGGGCGTGCATTTCCCGTTCGGCAACCGCTATGTCGATGTGAATATCCCCTCGGAATCGGTTGAGGCGGTTGATTTCGGCCATGTCGTGCACCGCTATACCGCTGTGGTGGGTGCGCGCCAGCACCAGTCGCCGCAGATCAGCGCCAGCATCACGGCGATCAACATCAACCCGAACTGGACGCTGCCGCAATCGATCATCAAAAATGAAGTTATTCCCAAGATGCAGAAGGACCCGAATTTCCTGACGCATCTGCGCATCAAGATTTTCGATTACAAGAACCATCCGATCGACCCGCGATCGATCGATTGGTATGGCGCGCAAGCCTCAAACCATATTTTCCGGCAGGATTCCGGTCTGCACGACGCCTTGGGCCAGTTGCGCATTCAAATGTTCAACAAGGAAGAAGTCTATATGCACGATACCGACGAGCGCGGGTTGTTCGCGCTTCAGGATCGCTTCCGCTCGCATGGTTGCGTGCGCATCAAGAACGTCAACAACCTTGCTTCCTGGCTGCTGCAAGGCACCGGTGGTTCGCCCGAAGGCTCTTGGTCACCGCGCGCCCTCGCCATGTCGATTGGCACCAACAAGCAGCAGACCATCAACCTGCCGCATGCCGTCCCGGTCATCTGGGTCTATATGACCGGCTGGGCTGATCGTAATGGCGTGACGCATTTTCGTGATGACGCCTACCATCTCGACGATATTGGTGGTTCCTACACCAGCAATGACAATGTCGCGCGACGGGGCGGGGCAGAAATCATAAATGTCCGTTGAACACGTAGCGAATCGACCCTTGCAAAACAGGGTCGATCCGTTTGGTGATCTCCATAGTGTCAGCTTCCGCGGAACCATGATGGGCAACCGTGGCGGACGGTTTCATCGCCCTAGCCAAAGCCTGGGCAAAAGACACTGGGCCAGTCGGCAATGGCTGATTTGTGTCTGCGCCTTCAAGAATCGCCAGCGCGAGGTCTGGGGCCGCGGCTACACTGAACTGTTCTTTCTTGATGAAATCACCGGATTGGCGGCGGGACACCGGCCCTGTTTCGAGTGTCGGCGCGTCGCGGCCACTGCGTTCTGCGCGGCCGTCGGCGTTACATCGGCACCGGCGCTCGATGAACTTCTGCATCGCCAGAGGCTGCATGACGGCCGCAAGCGCAGCTTTG
>JAJZGX010000064.1 GCA_021804825.1 Pseudomonadota bacterium | reverse complement strand
GCCGGATCGCGTGCCACCATCATCACTTTGCGGATCGCAACTACGCCATTGGCGTGGCTTTGTGTCGAAGGCGTCCAGAAATTTTCGGGATGGCGATGGTGACAGGTGAAGATCGTCGCCTGCCGCAGCTGCGCCGATTGTGCAAAAGCCAGATCAAAGCCCAGCTGATTGCTGGCCTTGTGCGGATCTGCGCCACGTCGGGTGAAGGAGAAAACCGGCCCGGCGGCGATTTTGGCGGCGGCAAATTCATTGACATCGGCGGCGGCGTCAGCGCTGGTCAGCGCCAGCATCGCCATGCCCTGCCTCTCGATGAGATAGGCAAGCAGAGCCTCGGCAAACAACGGGCGCGGTTGCACCTTGGCGGCATCCCCGGCGCCGATCAATTCAATGAAATGATCGGCAAACTGGATGACATGATTGCGGGTGCCCCAAGGATGCAGGTTCTGCGCTGAAACCTGAAAGCCCAGCCGTTGCCAGAAGCTGGCCAGGGCCTCAAGGTCATGCGCAGCAATAACGGCGTGGTCGATGGAACGGATGGCCATGCTTCATACCAACCTCGATTGAACCATGGCAGCGGCGATGAAGCCGGCGAACAGCGGATGCGGCTCGAAGGGGCGCGATTTCAGTTCAGGATGATATTGCACGCCGATAAACCATGGATGATCGGCATATTCCACCGTTTCGGGCAGCAGGCCATCTGGTGACATGCCGGAAAATATCAGGCCGCAGGCTTCGAGACGGGCGCGATAGGCGGTGTTGACCTCATAGCGATGGCGATGGCGCTCGGAAATCTCGGTCGCGCCATAGGCTGCCGCAATTTTGGTCTCGGGGCGCAGCGTTGCCTGATAGGCGCCAAGCCGCATGGTGCCGCCGAGATTGCCACCGGAAAGCCGCTGCTCGAGTTCATTGCCGCGCAGCCATTCTGTCATGAGGCCGACAACCGGCTCGGGCGTCGCGCCAAACTCGCTTGAGCCAGCCTTCTCGACGCCGACCAGCGACCGCGCCGCCTCGATCACCGCCATCTGCATGCCAAAGCAGATGCCGAAATAGGGCACCTTGCGCTCGCGCGCAAAGCGGGCCGCCGCAATCTTGCCTTCCGAGCCGCGCTGGCCAAAGCCGCCCGGCACCAGAATGCCATGCACATGGGCAAGGTGGTTTACCGGGTCCTGAGTCTCGAACAGCTCGGATTCGATCCATTCGATGTTGACCTTGACGCGATTGGCCATGCCACCGTGCACCAAAGCCTCATTCAGCGATTTATAGGCGTCCTTGAGGCCGGTATATTTGCCGACAATGGCAATGGTTACCTCGCCCTCGGGCTGATGGATGGCCTCTGACACTGCCTGCCAGCGGCGCATGTTGGGGCGCGGCGCCGGTTCGATGCCGAAGGCCGCCAGAACCTCGCGATCAAGCCCGGCCTTGTGGTAGGCCTGCGGCACATCATAAATCGAGGCGACATCGCGCGCCTCAATCACCGCGCTCTCGCGCACATTGCAGAACAGCGCCAGCTTCTTGCGCTCATCGCGCGGGATTTCCCGATCGGCGCGGCACAGCAGAATATCGGGCGCGATGCCGATGGCGCGCAATTCCTTGACCGAATGCTGTGTCGGCTTGGTCTTCAATTCGCCCGCTGCGGGAATATAGGGCAGCAGGGTCAGATGCACATAGACAGCGTGGCCACGCGGCAGATCATTGCCCAATTGCCGGATAGCTTCAAAAAACGGCAGGCCCTCGATATCGCCGACGGTGCCGCCGATTTCGATCAGCACAAAATCATAGCCATCATTACCATCAAGCACGAATTCCTTGATGGCATTGGTGACATGCGGAATGACCTGCACCGTCGCGCCAAGATAATCGCCCCGACGCTCCTTGGCGATGATGTCCTGATAAATGCGCCCGGTGGTGATGTTGTCGGCCTTCTCGGCCGAGCGGCCGGTGAAGCGCTCGTAATGGCCTAGATCGAGGTCGGTCTCGGCCCCGTCATCGGTGACGAACACCTCGCCGTGCTGATAGGGACTCATCGTCCCCGGATCGACATTGAGATAGGGGTCAAGCTTGCGCAGACGCACGGAATAACCACGAGCTTGCAGAAGAGCACCAAGGGCCGCAGACGCAAGCCCCTTGCCAAGGGAGGAAACCACGCCGCCCGTAATGAAAACATATCGCGCCATGGGGGATAAGCCTTAGCGGGCTTTATATGATTCGCACAGCCCGAAAGCGAGGACAGGGCACCTGTCCACATTGAATTGCCACAAGGCTATATGAGCCCTCAATTTTTGGCCGGAGCCGGTGCTGCCGGGGCGGCGGGGGTCGGCTGGGGTGTTGCGGGTGCCGCCTGTCCGCGCTGTTGCTCATATTGCTTCAGCGCGTCCAGTGCAGTGCCCTTGGTCGAGGGTAGCGGCAGCACATTGGCCGGAAGCTTGGCTCCGGCAGCCGGTGCGCTGGTTGCGGCCGGTGCCGAGAAGATCGATTTTGGCGCGCGGCCGAAATTGGCCATCAGTGTCAGGGCGATGCTGGTTGCAAAAAACAGCGCGGCCAGAATGGCCGTGGTGCGGGTCAAGGCATTGGCCTGGCCGCGCCCGGTCATGAAGCCGCCGCCGCCGCCAGCGCCCAAGGCCCCGCCTTCGGAACGTTGCAGCAGCACCGAAGCGACCAGCGCAATGACAATCAACAAATGGACGGCGATCAGCACGGCCTGCATGGCTCAAATTCCTTCATGCCCGACCCGCGCGTCGCGGGGGGCTTTGTTTGGGCTGTCTCATAGCAGCGGGATGGACTCATATCCAGAAAAATCTAAGCTGGATGAAGGAAAGACACAGGCCCTGGGCGACAGAAATTCAACCTTGTTGTTCTCAGGCCAGCGCCGGGGGTGTTCACGGCCGCCGATCCAGAATGAAGGCGATGCCGAGACAAAGGATCATCACCAGAGCTTCCAGCACGATATCGAGCGGCAAGGCGGTGTGCGCGGCCATGGGCGCGAGCACGGGCACCAGCACCGGGTCTTCCAGCATGATAGCGGCGGCGGTGAAGGCAAGCAGGGCGCAACTCGCCCAGATCAGCACGGGAAAGCGCTCCAGCAGGCGCAGCAGCATCGAGGCTCCGGCGATGATCAGCGGCACCGAGGCAAGCAGGCCGAAGGCCACCAGCCAGATGTTGCCCTGTGCCAAAGCCACCACTGCCAGCACATTGTCAAAGGACATGACGGCGTCGGCGAAGGCGATGGTGGCCACCGCGCGCCATAGCGAGGCGGCTTGTCGGGGGGCGCCATGATCATCCTCATCGATCACCAGTTTAATGGCAATCCACACCAGCAACAGCCCGCCCACCAGTTTCAACCACGGCAAGCCGAGCAATTCGACCACCACCAGCGAAAATATCAGCCGCAGCAGAAGCGCAGCAGCGCCACCAAGCCAGATGCCGACGCGCCTCTGCCGGGGCGCGAGATTGCGCGTCGCCAGCGCGATGACAACGGCATTGTCTCCCGAAAGCAGGACATCGACCCAGATGATCTCCAGGAGCCGGGCGAGCAGCAGCGAGATTTCGGGCAAAGTTGGCGCGTGCACCAAAAAAAGTTCGCTCATAAAGTCCGCTCGTTGGCGGCGCGCTGGCTGTAGCCAAGGCGCGCATTCAGCGCCTCCAGCACCACTTCGGCAGCTTCCGTCACCACGGTTCCGGGCGGAAAAACCGCTGCCGCCCCCATATCGAGCAAGGTCTGGCGGTCGGCATGCGGGATGACGCCGCCCACCACGATCATGATGTCGGGCCGTCCGCGCGCCGCCAGTGCTGCCTGCAATTGCGGCATCAGCGTCAGATGACCGGCAGCCAGCGAAGAAATGCCGACCACATGCACGTTGTCGCCCACGGCTTGGGCTGCGGCTTCGTCGGGCGTGGCAAAAAGCGCCCCGACCTCGACCTTGAATCCCAGATCATCAAAGGCCGAAGCTATGACTTTCTGGCCACGATCATGACCATCCTGCCCGACTTTGGCGACCAGAATGCGCGGTGGCCTGCCATCGTTCTCGGTGAAAGCCTTCACAAGGCCGCGCACCTTTTCAAGCGTCTGGCTGCTCGCGCCGGTCTCGTCGGCATAGACGCCAGTGCGCAGATGCAGCGCCGCGACGTGGCGGGTGAAGACCTCCTCGAGGCTGGCGGAGATTTCGCCCACGGTGGCTTTGGCGCGGGCGGCGATGACGCTGGCTTCCAGCAAATTCCCGCCCTTGAGCGCCGCCTGACGCAGCCCGGCGAGCGCCGCCGCAACGGCATTTGCATCGCGTTCGGCCTTGAGGCGCGCCAATTTTGCAATCTGGTGGGCACGCACCTCGCTATTGTCGATTTTCAGAACATCCAGCGCGGCCTCGCTGCTGGGCTTGAAGACATTGACGCCGATGACCGCCTGGGCGCCTGAATCAATGCGCGCCTGCGTTCGGCTCGCCGCCTCCTCGATGCGCTGCTTCGGCAGGCCGCCAGCGATCGCCGCTGCCATGCCGCCCATGGCCTCAACTTCGCGAATATGTGCCAGCGCTTTGCTGGCAAGATCGGCGGTGAGGCGCTCGACATAATAAGAACCGCCCCATGGGTCGATGATCCGCGTCGTGCCGCTTTCCTGTTGCAAGAACAATTGGGTATTGCGGGCGATGCGTGCGGAAAAATCCGTTGGCAAGGCCAAAGCCTCATCGAGCGCGTTGGTGTGCAGCGACTGGGTGTGGCCTTGTGTCGCGGCCATCGCCTCGATTTCTGTGCGGATGACATTGTTGAACACGTCTTGCGCGGTCAGCGACCAGCCGGAGGTTTGGCAATGCGTGCGCAGCGCCAAGGATTTATCGGATTTAGGCGCAAATCCCTTGATCAATTGCGCCCAGATCAGGCGGGCGGCGCGCATTTTGGCAATTTCCATGAAGAAATTCATGCCGATCGCCCAGAAGAACGACAGGCGCGGCGCAAACTGGTCAATATCGAGCCCGGCCTTGAGCCCGGCGCGCACATATTCGAGCCCGTCGGCCAGCGTATAGGCCAGTTCAAGGTCCTGAGTCGCGCCAGCTTCCTGCATATGGTAGCCGGAAATCGAAATCGAGTTGAATTTCGGCATATGCGCGGATGTATAGGAGAATATATCAGATATGATGCGCATGGAGAATGCGGGTGGGTAAATATAGGTGTTGCGCACCATGAATTCTTTCAAGATGTCGTTTTGAATGGTGCCGGAGAGTTTTTCCGGCGGTACACCTTGTTCTTCTGCGGCAACTATATACAGCGCCAGAATCGGCAGAACCGCACCATTCATGGTCATTGACACACTCATTTCATTGAGCGGAATGCCCTCAAACAAGGTGCGCATGTCGTAAATCGAATCTATGGCGACCCCCGCCATGCCGACATCACCGGCTACGCGCGGATGATCCGAATCATAACCGCGGTGCGTCGCAAGATCGAAGGCAACCGACAAGCCCTTCTGCCCGGCAGCAAGATTGCGGCGGTAAAAGGCGTTGGAGGCTTCGGCCGTGGAAAATCCGGCATATTGGCGGATGGTCCAGGGCTGGTTGACATACATGGTCGGGTAAGGCCCGCGCAGATACGGCGCGGCACCGGGGATGCCATCAAGAAAGCTCAGCCCGGCAATGTCGCCGGGGCCATATTTGCCTCTGAGGGCAATGCCTTCGGGCGTCATGAAGGCGGTTGCGTCAGCGGCGCCGGCCGCCGGGTGGGGGCGCGTCCAGGGGAGCTGGGTGAAATCAGGAAAAGACATCATGCGACAGGCTCATGCAATGGTTTGGCCGCGACCCACAGGTCGATGATAAAGCAAAATGCCGACTTTGGGCAGGTCAAGCGTCGCTATCCTTGGCCATGGTGTCAAGCAGAGTGCCAAGGGTTTCGACGGCATCGCAGCCGCTGAAAATAAAAAATTCGGCACCAGCGGCGCGAAGCGCCTGCTCATGCGCGCCGGGCTGGCCTGCAACGACAATGCGGAAGCCCTGGGCTTTCAGCCGGGCCAGCGCCCCCACGCCTTCCGTGGCATAGGCCTTGTCGGTTCCGCAGAGGCAAAGCCAGCGGGCCGCAGCTTCGGCGTTCTCCAAGTCAGTGCAGGGCAATGTGCTCGCGATGGCGATGCCGCCGCTGGCGAAAAACTGCGCGGCGAAGGCGGTGCGGGCAGCATGGTCGGCAATCGGCCCGAGCGTTGCGAGCCCCATTTGGGCTGCGGGCAGTTCGCGGGATCGGGCGCGCAGCTTTTCAAAAGGCTCGGACAGCCGCCTTGCCACGAAGTCGCCGGTCGTCACAGGCTGATCTGGTGCCGGTGCCAGACAGGTCACCGCCACCGGCTCAAGGCTGGCGAAGGCGCTGGTGCCGGTGAGGGGCAGCCGCCGCGTCGCAATGCCTTGCGCTCGCGCTTTTGCCGTGGCGCTGACAGCCGCAGCGAGACGACCTGACGCCAGCGCCTGCACGATGCCGCCCTCCGCCTCGATGGCCTGGAACTGAGCATAAGCGGCGCGGCAAAGCTCATCGGTCAGGGCTTCGATCGCGCCGGAACCGGCGGCAGGGTCGGCGACGACGCTCAGATGTGATTCCGCCCGCAAAATCAGTTGGGTATTGCGGGCAATGCGCCGCGCAAAACTGTCAGGCAAGCCGAGCGCGATGGAATAGGGCAGCGCGGTGATGATATCCGCGCCGCTGACGCCAGCGGCAAACACCGCCATGCCCACTCGCATGATGTTCACATGGGGATCGTCGCGCGTCATCATCCGCCATGCGCTTTCGCCATGCAGGCGCAGGGGTTGCGCGACCAGCCCACAGGCTTCTTCGAGGCGAGCCCAGAGCAGCCGCAGGGCGCGAAACTTGGCCATGGTGAGAAACTGGTCGGCGTCCGCCGCCAGAATGAAACAAATCTGGTGGCGCGAATCTTCGAGCGACAGGCCGGATTGGTGCAGCGCTTTGAGATAGTACAGGCCCGAAGCCAGCATAAAGGCCAGTTCCTGCGCTTCGCCAGCACCGGCAGCATGCAGGATGCGGCCATCGACACCAAAGGCGCGCGACGGGCTGGGGGCTTCCGACAAGCTGCGCGCCAATGCGCAAATCTGCGTCATGTCGTCGAGCGTGGCGGCAGCGCCACGCATGACGCCACCAAGCGGATTGCAACAAAAATCAATGCGCAAGCTTGAAATCTGAAAGCCGCGCAAGGCAAGACCCGCGACCAGAGACCGGGCGGAAGCGAGGCCGGAGCCCGGCGCATCAAGCCGCATTGCAATCAGATCGGCTTCGACGCCGGCCAGGGCGGCGGCGAAATCTTCCGGTCGCTCGGCATGCAGACCAAAGCCATAGGCTCCCGCCGCTTCCGCCATGACCACAGTCAGGGCTTCAGCGCCACCTTCAAGATCGCTCAGGGCCTGAATCTGGGCGGCGTCGGGATCCGGTTGATCGAGACGCTGCGCCATTGTCCAGCCGGGCGAGGGCGCCAGCAGCGGCGAGACCGGAGGCAGCACCGGGCGGGCATAAAGCGGTTTGATCGCCAGCCCTTCGGCGCTGCGGCTTTCAAGCCGCTCGAGCGCGCCACCTTTCAGCGCGGCGCTCGCCAGGTCGCGCCATTGCGCCAGCGTCGCTTCGCCAAAAGCGCTGAAATCAGGCAGGGTCGCAAAATTCTGCGCGGTGGTTGAGTCTGGCGGCACGAGGTCGATCCATCATTAAACAGCCCGTGCGAGCCTGTCGCACGGGCCGAAGAAATGCGCCACTGATCAAACGTCGTAAGGCGCAGCGCTCACATGAAGCGGCTGAGACCCGGCACGGCGCTAGAAATCTGTCCGATGAGGTCGGGGCCACCCTTTTCCTGGGCAAAGGCAAATACGGCTTTGCCGGCGTTTTCCATCTGATCCATGCTCATGCCGGTGGAGGAAAGCTGGCTCGCCAGCCCCATGACGCCGCCCGCAGCGCTGCTGCCCCCGCCGAGCAAGCCGCCCAGCATGCCGGTGACCGCGCCCATCAGGCCGCCGCCCGCAGCGGGTGTTGCCGAAGCTGCCGCATTGGCGGCATCCTGCGCACCGGGGATCATGCCCATCAATTGTCCAACCGGCCCGGACGGGCCTTCCTTTTGCAAAAAGCCCAAAATCATGCCGACGGCGCTCTGTGCCGTCGATGTGTCAATACCTGCCGCAGAACTCACGCGCGAAATCAATTCTTCCATAATGAAACTCCTCATATTTCAAGGCACGCCCCGGCACCTTGACGCCGAGCGAGCTGCACAAAAGCAGGAGACGCAACAAATTGCAACTCTACATGGTGCCGAGTGCTGCTGCGGTGTTGCGCCCGCACGTCACGATGCGGCGGGCTTGCCGATGCCCCCGGAACGCAGGGCGCTCAGGGTGGTCGTTGGGGTTATTGCCTCGACCGCGACTTTCACATGCAGGATGGCGGGCATGGCACTGGCCTCGGCGGCGCGGAAGGCATCGGCAAAATCGGCCGTGCGGGTGACAGTGGCTCCAAAGCCGCCGAATGCGCGGGCGAGGGCGGCAAAATCCGGGTTGATCAGATCAGTCGCCACTTCGCGGCCCGGAAATTCGCGCTCCTGATGCATGCGGATCGAGCCGTAGCTGCCATTATCAATGATGATGTTGACGATCGGCAGGTGATATTGCACCTGCGTGGCAAATTCCTGACCATTCATCAGAAAGTCGCCATCGCCGGCCACGCAAATCACCGGCCTTTGCGGGTAAAGGCGCTTCATGGCGACGGCGGCGGGCACGCCATAGCCCATGGAAGCGCAAGCGGGCGCGCAATGGGCGGCGAATGACCGAAACCGGTAATAGCGGTGAATCCATGCGGCATAATTGCCAGCGCCGTTACACAAAATGGTGTCCTGCGGCAGAGTATCGCGCAGAAACACCATGATCTCGCCGAGGTTTACCGCGCCGGGCTGCGGCAGCGGTGTTTGTGACCACGCCTGATAGGCGGCATGGGCAGCGTCAGCTTCGTCCTGCCAGCGTTGCGGGCACCCGAGGTCAAGGCCGCCAAGCGCGCGCACGAAAGCTTGCGGGCTGGCAACAATGCCGGACTGCACCTGAAACACCCGGCCGATTTCGGCGGCATCGGGATAGACATGCACCAGCGTGCAGGCCGCTTGCTCCGGGGTAAGCAGGCTGTAGCCTTGGCTTGGAACCTCGCCGAGCCGGCCGCCGAGCAACAGCACGAAATCGCTGGCCTTGACCCGCGCCACCAGCCGCGGATTGGCGCCAAGGCCAAGGTCTCCGGCATAGCAGGGGTGATCGGCGGAAAACAGCGAGGCGCGGCGATAGCTGGTCGCCACCGGCACGCCGTAGTGCGCGGCAAAGTCGGCAAAAGAAGCGCAGGCATCAGCGCTCCAGCCTGAGCCACCCAGAATGACCAGTGGCCGCGCGGCGGCGCCCCAGCTTTTTGCCAGACTGGCCAGCGTTGCGGGATCAGGCCCGATCGCGGACGGGGGGCTGAATTGGCGCGTGGGAGCCGGAACCGCCAGGCTCAGGAGATCGCGCGGCAAGGCCAGCACGGCGGGGCCGGGCCGACCCGATGTGGTGGCGTGAAGCGCGCGGTGCAGCGTTTCTTCCCAGTGCGCCGGGTTGTCGAGTTCGCCGCACCAGCGGGTCATCGCGCCGAAGGTGGCGGTGAAATCCAGCTCCTGCCAAGCATCGCGCCCACGCCAGCGCTGGTCGACCTGACCTGCCAGCATCAACATCGGCGTCGCGTCGCGATCGGCAATATAAATGCCCGGCGCGGCATTTGTGGCGCCGGGGCCGCGGGTGACGAGGCAGAGCCCCGGCCGGCCGGTGGCGCGGCCCACGGCATCGGCCATCATCGCGGCCCCCGCCTCGTTGCGGCAGACGGTAAGGGAGATGCTGCTGTCGCGCAGCGCATCGAGCAAGGCCAGATAACTTTCGCCCGGCACACAGAAAGCGTGGCGAATGCCGTAGGCCTCCAGCGCTGCCACCAGGGCCTGCGCCAGGTTCAGGCTGTTGAGGCTGGCTTGTTGGGTGGGCATGGTGATACCTCAGGAGCCGAAATAGACGATTTCGCTATAGGCGAGATCATTCAGGCGCGGGGCTTTGAGACCGCGATAGAATTTCTTGTCGCGCTCAGGCGAAAACCGGCCAATGAGACCCGGCACCGGTGCCGGCGCGTCGAGCCGCACCAGCGTGATCCCATGATGGATGAGGAGCCAGCGCCCGAGCGGAGACGCGAAGCGGACGAGATCGCCGATATCGCGGCAATAGATCAGGGGCCGGATCCGTAATGCCCGGCGCGCCAGAATCACCGGGATGCGGCGCAGTTGCGCCCAGCGGAGGCGCGACAGCGTTCGGCTCAGCGTCGTGGGCCAGCGCCGCGCTTCGGGGCGGTTGAACACGAAGGGCACCAGCCCCTGTTGATCCTCGCCCACCAGCACCAGACAGCCCAGCGCCGCATGATCACACATCATGCGATATTCCTGCGGCGGCAAGGCTGGCTGATCGCGTGCGGCGTCAAAGCTGCGGATGCGGCGATGCAAGCCGCGCCCCAACAAGAGAGGTGCCAGAAGCGACCCGGAGTTATAGAGCTGGTAGCCTTGCAGTTTCAGCAGCGGCAGGGTGTGCGGGGCCGCGGAAATGTTGGTGTAGGTCATTTGCTTGATGTGCAGGGCCTGCTTCACCAACACATGTGCTAGCGCGCGCGCCTCAGGCTTCACATACCAACTCGAGACATTGCAACGCGGGCCATCAGGCGAAGCATCACCGGGCGCATGGATCAGCAACAGCACGCCGACGATTTTGCCGCCCTGTTCAAGCACATAGCCCCAGCGCGGCAGGGGTTCATCCAGCCTGCGGGCGCTCAGTGCCGCAAGGCCCAGTTGCCAGCACGCGAGATTGCGCCCCGGAAAGCCTTCGGCCAGCAAGGCCGTCACTTGCGCGAGGTCGGAAGCCTCGATGGCGCGGCAATGATGGGCCTGCGGTTCCGGGGCAATTGCGGGGAGCTTGTTGAGCAGGCGCATGGCTTCGTCTTGAACCCTCGGGGGCGAAACAGGAGAAACCCTGTCAAACCAATCTTTAAGCACTGTGCCTTAAGACACTCTGAACCCTCGGGAGGCCTACGTGAACCTGCACGATATCATCATGAGCGAAATCGCCAGCGTCGCCAAAGAGCAAGGTCAAACTCTCAGGCCGCTCAGCGATGACATGGCGTTGGCGGCCTGCGGGCTGGATTCTCTGGGCTTTGCCATTCTGGTGGCCAACCTCGAAGACAAGCTTGGGTTTGACCCGTTCGCCACGGCTGAGGATGTGCGCTATCCGCAGACGCTCGGCGATCTGGTGCGCTTTTACAACGCTGCGGTTCCTGCGTGAGTGAAAGTGCCGCCGCGCCGATCCCGCGCATGAGCCTGCGCCAGCATGTTGCAGGCTCTGCGCGTGGCGCGCAGCTTTTTACGGCGGGCGCGCAGCTTGATCTTGCGCAGATGGCAAAGTCGTCGCGGTTGGCGGGCGCGGAAGTCGGCCCTCATGCAACCGTGCTGCTGCGCACGCGCGACCAGCATGATTTTGCTCTGGCTTTGCTTGAACTCGACGGGCGCGCCGGGCGCCTGATCATTTGCCCGCCTGATCTGACCGCCGCGCAAGCCGCCGCGGTGATGATCCATCATGGCGTGACCCATGTTTTTGACGATGCGACAATGGAGGGCCTGACGCCGGCTCGTGGCGTCACTTGCCTGGCTTTGCGGACGGCACCACAACCAGCCATCGTCACAGCGCCGGACTGCGATACGCAATGGTTCATGTTCACATCGGGAACATCCGGCCCGCCGAAGCTGGTTGCCCATAGTTTTGCCGGGCTCACGGGGGCGATTGCGCCGCTTGGTGCCACAGATGAGGTCGTGTGGGGCACATTCTACGATGTGCGGCGCTATGGTGGGTTGCAGATGCTTTTGCGCGCGCTCACCGGTGGGGGCTCGATGGTGCTGTCGCACACGGGCGAGCCCGTGGCCGCTTTCATCGGCCGGCTGCGCCACGCGGGTGTGACGCATCTTGCCGGAACGCCGAGCCATTGGCGCCAGGCATTGATGTGCCCCGATCTCACCACCCTGAAACCCCGCTACCTGCGACTTTCAGGCGAAATTGTCGATCAGGCGGTGCTCGACGCCCTGAGGGCGGCCTTCCCCGGCGTGATGATTGGCCATGCCTTCGCCTCAACCGAGGCCGGTGTTGCCTTCGAGGTCAATGACGGTCTTGCCGGGTTCCCGGCTAATTGGCTCGATGTGCCGGGCAAGGTTGAAATGCGGGTGCGAAACGGCACGCTGCACCTGCGCTCGGCGCGCACGGCTTCGGCCTATGCCGGGGGTGGCAGCGCCTTGCATGACGATGAGGGCTTCGTTGATACTGGCGATCTCGTGGTGCAGCGCGGTGATCGGGTGTATTTTGCCGGGCGCGCCAGCGGCATCATCAATGTCGGCGGTGCCAAAGTTGCGCCCGAAGAAGTTGAAGCGGTCATCAATGGTGTTGCGCAGGTGCATCAATCTCGCGTGCACCCGCGCCGCAACCCGCTGACCGGATCATTGGTTGCCGCTGAAGTCGTGGCGGAGGCCGGTTGCGATGAGGCTGAATTGCGGACACAGATTTTGCGCGTCTGCCGGGCGACTCTGCCGGCCCACAAGGTGCCAGTATCACTGACTTTCGTCACGTCCTTGCCGATGAGCGCCGGTGGCAAGCTGGAGCGTCGTCATGCGTAATGTCATCATCAGTGGGGCCAGTCGCGGGCTTGGCCTCGCCATCGCAACGAGGCTTGCCGCCGACGGCTTCCGCATCATTGTTCTGGCGCGCAAGTCGAGCCCGGCGCTTGAGGCGGCGATCGGCGCGGCGGCGCCGGGGGAAATTCATTTTCATGAAGCCGATCTCAGCGATCTCGATCAGATTGCCGGGCATGTGCGACGCATAAAGGCTGAATTTGGGCCGCTCTACGGCCTCGTCAACAATGCCGCTGGCAGCGCCGAGGGGTTGCTCACCAGCCTGTCGCAGGCGCAAATCGAGGCCTTGGTGCGGCTCAATACGGTTTCGCCGATGCTGCTGACCAAATATGTCCTGCGCTCGATGATGCAGCAGAATGCCGGGCGCATTGTCACGATGGCATCGATCATCGCCAGCACCGGCTCTGCCGGGCTCAGCATCTATGGGGCGACCAAGGCGGCGATGGTCGGCTTCACGCGCTCGCTGGCCCGTGATGTCGGCAAGGTCGGCATTACCGTCAATGCCGTGGCGCCCGGCTTTGCCGCAACTGAATTGACTGGCGCGATGGATGAAGCGCAGCGGGCACAGATTGCACGGCGCAGCGCCATGGGGCTGTTGATCGAGCCGCATGATGTCGCCGGGGCGGTCGCCTTCCTCATGAGCGATGATGCCCGGCGGATCACCGGCAGCGTCATCACCGTCGATGCCGGAGCCACGGCGTGATGCCAGCCGCGCCTGTTTCCGCCAACCGACTGTGGCTGGCAGCACTGCGTGCCACCAGTGCCATGGCCGCGACACCGTTGCTGACCCTGCCGCGACGCATCGAGGCCGAGGCGCTGGCACATGGCGATGCGCCTGCCATTCTCAGCGCCGAAGCCTGCCTGTCCTATGCGGCGCTGGCCGGACAGATGCGCCGCACGGCCCGCTTCGCGCTGGCGCAAGGCTGGGGCAGGGGCGATGTGATCGCCCTGCACATGCTCAATTCTGCCGATTATCTGGCGACGTGGCTGGGCCTCACGCGGGTCGGCATCGTCACCGCGCTGCTCAACCCGCAGCTCGCCGCAGCCGGGCTCACGCATGGTTTGCAGGTTGCCGGCGCGCGTGCGGTGATCGGCGATGTTTCGCTGAAGGTTGAACCGGGCTTGCCCGTGATCCGGTTTGATGCGGCGTTTCGCGCGACCTTGAGCGGCTTTTCCGACGCAGCGCTCGATGAGAGTGAAGCGGAAAACATCACGCTGGACGATCCGGCTTTGCTGATCTTCACCTCGGGCACAACCGGCATGCCCAAGGCGGCACGGCTCAGCCATCACCGCATTCTCACCTGGAGCCTGTGGTTTGCCGGGTTGAGCGAAGCCAGCGCCAAGGATCGGCTGTATGATCCGTTGCCGCTGTGCCACAGCGTCGGTGGTGTGGTCGCGCCCGGCGCGATGCTGGTGTCGGGCGGCGCGGTGGTGGTGCGCGACAAATTTTCCGTGAGCCAATTCTGGGATGATGTCGTGCGCTTCGAATGCACCATCTTCCAGTATATCGGCGATCTTTGTCGCTATCTTTTGAATGCGCCGCCGCATCCGCTGGAGCGCGCACATCACCTGCGCCTCGCCTGTGGCAATGGGCTTTCGGGGGCGATCTGGGAAAGGTTCGCGGCGCGCTTTGCGCTGCCACGCATTCTCGAATTCTATGCGGCGACCGAGGGCAATGTTTCGCTTTACAATGTCGAGGGCAAGCCCGGTGCGCTGGGGCGCATTCCGGGATTTCTCGCACATGGCTTTCCGCTGGCGCTGGTGCGCCATGATGCTGCCACGGGCGAGCCGTGGCGGGGTGCCGACGGCTTATGTCAACGCTGCGCGAATGATGAGCCGGGCGAGGCATTGGGTCTGGTGAGCGCCGGGCGTGGTGCCACCGGGGCCTTCGAGGGTTATACGGATCCGGAAGCCACGAGCCGCAAATTGCTGCGCGATGTGTTTGCCAAGGGCGATGTCTGGTTTCGCACCGGCGACCTGATGCGCGCCGATGCGCAGGGCTATCATTATTTTGTCGACCGGATCGGCGATACTTTTCGTTGGCACGGCGAGAATGTTGCAACCACGGAAGTTGCGAGGGTCATCGGTGCGGTGGCGGGGGTGACGGATTGTGCGGTCTATGGCGTCAAGGTGCCGGGGCATGAGGGGCGTGCCGGCATGGCGGCGCTGGTGGTGCGTGACGGGTTCCAATTGGCAGATGTAACCGCTGCCCTGAAGCAGCATCTGCCAACCTATGCCCGCCCGTTGTTCGTGCGGATCATGCCGGTCTTGCCGCTGACCGCGACCTTTAAGCAGCAGAAGGCGGTGTTGATGGCGGAAGGTTTTGATCCGCGCCTGATTGCTGACCCGCTGTGGTTCTGGATGGCCGCTGCCAATGGGCAATGGCGGGTGCTTGATCACGATGTTCATGGCGACATCAGCGAGGGTCGTCTACGCCTTTAGCGCGGCACATGGCGAGCCACAGGGCAATTGAACCGCCCGGCAATCGTCGCTATGCAGGAGCCGCAACCTTGAACAGAGATTGAATTTCGATGAAAGCAGTCATCCTGGCCGGCGGCTACGGCACGCGCATTTCCGAGGAAACGCAACTGCGCCCCAAACCCATGGTCGAAATCGGCGGGCGGCCGATCCTCTGGCATATCATGAAAATCTATGCCCATCACGGCATTACGGATTTCGTGATCCTGCTTGGTTACAAGGGGTATATGATCAAGGAATATTTCGCCAATTACGTGCTGCATTCCTCTGATGTCACCATAGACGCGCGTCATAACAAGATTCACTATCACCAGAGTCTGGCCGAACCCTGGAGCATTACGCTGGTCGATACCGGCGAAGGGACGCAAACCGGCGGTAGATTGCGGCGCGCGCGCCAGCTGATCGGCGTCGATGGCACCTTCTGCCTGACCTATGGCGATGGCCTCGCCGACATCGACATTGGTGCCCTCGTGAAGTTTCACAAGGCCCAGGGCAAGGCCGCGACGCTCACCGCCGTGACGCCGCCGGGGCGTTATGGTGCGCTTGAACTCGATGGCACGCGCGTGCAACGCTTCGCTGAAAAGCCACCCGGCGACAATGCGCTGATCAATGGCGGCTATTTCGTGCTGGAGCCGTCGGTGATTGATCGCATCTCCGGCGATGACACGTCATGGGAGGGCGGGCCGTTAGAGGGGCTTGCTGCCGATGG